>CBDUZO010000106.1:0-13797 GCA_965371725.1 uncultured Phycisphaerales bacterium
CCAGCCGACGTAATCATTCCAACGCCACAAAACCGCTTTTTCAGGGACGACTAAGGAGGGGAGGAAAAAACAACTACATTTCCGGAAGCGGAACTGGGTTCACGCTGCTATCGCGTAGCGGTTCCGCGGATTCCTTTCGCCGGGTGCGCGAGGAGCGTCGACAATCGATCAGTGTTTCGGTAGGCATTCGACGAGCTGGTCGATCTCGCGCTCGCTGTTGTAGACGTGCGGGCTTGCGCGGAGTCGATTGCAGCGAACCGCGATGACGATCCGGTGCTCGCCCTCGAGATGCCGCTGGACCTGCTCATGGTCGTGCAGGTCGGAGATAAACGCCACGATACCACTGGCCTCAGCCGGCGCACGTGAGCTGATCACGCGGTAGCCCTTGTCGCGCAGTTGCGTCGTGAGTCGGTCGGTCAGGAATAGGAGCCGTTTTGCGATTTCCTCGACACCGATCTCGAGCACCTGTTCGATCGCCGCGCCGAGGGAGAAGATGCCTGGAAGGTTGTACGTGCCCGCCTCATAGCGCCTTGCCGAATCGGCGAACTCGAACTGATACTTGGAGAAGCTGAACGGATCCTTCATGGTCAGCCACCCGATCGTGGTCGGCCGAAGGTAGCCCTGAATCTCCTTCCGCACGTAGAAGATTCCCGTGCCTTCCGGAGCGCACAGCCACTTGTGCCCGCTCGAAGCCAGGAAATCAATCTTCATCGACTTGACGTCGATCGGAAAGACGCCGAGTGATTGGATGGCGTCAACACAGAAGAACACGCCCTTGCTCTGGCAGTAATCGCCGAGCGTGGCGAGATCGGAACGGTAGCCGCTGGCGAACTGGACGGATGAGATTGAGACCACGCGCGTCCGGCTGTCGATCGTCTCCATCACCCGCTCGATGGGGATACGCCCGTCCTCCTCGAGCACCATGCGAACCTGGACGCCCAGCGGACGCAACGCCTGCCACGGATACACATTGGCTGGAAACTCGGCGTTGGTGATCACGACGTTATCACCGTTTTGCCAGGTCAGACCGTTGGCGACGAAGCTGAGCCCCTCGCTCGTGCTCTTGACAAAGGCAATCTCGTCGGGGTTGGCATTGACGAGCAGGGCGGCGTGGGTGCGAACCCGGTCCACGTGCTTGAAAAAGCCGCCGTGAAGATAGGCGTTGTCCTGGGCGTGCTGGAGGTAGCGACGCGCGGCTTCGGCCGTCCGACGGCTGATGGGCGCAGCCGCCGCGTGGTTCATGAAGTTGTAGTTCCGTGTGATCGGAAACTCTTCTCGTAGTGCGTTCCAGTCCATAGCTCACGCCGATTCGGTTAATTGCTCCACATGCCGGAGCCTCCAACCTCTACCCTCCCGACCGATACGGGAACCGTCCAGCCCGTAAGATTCGGAACCCCGCCCACCTCTTATAGTATACGTTTGCAGAGTGTCCAGGCTTCCTGCCCATCGGTCCTGCATCCCGCAGCACCGTTGGACGGGGCTGACTATTCGATCTTAGCGGTCCGGCACGGCTCTTTCTACAATGGCTCACCGAGTGTCGAGGTGCAACGGTCGCGCCGCACCGTCGGCGTCTCGCCACCATCACTACCGGTAACCGATCAAGCTCTCTTATTCAAGGGTGCATTGGAAAGTTTGTGATGAGACGTCCGGGCCGATAGGATGCCTCCGATACCGCGGTTATCGGATGCCGAGTGAATGAAAATGAAGCGCAAACCCCAAGTACGAGGCCGGACGAGCACGAGCGGAGGAACGCTTGTCGACCGGCTTGTGCCGACTCTTTACGAAGATGATCTCCTGCTGGCGGTGGCCAAGCCCGCCGGTGTGGATGCGGGTGGGCGGGGTGAGCGATCGTCCGGCGTAACGGAGATTCTCCTCGAGCTGCGCGAGGACTTGGAGAGCCTCCAACCGATCAACCGCCTGAGTCGATACGAGTCGGGCATCCTGCTGATGGGGAAGGAGTCGACGATTGTCGAGCGTATTCGCGCGGCGCTGAGGGGCGGTGCTGTTCGGCAGGAGTACCTGGCTGTCGTTCTCGGGCGCTTGTCCAGACCGAGGCTTGAGATTGACTCCTCTCGAACCGGTTTGCGGCGGGCTTCTCGCACAAAGGATCGCCCGCAACGCGGCAGGGTGAAGCGGTCGAGGCAGGACAATGGCAAGGACACACGTGGTTCGGACGAAAGGGATCGCATCGTCGTGACGGCGGTTCAACGGGGTACGAAGCGTTCCTACGTGCGTTGTCGGACCCGCGTTGAGACCACCCACGCGCTGAAAGCCCGGTTGCGCGGTGCGGGTCTGCGGGTGTTGGGCGACAGCCTCCACGATGACGCGCGGCGGCGCAGGTCCGTCGAGCTCACCTGCCTGCACTTGACGCGCATGACGTTTCCTCATCCCGGTCGGAAATCGAATGTTACGTTGACCTGCAAGCCACCTTCGGGGTTCGCGACGGTGGTTGAGGGTGGTCGTGCCATCGAGCGTCTCCTGCACGCCGGGTTGACGCGGCGTCTGCCGGTCGTTCTGGAGCCGGACACCGACGCCTATCGCCTGTTGACGGGCGATGCCGAGGACCTCAAAGGCCTCGTCGCGGAGCGGTACGGGCCGATTGCGGTCCTTCAGGTCCGGGGAGAAAACCCCGCGCTGACTGAATCGGTCAAGGAAGCGGCCCGATGGTACAAACGCATGCTCGGCGTGCAGGCCGTGTACGTGAAGGACTTCCGGAAACAACGCGGGCGCCTCACCGATGGAATCGTGATGCGTTCGGAGGGTGCCAAGCCACTTGTGGGCAAAGCGGCAGCGGACGAGATCGAGATTCTCGAGCGCGGGCTGAAGTTTGCCATCCGACCGCACGAGGGCTCCCTGACCGGGTTGTTTCTTGACCAGCGCGACAACCGGACGCGTGTGCGCGATAGGGCGGATGGCCGGGATGTGTTGAACTTGTTCGCGTATACGTGTGGGTTTTCCGTGGCGGCGGCTGTCGGCGGCGCGGCGGCGACCGTCAGCGTCGATCTATCATCCAAGCACCTCGAATGGGGGAAGGTGAACTTCGCGCTGAACAATCTCGACCTCGAGAATCATGAGTTCATCCGTTCCGACGCGGGCGACTACCTCAAGCGGGCGAAGCGGCAGGGGAAAGAGTTCGATCTCATCATCATCGATGCTCCGACGTTTGCGCATGGCCGGCGTCGCAAGCAGTCTTTCTCGATCGCGCGCGACTTGCCCGCTCTCGTCGGTGAGGCGGCTGAACTGCTTCGACCGGGAGGGGAGATGCTCATCTCGACGAACAACCGCGGGCTCTCGATGCGCCGGTTCAAGGAACTGGTCAAAGAAGGCGCGGAAACCCGGAACTACCGGATCACCGCAACACCATCTCTGCCTGCCGATTTCGCCGTTGACCCCGACCACGCGAAGGCGATCTTTGTGGCACTCGTGTAGGGAGCCCATGGGGGTGCGCCGTGCGTACCATTGACTGCTCGTTAAGCTACCGCCTCCGGGGCGGTGACAATTCAAAAAGCGCTGCCGCTTTGGGCGTGTTTCCCAAGGGCCGTGCGTGTGGTTGTAGATGTGGTGGCGGGTGTGTGTGTTGTGCGCGTGGAGCGACTCTCTGTGACTGCCGCTTCTCCCGTCCCGTAGGGACCGAATGAGAATAGCCCCGGCATTCATGCCGGGGGTGGCGATGTTCTTCAACCCGTTTGAGTCCCGTAGGGACGACTGATACGAGTATCAGATGAAGATTGCCGATTGGTTGCAAGCGAGCCGCGGGCTGCCGCAAGGCGGCTTTGCCGCGCCCGCGCGGTGCTGCAAAACTCGATAGAGCCGGAACATCGATTCGGCAGTCTATAACTGAAATCCGTATGAAACGTGTAGGGTAAACATTGCCCACCGAGGGACTCATGATCTCCCCGGTCCAGCGGTTTTCAACGGACGAATGCTGAAGACTGACGGCTTCGTGTGGCGCTACTCGCTGTCCTGGGACTTCTTGGCGGCGTCGATGATCTGCTGCTGGACGTTGCCCGGGACGCTCTCGTAGTGGGAGAATTCCAGCGTATAGCTGCCCTGACCGCCGGAGATGCTCGACAGCCTCGAGCTGTAGTCAGCCAACTCCGCCAGTGGGACCACCGCGCGAATGGTGGCCATGTTGCCCGGCAGCATGTCCTGCCCCTGCGGTCGCCCGCGACGTGAGGCCAGATCGCCCTGGATGTCACCGACATTGTCCGATGGCACCGTCACCTCAACGTTGACGATCGGCTCGAGCAGCACGGGTTTGGCCTTCAGAAAGCCCGCCCTAAAGGCGCCGCGCCCGGCGATCTGGAAAGCGATGTCCTTGCTATCGACCGGGTGAGTCTTTCCATCGATCAGCTCGACCTTGATGTCGACGACAGGGTAACCGGCGAGCACACCCTCGGCCATCTGCGCACGGACTCCCTTGTCGACGCTTGGACGGAACGACTGGTCGATCGCCCCGCCGAAGATCTTGTCGACGAACTCATACCCTTCCCCGCGCTCGGCCGGCAGCACGTTGATGATGACCCGCCCGAACTGACCCGCGCCGCCGGTCTGCTTCTTGTGGGTGTACTCGACGTCTCGGGCCGCGCCGGTGATGGTCTCACGGTAGGGGATCCTGGGCGGTTTGGTCTCGACTTCGAGCTTGTACTGCTTGGCCATCCGTGTCAAATAGGTTCGAAGCTGCATCTCGCCCATCCCGCGGATGACAAGCTCACCACCGGTCCCTCGCTCCGAAACGAAGCATGGGTCCTCCTCCTGGAATCGTCTCAGGGTGAGACCGATCTTGTCTTCGTCCCCGCGCGACTTGGATTCCAAAGCGAGCGAGTGCATCGGTTGCGGCAGGGTGGGCATGGCAATCGTACCGCCGTCCTTGACATAAAGCGTGTCCCCTATCGCGAAATCGAGCTTTGCCAGCGCGATGATATCACCCGCGACGCCGGCCTCCAGCTCGCCCTGCTGTTGACCGAGAGAGCGAAGGATCTGACCCGGTCTTGTGCCCTTCGTCTCCCCACCCGTCTTTACTGTCATGTCTGAGGTAAGCTTGCCCGAGTGTACCCGCACGCTGAGGTACTTGATGTTGCTCTTGGGGTCGGTGCTGATCTTGAAGACCTGACCGATGAACGGCCCGTCCTGCTTCGGTTCGATCTCGGTCTCCTTCTCCCCGTCAACGAGCTTTCGTTTCAGTCCGGTGACCGGGCTCGGGCAGAACGTCGCAAGCGCATCGAGGAACTCCACGACACCGACGTCGCCGCGCGAATTCGTGAACAGGATTGGGATGCACTCACCCACCGCGACGGCCTCGGCCGCCGCCGCCCCGGCCTTCTCATCCGAAAGCTCGCCGCCGAGATACTTCTCCATGAGGTCATCGTCCGCACCGACAACCGCCTCCAAGATGCCCGTATGCGCGTCGGCGACGTCCAGGATGTCGGCGTCGCCGGACTCATTCGCGAAGCAATCGATCACACCCTTGCCGCCGTTGGCGGGGAGGTTGAGCGGAACGCACTCCATGCCGAACGATTCACGAATGTCCGTGACAAGCCGACCCAAATCGAGGTTCGGCGCGTCGATGTGGTTGATGACGATCCAGAGTGCAAGCCCGTGCTCCTTCGCCCGCTGGAACATCTTCCGCGTGTTGACCTCGATGCCCGACGGGGCGGAGATGACGAGCACTGCGCACTCGGCGGCCGCCAGGGCCGCAATGGCCGGCCCGCAAAACGCGGGTGTTCCCGGCGTATCGACGATGTTGACGTACACCTCTTTGTGCGAAAGGTGGCAAACAGCCGAGTCGAACGATGTCTGCTTCTCCTTCTCCTCTTCCGACCAATCCAGTATGGATGTCTTGTCTTGAACACTGCCCAGGCGGTTCGTGGCGCCCGCCTTGAAGAGCAAAGCCTCCGCAAGCGATGTCTTGCCGCAGCCGCTGTGGCCCACGAGGACAATGTTACGATACCGGTCAGGATTGAAGACAGCCATCGATCACTCCAGTCTGTTGGGTAGACGCCACGAGCGCGCCGCCAGCCCGGATCCCGGCCCCAGGCCCGGCGCGGGAACCGCACATGCTAGCGGAACTCTCCGCAGGTCGCCATTGTCATTATTTCACGGCGGGCGAAACGTGCGGACTGTGGGCGTTACTCCTCGCAGCGCCCGCCAAGATGCGTGGCCAGGAACCGCTCCATCCCGGCGTAGAAATCCAGAAGGTTCTTCGGATTGCGGATTCCGTGCCGTTCGTCGGAGTACTCCTCGTATTCGACCGTACCGCCGCTTGACCGGATGGCGCTGATCAGTTGGAGCGTCTCCGACTTCCTCACCCGCAAATCGAGCCCACCCTGGGCGATCAGCAGCGGTTTGGTGATCCGGTCGACGTGGAACAGAGGGGAGCGAGCCTCGAGGAGCTCGGCGTCCTTTTCGGGGTGGCCCACACGGTCCCAGAGGATCGGCTCGAAAAGCTTCCAATAGGGCGGGATGTTCTCCATGAAGGACACGAGGTTGCTCGGCCCGGAAATGTCCATCCCACAGCAGAATACCTCGGGCGAAAACGCCAGACCCGCGAGCGTCGCGTATCCACCGTAGGAACTGCCGAAGATGGCGATGCGTTTCGGATCGGCGATACCCTCCTTGACCGCCCACGCGACGCCGTCGAGCAGATCATCCTGCATCTTCCCTCCCCATTCCCGGTTGCCGGCGTTGAGGTACTCCTTGCCGTACCCCTTCGATCCGCGGTAGTTGAGCTGAAGCACGGCGTAGCCGCGGTTCGCCAACCACTGGGCCACCGCGTCATAACCCCACACGTGTCGGCTCCAGGGACCGTCGTGAACGTGCAGGATCGTGGGCAGCTTCTTGGGCGGTATCCCTGGCGGCGCGGTCAGATAGCCGTGGATGAGCAAACCGTCACGAGCCTTGAAACGAATCGGTCCCATCTTGGCGAGAGTCAAACCCTCAAGGGACTTGCGGTTGCTGAACAGGAACTCGGCCTTTTTCGTCGCACGATCGTAGGCGTAGTACCGGATGGGACCGTCATCGACGCCGAAGTAGATCAGCCAGGTTTGATCCCGGTGGTCCCGGTTGATGATTCCGAGATCGCCGCATTGAATGCCGCCGATGACCTCGAAGTCTTCAGCGATGGACTCATCGAGCACCTGCCAGGTGCAGCGCTGCTTGGAGTATGCGACAGCCTGAATCGTGCGCTCGAGGGGATGCACGAGAACCTGCGTGATATCAGCTTGCTCGTCGTGGGCCAACGTCGTTTCTGATCCGGTCGCCAGGTCGATCCGCCGGAGCTGGCTCGTGTTACTGTCTGTGCTGCTAAGTACGTAGATGCCCTTGCCATCCGGCGCGAAGTCGATCGGCCCACTGGTGAGGGCGTCCTGCGGCCCCCATGTTGCCAGCTTCCTCCATTTCGAGGTGGGCGTATCGCGAACAAGCAACGTATGCCCGCCGTCGCCTCTGATCGTGATACCGCCCCTGACGCGTAGGCTAAAGTCGGCCAGCCAACCAACGATGCCATGGTCGTTCCTCACTTCGAGCGCGAGTCGGCCCGTGGTCAGATCGACCCGGTATACGTCGGGGGCATGAGGGAGACGGTTGTTGACTGAGACCAGGATGTCGTTGGGAATGGCGGGAGACGTCGCAACAACCCGAGCCTGTATGTCATCAAACGGGGTCAGATCACGCACCTCGGTCGTGTCGAGCTTCACGGCGTAGAGGTGCCAGTTGTCCTTCCCCTCTCGATCCTGGACGTAGAGGATCTGGTCACCGCTCGGCGACCAGAAGTAGTAGCTGATGCCCCGGTTGCGATCCATTGTGATCGGGTGATCGTCGCTCCTCCCCACCGTTCGGACCCAGACGTTGAGGACGTCCGCGTCCGGCGCGAGATAGGCCAGGCGTTTCCCGTCCGGGGAGACCTTCGGGCTCACCTTGTCCGGGTTGCCGAACAGGATCGTGCGGGGGATCAGAGGGGGAAGTTCGGCCCACGCAGCGACGCCCGACGAGAGTCCAGCCACCACGAACACCATGAGCCGCAGTCTGCGTTTCATCCTACCGTTTCTCCCTACCCCAACCGAGAATACGCGTTTCCAATACTGGCAGCTCGGTTGAGGGCTGCCGTCCCCGGCCTCTGTTCCATCCTAGCAAGGCTTGACGCTGCGAAGAAGCCGGCTTTCGTCCAAACCTGTCCGACCCGAGGCGGCGCGACACCTCCGGGCTCGAAACGCTCTGCGGGGCGACCAGCCCGTCTGGACCAGTAATGCCGGGCACCCGGTACTCGCCGCAGCCCATCCGGCCGCCCTGACGCGGATACCCTCGCCGGCAAATCCATCGGCGAGATGGTATGATACCGTTATGGAACGCCCTGGACACACCGGGCCGCGGCGGGCGGGTATGAGGTGGCGGGTGGTCCGGCTTGGCGTCATCGCGGCTACTGTTTACGTTCTTACCTGCGCCCTGGTTTTCCTCTTTCAAACGCATCTGATCTACTTCCCGTCCCACGGGTATCAGGCCACGCCGAAGGACGTGGGCCTGCCTTTCGAGTCGCTCACACTGCAAACAAGCGACGGGGTCTCGATTTCCGCGTGGTACGTCCCACACGCCGACGCAAAGGCGAGCGTGATCTTCTGCCACGGCAATGCCGGCAACATGGCCGATCGTCTGTACGACCTGAAGCTGCTAAACGAGCTTGGCTACAACGTATTGATGTTTGACTATCGGGGTTTCGGCGACAGCGGTGGAAACCCGACGGAGGTTGGAACCTACGAGGACGCGGAGGCTGCGTGGCGACACGTTACCGAGGCCCGCGAGGAATCACCGGGGCGCATCGTGTTGATCGGCCGGTCGCTGGGTGGAGCCGTCGCCATCGAGCTTGCCACCCGATACGAGCCGGGGGCGCTCGTTGTCGAGTCGACCTTCACGCGGCTCGCGGACGTCGGCCGGATTCACTATCCGCTGCTTCCGGTCAGCCTGCTCCTGAAACATCGGTATGAGTCCGCCGGCAAGGTCGGCGCGATTCACTGTCCCAAGCTGTTCCTCCACGGCAGCCATGACGCGTTGATTCCCGTGAGCATGGCCCGACGACTCTTCGAGGCCGCCGCCGAGCCCAAGCGGTTCATCGAGACGCCCGGCGGTCACGGTGATGCCGGCTTTACCCATAGCCAGGCGATGGCGGACGAACTGGACGCGTTTCTCGATGAGGCGTTCGCGGGGGCGGGGCGTTAAACGCTTCCCAATCCGGGGCTGCGGTTGCCTGACGAGCCTGCCCGAGTCAATCTCCTATCGGACCAGGAAGGACAGGTCGGTACAAGTTCAAGTGCAAATGGATTGCCTGCGGATTTCCCGGTTATGCCCGGATTTTTTTCTTGAACGGTGAGTGGACCCGAGTACACTTGAGAGTGGTAAAGAGGCGGAGTTGGTCTGGTAAGAAGCAAAAAAGTCAGTTCGGCCCGTCAGGGTCTGTCTCTCCCCATCTATTGAGTAGTGTGGCCAGGCGGCTCCGTTACCGGCGCACCGTGCATGCGCGCCGGAGTTGTGCTGCGCCTTGAGCTTGCGCTGACTGTTTGGACGAATGTCGGCGGCGCAGTGCCGGCCCCTGTTATGGGGCCTGCAGATTCGGAGGGGCGTACTTGTTGTTTGGGAGAGGCTACGTGAAGCCACGCCCGCTTGATTCGATGGCGATGATCACACAATTCGCGTGGGCTCGGATGGCGACCGAATCGCTTTCCGCTTGGTCGGGAGCATCGGCTCGTCCCATGTCAATCCGCGTTCAATCCGTAACAAGTATTCCCATAACCAGCGACCGATCGGTTTCGGTTGCGCGGGCATGGTCGCCGCGGGCGGCGGTGTCATGGTGTGTCGCTGGGGTTTCGCGTGATAACGGCGGTTTGATGCCGTTTGTGATATGTGCGTTGAAGAGCATCTGCGTAGGGGCCCGGCAAAGGCAAAGGAGTCGGTCATGAAAGTTCCACGTGCGAGTGTGAGCAAATGTATCGGGGCATGGCGTGTGCCATGCGTTGTCATCGCGGCTTTGGGTGTCATGCTGGCGTCAGCCGGCGGGGCGCTGGCGATGACGGTGGTAGCGGGCTACGATTACTGGGAAACACCTTGGCCCATGCCACCGGACGGGTCACAGGTGGACTTCCCTCCGGGCGTGATTCCCCCGGACTTCTTCGGCCCGGGGTCGGACCCCTTTGACGGGGTGATCTACCTTACGGGTGAGCCGATCGATCCGGAGTTGTATGGGGATATGTCCACGTTGGTCGAGCGGCTCACGGACGTCGATCTGCCCAACGACGGAGACTCCGGTACCGTTGAGACCCAGATGGTCGAACTGAATCTGGTTAGCACGGAACCCATCACGGTGACCTTTGATAGCATCGCTCCAGGCCTCTGGGCGGAGTACATGGTCACCGTAACCCTAGACAAGGACGCCCCTCCTTCGTTGGGGTCGATGGACATCACGCGCAACGACGGCCTCGGTGGTGGAACCTTCGCCGTCGATTCCTTCTTTGACATCTACGTGAAGATTGAGTTCTGGCGTTGGGCCACGAATTACGAGATGGCGGCGGAATACGCCGTTTTGCCAGATCCTTATGAACCCCCGGAACCGTTTCTGCTTAACGGGGCGGTGACTGATATGTGGTCCGAAACACCCCCCGGCGAGGACACGTGGCCGGGCCAGGGGCCCAATTTCTTCCCGGTTAACGGGTTTGACCTTCCGTTGTGGTTCCCCGGCACCACCCCGCCCATTACTGCCATTCACGGCGTGATCCCGCCGCGGTATTACTGCCCGGTTCCGGACGAGCAGCCGTGGTGCTATGATCTGCAACCGTGGTACTGCGAACAAGACGATGTCGATCAGGAATGCCTGCCTAATCGCGTGCAGGTATGGCCGCCCGATGGTTTCTACGTGGAGGAGTGTGACTGCTTCTTCCCGTGGGGCTGCGGCGCCGTACACATTGACCCTGTCGCCGGCGAGTTTTCCTGCCCGGGTCCCTGTCCAGATCCCACGACCTGCCAGATCCACGTAAATGGGGTCGCGACGGGTCAGGGATCCGTCAGCATGGCCGATCTTGCGGACGGTGAGATGGTCACGTGTGACTGTGCCGAGCCGCAGCAGGAGCTCTGCCCGGTTCCGGCCGGTGAGGATTGGTGCATCCCGTTGCAGTCCTCCGATTGCGTACAAGACGATGTCGATCAGGACTGCCTGCCCAAACGCGTGCAGGTGGTGCTGGCCGTCCCCCCGTTCTACGTGGAGGAGTGTGACTGCTTCTTCCCGTGGGGCTGCGGCGCCGTAGCCATAAACCAACCGGTCGACGGCGAGTTGTCGTGCCCGGGTGACTGCGATCACACGACCTCCCCGACCGATTTCTGTCAGATCCACCTCGGGGATCCGGGGATTCCGACGGGACAGGTGTCCATCCCCATGGCCGATATTATTGGCCAGATGGTCACGTGTGACTGTGCCGAGCCGCAGCAGGAACTCTGCCCGCTCTTCCCCATGGGCGCGAGTTGCGCCGCGTTGCAGATGAGTGACTGCGAGGGTGATGCGAGCGAGTGGTGCATGCCCCGAGTGATATACCTGCCTCCAACCGGTGGCGATCCTGTGGTTGAAGTGTGCGACTGCTTTGGGCCGGACGGATGCGGCGCCGTCCTTCTCGTGGGCCAAACGTTCTCGTGTCCCGGTGACTGCGACTTTACGGCTAATCCCGACGACATCTGCCAGTTGCACGTCGACGGTAATCCGACGGGTAAGACGCAGGCCGAAGCGGGTGAGCTTGGCATAGGCAATGTCACGTGCCAATGTGATCCGTTCGGCGTGACGGGTTGCTGCCGACCCGGAGGAGCCTGTTCGAACGAGCTTCCGGAGAACTGCATCGCCATGGGCGGCACCGTTCAGCCCACGCCGTGCGCCGGTTATCTGGAAGCCTGCTGCTACCAGGACGATCCCTGGTGCGTGGACATGGACCCGGTTTGCTGTGACGACGAGTTCGGCACGCCCTCGGAAACAGGCGCGGGGTGCGCGTTTGCCGCGATCGGTTGCTGCTACCAGGACGATCCGTGGTGCCTGAACATGGACCTGGAGTGCTGTGGCGTATTCGGTGGCGAAACCTCGCCTACGAACGACCCGTGTGAGGGTGATGTCAGCGGCAACGGCATCGACGACGCGTGCGAATGTCTCGATGTGGTCGTCTGTGAACCGCAGGCCGGGCAACCGAACCATCCGCCGACCTACTGGTACGATGTGACGCCGGAAGACGGATGCGGCGGCCGGTGCGACTTTCACGTTCGGGTCTACGATCCCAACGTCGGCAACTACTCGAACCCGAGTCTGCCGGCGGCATCCTGGCAGTTCGTGGTGCATATGGCGGGGGCTGATGAATGGTGGGCCTCCTGGTACGACCCGGAGTGCCAGAATCCCATTTACGGTCCGGCCACGACTCGCTTCCAGTTCACGAACAACAACCCCGTCACGTGGGGTGAGTGGAGAACCACGAACAGTGCCAGCCCGGATCCCAACGCGGGGATCGTTGATTCGACGGCCAACCACATGGGGCAGTCGGACGGCTACGGCCGTAACGTCCACGTGCCCGAGTACATACCACAGGAGCTCTGCCCGCTTCCGATGCTCGAACCGCCGTGGTGCGAGGGACTATGGGAGCAGGATTGCGTGCAAGACGGGTTCGATCAGACCTGCCTGCCCAAGGTCTGGCTGAACCTGGGGCCCGGCATGCTCGAACTCCTTGAGTGCGACTGCTTCTCACCTGGTGGTTGCGGTCCGGTTTCCCGTGATGCCGAGTGGCTTTTCTGCGAAGGCGTCTGTGTTCCGCCCACCGACCTCTGCCAGATCCACATTAATGGTGAGGCGACGGGAATGCCCATGATCCACGAGATGGAGATCCCGCCTGAGAGTCTGATCACGTGCGATTGTCCCACGGGGGTAGTGGTCAGACCGATGCCGGTGGCATGGGCGTGCTATGAACCCGATTTCTGTGACTACGGTCCCACGTGTATGGATGACTGCGATTGCGGTCCCGATGACCCAGGGTTGCCAGGATGCCAACCGCTGACCGAGGCGTACTGCATCCCCGATCCGGGGAACACGTATCCAGGCAAGTGCTATGGCCCGCAGGCCCGGTACCTGTCGATTGCGCGGAACCCGGACCAGGTGGATTACACAGCGCGTAAGGTCTGCCTTGATGACATGCTTTGCATCGGCTGGGTCGGTGAACCGTTCGAGAGTGTGGAAGTGGCTGGAATGATGGTGGCCTATCTCGTAGGGAGCCCGTATTACGAGCAGCAGTGGCCCGAGGAGCTTCACGTGACGGACTGCCGGATCGTGCCCAGTCACACGTACTACGTCGAGGCGTGTGTGTCGCCGGCCGGTGTCGCGGACTGCTCCGAGCCGTTGGAGCTTCGCACACCGACGCTCTGGGGTGATGTCGTCTTTACCTGCAGGAGCTACAGTTGCCTGGCGCCGCAGGGAGAGGTGAACATTGATGACATTCTGGCTTCGATCGGCGCGTTCCAGTCAGCGAACAAGAACCCGCTGACGTGGTTCGATCTTACGCCGAATTCGGCACCAACCCACGTTCCGGAGCAGATGGTTCTGATCGACGACATCCTCGCGATCATTGAGGGCTTCCAGTCCAAGCAGTACCCGGGCGACGGGCCGGATGACTGCCCGCCGTATCCGCGTTAGAAACCCATGTAACTCTTAACGGGGTGGGCCGATCTCGCATCGGCCCACCCCCTTTTTTTTGGTGCGTCAGGCATGACGCGCAGCGTCATGACCTGACGCTGGATAACTGG
>CBDUZO010000107.1:0-13557 GCA_965371725.1 uncultured Phycisphaerales bacterium
AACAGGCATTACCGGGGCGATTCTCCAGTAACTAATTCGGAGGAGAACCTCTTTTCTTATGAGCCCGATTGTTCTCGGACGCCGGCCGCTTCAACAAGTACGCTTTCCGCGGGCCACAGCCGCGCCCCGCACAGGTCGCCAACCGGTCGTTGGCTCACCCCCTGCGATTTTGGCCTGCCACCGGCCACCCCGCAATCCGCCTGCACCCTTACTCACTGCCGCACAGACGGGCGCAGATGGGCTTAACTCACTTGTAAGTCCTCCCATAATCATGGATAATAGGTGCCCTGGGGGCACGCGTACCTTGGCTTCCTGCGACGCCGGTCGCGGGTTCCGCGCCGACCAAGCCCGGTCCGGTGAAACGGCCGAGGTTCCGGAGGCCGATTGCCGAAGCCACCACAAAACGCGTAGCCTGCCGGGTAGTCTGTCATTGGGGGTGTGCATGTTCGACCTCGCGGGAAAGCGATGGCTGATCGGGCTGTCATTATGGGCCCTCATCGGCCTTGCTGCATCGTCGCCGGCAAACGGCCAAATTCGCTGGCGGAACGATCCCGCGCGAGGCAAGACCGCCGACGCAGCGATCGCTCCGCGTGAGACGCTTTCCCTCGCGGAAGCTCTGTCGGATTGCTCGGGTGGTCATGTGGTGGTGCACTTTGACCGACCTGTCCGCGATCCCGAACGTTCCGCTCTGAAAGAGGCCGGTGTGGAGCTGCTCAGCTCGCTCGGTCAAGGCGCGTTCTTCGCATCGGTCACGTCAGACCCGGACGAAGCGGCGCTGGCTCGGATCGGTGCGTTGAAGCGCATCGAGGCCATCCAGACCGCATGGAAACAGCATCCCCTGTTCTCGCTGGGCGATCCGCCCGCTTCATCCATTGTCCGTGCGTCAACCGGTGATGATCCGATCGTGGCTGCCTATGTCCTGTTTCACGCGGATGTCCCGCTAGTGCCGGATGGTGTCACTACGGCGCGTCGGCACGGCGCCGTCGTCCGGTCACACCTCCGGTCGGTCAACGGTCTGGTCATTGAGCTGCCGTTCTCGGGGGTGGAGACCCTTGCCGGTGAAGACTCGGTACAGTGGATCGAGCCGCCTCTTCCGCCGTTCGCGTCGCTGAACAATGACATCCGCCTTGTCACACAGATCGAGACCGTGCAAACCGACCCTCACTATGCTCTGGACGGCTCGGGCGTGAGCGTGCTCGTTTACGACGGCGGTACGGCGGACGAGGGGCATCCCGACTTCGGCGGTCGCCTTACCGCCCGTGACACCGCGCCGATAAGCACTCATTCCACGCATGTTGCCGGCACGATCGGTGGAGACGGGTACGCAAGCAGCGGGACGTGGCGCGGGATGGCACCTGGTGTTACGATCGAGTCCTACGGCTTCGAGGTGCCAGGCGGTCCGAACGACGGCTTCCTCTACAGCAACCCGGGCGATCTCGAACAGGATTACGATGAGGCAATCAACGTCTTCAGCGTTGATCTTGCCAACAATTCGATCGGCAGCAAGGTCTGTGACAACGGCCACGATTGCGCCTGGACGGGTGACTACGGGGTGACTTCGCAGTTGATTGACGCGATCATTGTCGGGTCTCTTACAAGACGGGTCAGCATCATCTGGGCGGCGGGCAACGAGCGCGGATGTGACCGCTGCCGTGATGAAGGTGTTACGACCCCCGAGGGCTTCCGCTCCATAGCCCCGCCGGCCGGGGCAAAGAACCACATAGCCGTCGGCGCCGTGAATTCCAATGACGAATCCGTGACACCCTTTACGAGTTGGGGCCCCACGGACGACGGACGGCTCAAGCCCGATCTCGTGGCGCCCGGCTGCCAGGTCGGTGGTGATTACGGCGTCACCTCGAGCAGCGCCATGGGCGGCTATTTCGCCCTCTGCGGCACCTCGATGGCCGCTCCCGCCGTAACCGGGGCGGCGGCGCTCGTGCTCGAGGAGTACCGGAGCCTGCTCCCATCGGCCGGCGATCCTCGCAACGCGACACTCAAAGCCCTTCTCGCCCACAGCGCGCGGGACCTCGGACCTCCCGGCCCTGATTTCATGACCGGGTTCGGGGCGATTCGGGTGAAGGACACGATCGACTTCATGAGGACGGGGAACTTCGTCGAAGGTCGGATCAACAACGCACTGGCCGAAACGCAAAGCCTGGTCGTCCGCGTGGATTCCGATTCTCCTTCTCTCAAGGTCACGCTGGCGTGGGATGACCTACCGGGTACGCCCAACGTGCTCCCCGCCTTGGTCAACGATCTTGACCTTCGCGTGTACGATCGAATGGGCGCGCTGCACCTGCCTTGGACACTCGATCCAAACAACCCCGCCGCGCCGGCGGAACGATCTCGCGCCGACCACGTCAACAACATGGAGCAGGTGGTGGTTGAGTCGCCCGCCGCGGGCCTCTGGCTGATCCAGGTCTTGGGTCACGACCTGCCCGGAGAGCGCCAAGCGTTCTCCTTGTGCACTTCCGCCGACATCCCGATCGATTGTGATGAGAACGGTATTCCGGACGTCGACGAGCTTCTCGCATCCCCCGACCTCGATTGCACCGGCAACGGGATCCTCGACATCTGCGAACCCGACTGCGATCGCGATGGCATCGCCGACTCCTGCGAGCTGGCGCAGGGCACGAGTTCGGACTGCAACGCGAACGGAACTCCCGACGACTGTGAAGCCTGGGCCGACTGCAACAAAAACGATACGTACGATCCATGTGACATCAGTGAGGGATATGCTGCGGACTGCAACGCAAACTGGGTTCCCGACAGTTGCGAGCAGGATTGCAATAACAACGACATCGCGGATGAATGCGATATCACCAGCGGTTACAGCGAGGATTGTGATCAAGACGGCACGCCGGATGAATGTCAACCGATCACCGACTGCAATTTGAACTCGATCTCCGATCCCTGCGAGATCATGGATGGGCTTGTCGAGGACCGGGACCATAACGGGGTCCCCGACGAATGCGAGGTTGCCGGCGATGCGTTCTATGTCGACGTCGCCAATTGCCCGGGCCCCGGAACCGGGGAGCTCGAAGATCCATTCTGCCGGATTCAAGATGCCATTGGCCACACGATTCCCGGCGACGAGGTCATCGTTGTCCCCGGAACCTACAGCGGTCCGGGGAACCGAGACATCGATTTCGCCGGTCGAGGAATCACCCTGCGGAGTACGGTGCCGGACGACCCCGCAGTCGTCGAGAGCACGATCATTGACTGTGAGAGCAAAGGCCGCGGGCTCTACTTCCACTCCGGCGAGACGCGGCACGCCCTGGTGGACGGGCTCACCATTCGCAACGGCCTCGCCTCCGTCGGGAGCACACCGGGGTCCACGCGAGGTGCGGGGATCTTCTGCAAAAACAGCAGCCCGACCATCCGCAACTGCGTGATCACTCAATGTCTCACGGGCTCGGCCTTGCCGTATCACTATGGAGGAGGAGGCCTCTTCTGCCTGAGCAGCAGCCCGCTCATCGACAACTGCACGATCTCCGCCAACTTCTCATACAATTACGGTGGCGGTGTCTATGCGTACGAGGACAGCCATCTCGTACTACGCGGTTGCACGATTACAGATAACGTCAGCTTTGGCGGCGGCGGTGTTGCCTGCGGTCTCGACAGTCACGTTAACATTACCAACTGCACGATCGCCTACAATACCGCTGGTATCGGCGGCCTCGGCGGCGCGCTCGCCCTATACGCATCGAGTGAGGCACACGTCACCAGCTCGGCCTTCCTGCGAAACACGGCCGGCTCCGCCGGTGGTACTATACATGCTACTTATGGCAGCCTTTTGACGATCCACGACTCGACGATCGCGGGCAATTTCGCCGAAGGGGTGCCGAGCGTTATACTCGTGGGCGGCTCCGTCGGAACCTTGGCCAACACCATTCTCTGGGATGATGCGGACGTCGCGCAACTCCTCGTTGGCCAGTCGTCCGACGTCACTGTCGCCTATTCAAATGTGTGGGGAGGCGAGCAGGCCATCTTGCTCGATCCCCAGGGCACGTTGAACTGGGGGCAGGGCAACATTGACCTTGAGCCGATGTTCGCCGATGACGATACCGACGATTACTCACTCACGGACGATTCCCCTTGCGTTGACGCGGGTGATCCGCAATTCCCGGACCTATCGAAGGAGCTGGATATTGACGGCGAGCGCCGCGTTCAAAACTGCCGCATTGACATCGGCGCGGACGAGACGCCCTTCTTCTCCGACTGCAACGCCAACTCCATCGCCGACGCCTGTGAAACCGCCGATGGTATGGTGGAAGACTGCAATAACGATGCCGTTCCCGATGAATGCCAGGACACTACCGCCGATTGCAATGAAAACGGCGTCTGGGACATGTGCGACATCGCCGAGGGCGTCTCCGTCGACTGCAACGACAGTGGGATCCCGGATGACTGCGAGATTGCGGACGGAACGGTTCCCGACTGCAACGGGAACGCCGTCCCCGACTCGTGCGATATTGCCGATGAGACGAGCGAAGACCTCAATGAAAACGGGGTTCCCGATGAATGCGAAGAGTGTGAGAACGATTCGGATTGTACTGACGGGCTGTTTTGCACCGGCGTTGAGAGGTGCCAGGGCGGTGTCTGCCTGCCCGGCCAGGACCCCTGCCCACATCAGGTCTGTGTCGAGGAGGAGGAGCTCTGTTACGACTGTGTCACGGATGCCCACTGTGATGATGGCAATATTTGCACCATCAATACCTGTGATGATGATTACTGCCTCCTCGAGTACGCCACCGGTCCGTGTGATGACGGCGAACCTTGCACCGAGAATGACGTGTGCGTGGAGGGCCGGTGTCGTGGTACGGTAATTCCCGGTTGCGGCCCCACTGTCGCGATCCGCGCTGCCGAGGTCAACGGGAGTCCACTTCCGGACGGCCCAAGCGGCGAGGTCAGCGTATACCCGCTGGACGTCGTCACATGCGAGATCTTCCTCGAGGCGTGGGAGCCTCGCACCCTGCGGTCTTTCAACATGACGATCGACCCAAGCGGTTATGCCAGCGGTCTGCGCGGCTCGCTCTCGCCACTCGTGGACCCCACACCCTCCACCGGCGCCTTCATCGCGCAGGATCGTCCCGACTATCTTTTCTACGGTTTGCCGGGCCTGACAGTCGTGTGGAATGCCGAGCCCACCTCCTACCAATATGGCGGCTTGGTCCTCTTTGCGCAGGATTGCGTGGCTGATCCCGGAGCACCTGCTTACCTTGCGACGCTTATTCTCGACGTATCCCTCGATGCAGTGGGCGTGTTTACCGTATGTCTTGATGACACGGATTCCAACGGTGACCTTGATCCGGAGCGTAGCTTCCTGCGAGATTGCAATACTGCCCCTGTCAAGCCCATTGACTTTGAATGTCTGCACATCACGGTTATTGCGGACTGCAATCGCAACGGCATCCCGGATGACCAGGATATCGCGAATGGGACGAGTGAGGACTGCACCGGCAATGGCATCCCCGATGAGTGTGAGCCCGATTGCAATGAAAACGGTATCGCTGACAGTTGTGACATCATGGACGGCACCAGCGCCGACTGCAATGAGAATGGCATCCCGGATTCCTGTGATATCGACGCCGGTAGCAGTGATGATTGTGATGGTAACAACGTCCCGGATGAGTGCCAGCCGGACTGCAATGAAAACGGAGTCGCGGATATCTGTGACATCATGGACGGTACGAGCTTGGACTGCAACGAGAATGGTGTACCGGACGAATGCGAGGACTGCAACGGGAACGGCTTTGCCGACGAGTGCGACATCGAGGAGGGCACAAGTCTCGACTGCAACGACAATGCCGTTCCCGATGAGTGTGACATAGCCGACGGAACGAGTCACGATTGCGATGTCAACGGCGTACCGGATGATTGTCAGGACACAAGCGCGGACTGCAATGAGAATGGGATATGGGACTACTGTGACATCTTCGACGGTCGAAGCGGTGACTGCAATGCCAACGGCCAGCCCGATGAATGTGACATCGACAGCAACTACAGCAGCGACTGCGACCGGAATGGTCTGCCGGACGAGTGTGCCGACGACTTTCCGCGCGTGTTCTACGCGCAGACACTCAACGGTGTCAACGGTTTCGCCATGCACGGAATCAACGAGGGTGATTACGCCGGTCGAACCGTCGCCGGCGCCGGCGACGTCAATGGAGACGGGATCGACGACATTGTGATCCGCGCATCGTGGGCGGACCCGCACGGCAGCGAGGACGCCGGTGAGAGCTATGTTGTATTCGGACGCGAGGGCCCCTGGCTTCCGACGTTTAATCTGGCGAGCCTGCTTCCGTACGGCTACCAGTGGGTCCGTGGCGGGTTCATTATCACCGGGATCGAGTCCGATGACGGGGCGGGTACCAGTGTCTCATCCGCCGGCGACTTCAACGGCGACGGATTCGATGACCTTCTCATCGGTGCCCCAGGCGCCGACGTTGAGGATGTGGAGGACGCCGGGCAGGTCTATGTCCTTTTCGGGCATCCAGCGATCAGCGCGACGGGTCATGTACACCTTTCAGATCTCGATGGGACGAACGGCTTTGCCGTTAACGGCGTTGATGAGAATGAACGGATCGGCTGGTACACGGCATCGGCCGGCGATGTCAATGGCGACGGACTCGTCGACATTCTGATCAGCGCGCACACGGCCACCGTTGACGACGAGCCCTTCACGGGCCGGGTCTTTGTCGTCTTCGGCCGGACCGAACCCTGGCCGGCGTCGCTTGATCTGGCTGATCTTCTGCCACAAAACGGCGGCGACGGGACAACGGGCTTCGTCATCAACGGCGTGAGCGGCGGCGATGTGGCCGGATCCGCTCTTGCCGGCGCCGGTGATCTTAACGACGATGGGTACGCGGACATCGTCATCGGCGCGTACGCCGCCGATCCACACGACCAGGCCTATGCCGGTCAAGCCTACGTCATCTTCGGGAGCCCGACGGTCGGCGATGGTGGGGAGATTTATCTCGCCGACCTTGACGGGGCCAACGGGTTTACCATCAATGGCGTGGACCGCCTCGATGTGGCCGGTGACACGGTCGCGGCAGCCGGGGACATCAACCATGATGGAGTCGACGATCTCATCGTGTGCGCCGTCCTGGCCGATCCCGGTGATCAGGCCGACGCCGGGGAAATCTACATCATCTTCGGTCACGGCGGTCCTTGGCCGGCCACCTTCGAGCTGGCTGATCTGTTGCCGGAACACGGCGGCGATGGGTCAACCGGTTCCGTTTTCAACGGAATCAACCGACGTGACTACGCCGGTTTCTCTGCGGCCCCGGCAGGTGACGTGAACGATGACGGGATCGACGACATCATCATTGGCGCATACGCCGCGGATGTGGACGGGCTCCAAAATGCCGGCGAGGCCTACGTCCTCTTTGGACATGAGGCCCCCTGGCCCCCCTCCTTCGAACTCGCCAGTCTTCTGGACAACACGGCCCCCGATCCTGCGCCGGGCTTTACGATCCGCGGGGTCGCAGAACACGATTCATTCGGCCGAAGCGTCGCCGGCGCCGGCGACTTCAACAACGATGGCATCAGTGACATCGTCGTCGGTGCTCCCGATACCATGGTCGACGAGGTGGAGTGCGTCGGAAGCGGCTACATGATCTTCGGAAATCACGTCCTGCCCTATGACTGTAATCAGAACGGTATTCTCGACCTCTGTGACATTCAATACGGTACGAGCGAGGACTGCAATGATGATGATATTCCGGACGAATGCCAGGACTCCGGGGAGGACTGCAACGACAACGGCGTTTGGGACCTGTGCGATATCCTCCAGAGCGTGAGCTTCGATTGCAACGCAAACGACATTCCGGATGAGTGCGATCTGGCCGACGGTTTCAGCGAAGACTGCAACGAAAACGGCTGGCCGGACGAATGTGATATCGATGATCCACCGGACTGCAACGACAACGACGTGTGGGATGAATGCGACATCCTTCACGGAACCAGTGAGGACTGTAATACCAACGCCATCCCCGACGAGTGCGAACCGGGAAGCGAGGAAGACTGCAACGAGAACGGTGAGCCCGACCTCTGTGATATTCACTACGGAGTCAGCGATGATGTGAACGCCAACACCGTCCCCGATGAGTGCGAGCCGCGGCATACCCTATACGTCAACGTGGCGACATGCGATCAGGAGACCGGAGGAAGCGGAACCACGGTCGACCCATTTTGTCATATCCAGGACGCCATCGACTCCGCGGGAACCGGTGAGAACGAGGTAATCGAGATCATCGTCGCCGACGGCGTTTACACCGGTCCGTCCAATCGGGCCTTGAACTTTAGTGCCAATCTGCCCGAGGGCTGGACGCGGGCCGTCTGGCTCCATAGCGAGAACGGCCCGGCCGCCTGCATCATCGATTGCGAAGGGGCTCTCCAGGCGTTTGCTTTCCAGCACGGTGAAGGGCCCGGCGCGCGGGTCGAAGGTTTCACCATGGTCAATGGGAACGCTGGTGCGATCCTGTGCAAGAACAACAGCAACCCGACGATCCGAAACTGCGTGATCACGCGAAACCTCAGCCTTAGCATGAGCGGCGCCGGTGTGAGCTGTGTCGCCAGCAGTCCGATCATAAGCCATTGCCTGATAGCGGGGAACTACATCGCCGGAATCTCCTGCATCCAACAGAGCAGCCCACGGATCGACAACTGCGCGATCGTTGGAAACCACGGTGGCAACGGAGGTGGGTTGCGCTGCGTGGACAACAGTAACCCAACCATCGAGCATTGCACGATTGCCGGCAACGTTGACTTTTGGAACGGCGGCGGCATACACAGCGATCAGAGCATGCCGATTGTGACCAACTCGGTTTTTTGGGGGAACCTGCCAAATGATATCGAGGGGGCCGCCAACGTTACGTACTCCGTGGTCGAAGAGGACCGGCGTGGCACGGGCAACATTGTCGGTGATCCACTCTTCGTCGGTGGGCCCGCAGGGACCTGGACTGCGGACGCACAGTATGATCCTGCAACCCGTTTGACCACCCTAACCGATGATACGGCCACATGGCAGGAGAGTGAGCATGTCGGCCGCACGGTCAACGTCGCCACCTCGTATGAGATTCAGTTCGAGTTCGTCATCATTGCCAACACCGCCACCACGCTGACCGTGCGAGGCAGCCTGTGGGACATGCCCACACCCGGCGGGCACTACCGGATCCATGACTATCACCTCGCCGAGGGATCCCCCTGCGTCGACGGTGGAAAGTTCGGGATGTGGGTCCGCCTTGGGGAAACGGACCTGACCGGCGAAGATCGTGTCCGCCACTGTGGTATTGACATGGGCGCCTATGAGTCCCCGTTCTTTTCAGACTGCAATGCCAACGCACTACCCGATGCCTGCGAGTGTGCGGAGGGCACGGCTGATGACTGTGACGTAAACGGCGTTCCCGATGAGTGTGATCCGGACTGCAACAAGAACGATCAGGTCGATGCCTGCGATATCATGGCCGGGACCAGCAGAGACCGAAACAACAATGGTATCCCGGATGAGTGCGAGGCGGTGCGGTGCGATCTCAATCGGGATGGCAGGGTCGATTCCGACGACGTCGAGCTCATCGAAACCTGCTTGCGCATCAATCGGTGGGCCATCGAACCCTATTGCGAACCCGCTGATCTCAACGGCGACCACCGGGTCACACGGGATGACTGGGACATCTTCGTCCCCTGTTATCGCAAACACAGATGGAACGGTTGGGACCCTTCCGGAGGTAGCTACGACGGCCCACCGCGCACGTTGCGGTCCGAGCAGTAACGGACGTCGCCGTCACACCAGCGTCTGCCGGCTCCGATGTAGCGTCCGAATCCCAAGGTTCCCCTGGAGGTTCTTGGCCGTCGGACGCTACAATTGAATAGAGCTTGCTCTAGGCCGCAGCCACCCGGTACCTCCGAAACACAACCGTACCCGCTGCAAGCACCAACAGCACCATCACGGCCATGCCCCATTCGGAAACAGTCGGAATTGGGAATTCTTCCCGGCGCTGCAGAATGATGAGCTTTGCTATACAAATCTCCGTGACGACCCTTGCGGACCATACCTCAAGGATGATGATCTTCGTCTTCAACAGCTCTGTTGGCTCGTGATCTCCCTGGACCGCCTGGGCGATGTCAATGCCTTGCTGCATGATCGGCAAAGCCATCTCCTCGAGTGCGATTGCCTCGGCCCACAAGGGATGAAGTTCCTCTGTGGTCGACGTCCCCCGGATCTGATCGATCAGCGTATGCGACTGATCATCGAGGTTCTCGAGGTCGCCCGCCAAGGCTATGACTTCGGCAATCTCCGGTTCTGGCGGCGCCTGCGGGACTTCGAACTCCTCTTCAAGCTGGATGACCATCACCTTACAGATGCAAATCTCCATGATCAGTATCTCGAACCGCACCTCGAAGATGACCACGCTCTTAACGAGACGCTCACTCGGCACGGGCACCGTCTGGATGGCATCGATTCCCTGCTGCACGATTGGCAACGATTGCTCCTCGAGCAAGAGCGCCTGTGCCCAAAGGGGTGGAAGCTCACTCGGAAGCGTCACTAGGGCAATCTGGTCGATAAGGGCATCGGCTTGTGCATCCAAACCCTTGAGTTGAGTAGTCAGGTCAACCACCTGATCAATGACCGGTTGATCCGGCGGCGGAACGGGGTTTTTGAACTCTTCCTGGAGCCGCAGGATCAAGATCTTGGCCACACAAATGACGTCGATCACTTTGACGTGCCAGTGTTCGAAAATGATGATCTTCTTCTTGAGCAGCATCGTGGGATCGCCCACACTCTGGGCAATACCCAGACCCTCCTGGACGACCACCAACGCTTGCTCTTCCAGCAAGAGTGCCTGTGCCCATAGGCCTGGGAGCTCGCCTGGGTCGGTCGCCACCTCGATCTGACTGACAAGAGTCTCTGCGTCCCCCTTCATGGTCCTAAGCTCGCCGAAGAGGGCGATGATCTGGTCGATCTCCGGCTCCGGCGGCCCCTGTGGCACTGCGAATTCTATTTCAAACTGGAGAATCGTGAGCTTGATGATGGTAATCGTCTTGATAAGCTTCACGTGGAAGTGCTCGAAGATGATAATCCTCTTCTTGAATAACTCACTCGGATCAGCCACAGTCTGGGCGACATCGATCCCCTGCTGACTGATGGGCACGGCCTGCTCCTCAAAAGCAAGAGCCTGCGCCCACAGGGGTGGAAGCTCACCCGGATCCGTGACACCTCTCACCTGATCGAGGAGAATGTCCGCTTGTTCTCTAAGAGCTTCAAGCTGGTTCGTCAGGTCAATGATCTCATCGAAAGGCTCAGCCGCCCGCAGACTGCCGACGAGAAGCAAATGGCTGCAGACAAGAACGCAAGCCCATCCTGTGTGACGCATGTTTCCTCGTTTCATCGTAACTCCTCCGAAAGTGTTCGTCTTGACAAGTCCTAACGCTCCGCTACATCTTGAATGGTGGATGTCCGGTGTATTGGGGCAGCGGGAGCCAAAAGCGGATCGTGAGGAAGAGCGCGACAAGCGCGCACCACCCGAGCCAAGCATGCTCGGTCGTTGCGACGGCAACCACCATTATGTAGGCGTTGACAGGTAGCGTCACGACAACGGCCGCTGTCTTGCCGGCCGTGGTCATGCGCTGAAAGAAACTCTGTCCCCCCCGTTCCATTCACGGCGCCGTTCCCGTATGGAATCGAGCTTCAAGGTCGCGCATCCCACCTACCTCCGGCCAACAACGTGGAAACAGCGGTAAGAAGCTGTCTGATTCCCTCCCACGTAAGCAATGCGGCCGGGGTACCCGTTCGCCGGGTGAGGCACTATCCCACGGCGTCCCGCTCCTTCGCGACCAAGTGACTCAGTTTTCGATGCACATCTGGCTCAAACGTCGGCAAGCGCTTCCAGGGGTCATGCTTCAGGCCCTCAGGTTCCCTGCGCACGCTATGCACATGTTCCTATAGACCGATGGCGCGCCGGTTTGACATTTGGGTTCAGAACACTTTGCACTCCCGTGAGGCGAGCCCCGCCGGAACTGTAAGCCGTTGTCAAATGAGGACTTGCGGCGGAATCCGCGTTTCCTGCTTGGATCAAGTTGGGTCGTTCGGATATCGTCACGCGGCCAAAGTCTGCACGCCCCGGCGCTGTCATATTCGACGTCCTGGAGCTCGCTCCACGCGACCTGAATGTCCGCGCGGACTGAAGTCCGCGGCTCGCATGGTCGTCAGACATATGAAACGCAGTACTAGATCTTCTTCACGGAAGCGATCGAGCCCCGTGCGTTCACCGACAGCAGCAGGACGTCAAACACTTATCACCCCGTCCGCCGCGACCCATAACGAATCAACGCCAACAGCCCCCTCGGTTTATCTGGAGCAACCGCGCGCTTGTTCCGGAAATAACTTTCACTGCGCGACGGTACCGCCCCTCGCACCTCATAGCCTTATCATCGAAGTCGCCCCGGACCACCACAACGGCTATAATCAGCAGAAGCTGGACACCGTGCCCCGGAAACCTCCCACGCCTCCGGGGCCATTGCGGGGGAACGAGGCGATGACGGACAAGACTTTCGAGGATCGGATGAAGGGAATCACGGCTGTGGTCGACGCACTCCCTGAATCACAGCGCGCATCACTCCAGACGCTCATCGAGGAGACGCGCCACCGACATGCAAGCATCAAGGAGGCCTCCTGCAAAGCGCGTGACGCCATCGATGACTGGCGGCTGATGTGCAAGTACATTATCTTCGATCTCGAGGCGAGCCTTCGCGAGGCCAAGACCGCCGACGGAAGTGCAAACGGGAACGCCGGCTCATAGCTCGTTGGTGTACCGGCGGACCCGGAAGCGCGAACGCATCGCGCGCGTGGCTTCCAACGCCGTGGGACTACTCGCCAATGATCTTGACCAGCACGCGCTTGCGACGACGACCGTCGAACTCACCGTAGAAGATCTGCTCCCACGGTCCGAAGTCGAGTTGTCCATCCGTTACGGCCACAACCACCTCGCGCCCCATGACCTGCCGTTTCAGGTGCGCATCACCGTTGTCCTCGCCCGTGAGGTTGTGTCGGTATTGCTCGATGGGCCCCTGGGGAGCAAGCTTCTCCAACCACTTCTCATAATCCTCGTGCAGCCCGGGCTCATCATCGTTGATGAACACACTGGCGGTGATGTGCATGGCGTTCACCAGGCACAGCCCTTCGGACACCCCACTTTCCTCCACAGTTTCCCGTACCTGCCTCGTGATGTTAATGAATGCCCTGCGCGTTGGAGTCTCAAACGACAGCTCACGACGGAATGATTTCATGGTACACGAACCTCCATCAATTCACCGCGACGATTCTCTCAGCTTTGCAGCCGCCGCACAATCCCCGCGTCGGCCCACTTCCTGGAAGCGCCTCTTCTGTTCCCGCGACGCCGCGGCTAGTGCTGCGTCACGCCTAGCTTTTCGGGTGTGCCACTGCTCTTGAGCAGTGTAGGGCCTCGACACGGCGTGGACCGAACCCGAAGCTTTACGTGTGACAAAGCACTAGTGCTTTGTCACAGCTAAGCATTCGGGTTATCCTGCCTT
>CBDUZO010000108.1:0-13233 GCA_965371725.1 uncultured Phycisphaerales bacterium
AAGACGCCGGCAAACCTGATGCGACGAATCGGCACTATCAAACTGCCCTTGGTATTACAGGTGCTGCGGTGTCGCCCCGCCGGCGTTCGTCCCATTCGTATTCGGCTGCGTGGGCGCGATATTGGGATACCATCCGGCTGCGTGCTGCCGCCGGATGTCCTGGTAGTTCGTAAGGACGTGGTCGATCGCCTCGAGGTCCCGCTTGGTGGCGTCCCGGACGATTTTGGCAGGTCTGCCCATCACGACCCTGCCGTCGGGGATGATTGTGTCGGGCGTGAGCAGCGACCCGGCCGCCACGATGCAGTCCCGCCCGATCTCGCAGCCATCGAGCAGGATCGCGCCGATGGCGATGAGCGTGTGCGATCCGATCCGCGAACAGTGCAACACGGCCTGATGGGCGACGCTCACGTCGTCCCCGATCTCCAGGGAGTCGTGATAAGGCGTGTGGAGAATGGCGCCGTCCTGAATGTTGCACCGAGCGCCGATCCGGATCGGGGCGATGTCGCCCCGGATGACCACGTGATACATGACAGCCGTTTCGTCGCCAATGATCACGTCACCGGCGACATAAGCCGTTGTCGCGATGAAGACATCGCGTCCGAGCACGGGGCTGGGTGCTTTATTCACGAGGCCCATTGTAGGGCCTTTGACCCTACCTGGCGAGCGCGCGATTCGCGTGGAGATCGTGGAGAAGACATTGCCCGTCAAGGTCGCGGCGTCGCTCCGCCACACAGGTACGTCGAAAAGGACGGGGCAGCCGCGGTGCTACCGCAGATGCAGTCCTATCGTCGCCGCCGGTTATGGTGTGATCGTCGATCCGGGTGGGACCGTCTCATAACTCGTACCGTCGATCACCACGACGACCCTCTCGCCCAGGGCGAAGCACTTGGCCAAGCTCGGATGCTTGCGGATCAGGTCGAAATACTCCTTCGAGAAGGCCTCGACCTTTCGGGTTTCCCGGTCGCTGTCGTGGGCGGCGTCGATCCAGCGATCGCCGAGACGATAGAAGGTCCGCGTGCCCACGTGCTCGACCAGACTGCGGCCCAGGTCCTCACCCGCCTCCTCGGTGTTCGATAAGGGCACGAGCGACGAGTAGGAGTAGGCATCCGCATCCTGGAGCATTCGGGCGGACTCTGACGCCGCAACCGCTCCGGCACCGGTAGCCGGCATCATCTTGTGCTTCTTTGCGCGACCGACGCCTTTGCGGGGGTGAGTTCCTTCGCCCGCCGTACCCGTCCACACGGGAGCAGCCTCGCCGAACGCGTCAGCGAGCGTGGTGGAGCCGCGGCTACCACGCAGTGCGACGCTGCCCGGTTCGGTCACGAGGTAGGCGGTGTAGGGCGTGACGATGCCATACTTCGTAGCCAGCTTGACGATCGTGTCCTTGAGCTCTTGCTTCTCGCCGTGCAGGCGAATCTCATCGAGCAGGAACCCCACCTTGCGAGCGGCCCAGAGTCGCGGCAGGAACTCGTGCTTCTTGCCGACCGCCGGGAAGGTGGTCTCGTAGACGAAGCGTTCTTGTCGACCTCGTCGCGTGCCCGTCAGCTCGACGGCTTTGGCCCCCTCGCCGGAGTAGCGCCCGACCACGACCAACTCGCTGCCGGAGAACAGGTCGGTCAGCCTGGTCGGATACATGTCCCGGACGGTCAGTCCGCCGAACGTCAGGCTCAGGTCCGCCAGCACCGGATCGGCTACCTTGCGGTAGAAGCTGGACAACGTCAGTTCGAGGTCCTCGCCGGGCTCAACATACTCGCGCGTGCCCCGGTTCTGCTCGGCCAGAGTATCCAGCAGGATCGTGTTGACGTCGTGCCCGACCCCAAAGACGAACAGACGCACGCGACCGGCGTTCTTCGCTTTGACGTTGGCAAGGATTTCCTTCGGGTCGATCACGCCGATGGTCGGTTGTCCGTCGGTGAGAAAGACGATCAGGTAAGGCCGGCTGCTCTTCTCCCTGGACACCTCGCCGGCCAGTGCCGCTTCGAGCGCGTCGTTGATGTTCGTCCCGCCGGTCGCTTTCAGGTTGTCAGCGAACCCGCACGCCTGCTCGATGTTCTCGGTCGAGGCCGGCACGAGCGTGTCGCGGAAACGCAAGGCCTCGTGCGAGAAGGGCACGACATTGAACCGGTCCTGCTCGTTGAGGTTGGCCAGGCAGAATTTCAAAGCCGCGATCGCCTGGTGTATCTTCTCACCGGCCATGCTTCCCGACGTGTCGATCACGAAGGAGATGTCTTTCGGTAGGACGTCCTCGCTTTTCGGGACAGCCGGCGGTGCGATGCGCAGGAGGAAGAATCCGTCGGAACCGGCCTGGCGATGTGTCAACACCGTCATGCCGAACTCCTTGTCGCTCAAGGCATAGTGCAGCAAGAGGTCCTTGTCGGGGTAGACGTGGCGTCCTTCGTAGCTCGCGCTGACCTTGTAGTCGGAGACGCGGTGAACACCGAGCGCGTGTGAGGGGCTGAATACGCTCTTGATCGGGACCGTGCTCTCGATGTTGATCACGAAGCTCAGGGTCTCGATCGGCGAACCGCTGTGTCTCCCCGTCGCGAGCGGGTAGCGATAGTCGACAAGCCCGTCGGCTGCGTTGAGCATCTGCGTGTAGGAAAGGCGAACGCGAGCCTCGCCCTTCGGGCTGATCGGGAAGATCCGGGCCTGGAACATTCGTGTGCCCAGGTATTCGAGCAACGCGGGATCACGCATTCTCGAAACGATCGACTCGTACGTTCGCCGCGCCTCCTCAACACCGAGCAGTTTGCCCTCGACCTCCCGGCCGTCGATGAACATCGTGAACTTGCTCAACGCGACGTCGTCGGCGAGCGGGAAGATGTACGTCCCCTCGATCGGCCGGTTGTGCGGGTTGTGAAAGAGCTGATCGATGCTCGTGACCGCCACGCCATCGACGATCGACACGTCAACCGTCTGCCTCTTCACCTGCAGGTAGACATGACGTGCGGGCGGTCGTGGTGGGCGGATGCGCGGCGGCGGGACCGGGCGTGGTTGAGGCACGGGAGGAATCGTGCGGAGATCGGGGATGATGGTCTGCCCCGCCGCGGGGTCTCCCAAAGCCGCCAGGGCCGCAACGCCCACGATCCACAGCCCACAAACTCGTCGTCGGAATACTCGCATCTTGATTCCTCCCTTTACGCCTTCAACCTGGTTACGGGGGTACGGTCAAAAGGGTCTACGACTCACGACCCGCCTTCTTAGACTCGCGGCCCGCCGGAAAGTTTCATCGCGGTCTTCCCCCCGCCCCCGCAGTGCAACGGTCGCCGGTTGCGGTGCGTCCTGGCCGGGGCCGCCCGCGTTCTCTTGGTTATCGGGCTTCTCAGGGCTCGCAGGATGGACTTCGTCAGTTCCAAAGGCGGGTCCGTCGCGTGCCGATAACCCAATCGACATCGCGCACGGGGTTCGTGCGCGGGATCAAACTGAGGATTAGGTCTATGAAATCCTGGACGCGAACTACGATCGGGCTGGTCACGCTGGCATGTGCACTCACGGTCACCGGGCTTTTTCCCGGATGCCGGAGCGAGTATGAGAGCTACGGAACGCAGGATTGGCTTACCGCGGGCCGAACGCTGAGCTTCTTCACGGCGATGCAGGTGGACCCGCGATCGGAGGATTCAGCCGGTCCGCAGTTCGTCATTGACGCCGACGTCAACAATGACGGTCTGACCGACATGATCTCTGCCTGGAATCAATCCCAGCCGGTGCAGGTGCACATTCAACGGCGGGACGAAGAGGGCGCCATCAGCTTCGAGACGGTGACGCTGGCGGGGAATATCCCGGTGGTGGCGGTAGCGGGCATCGAGGTCGCGGATTTCGATCAGGACGGGCACGTCGACATCGCCGTGCTGATCAAGGTCAGTTATGTCGAGGGAGCGGTCTGCCTGAGCAGCGATGTCCCGGCGGAGGGCACCCTGGCCGGCATGGTCCTGCTCTACCTCGGACCCGATGACCCCGAGCAGACGAACCAGGCCTTGGCGTGGGAGGAGATCGCGGTGGAGACATCGCGCCTGCCTGCCCCGAGCGCGATTCCATCCACCCCGGAGATTTCCGGCTTTACGGACATGGCCCTCGGTGACATCGACGCGGACGGCGACACGGACATCGTCCTCGCCTCGAACGAGTCATGCCAGGGGCAGGCAGCCGACGTGCTCGTGTTCACGAACCTCGGACCGGGTTCGGTTCGCGACGGAACCTGGCGGTGCGAGGTGTTGGCGGATGCGTTCCCGCGGTTGACGATCAAGAGCATTGCCCTCGGCGATATCGACCTCGACGGTGATCTGGACATCGTAGCCACGTTTCCCGATGCCCCGAGCATGAACATCCGCTGGTTCCGGAACCCGGTCATCGACGATCCGGACGACTACCACATCTCCGACGGGCTTTGGCAGGTTGGTACGATCGCCCAGATTCCGACGGGGGCGGATGTGATCAAGCTGGCCGACATCGACCGGGACGGCAGGCTCGACGTGCTCGTCCGATCGAGCGGGGGGGCTCTGATCCAATGGCTCAAGGGCGGCGAGGGGCCGACAACGTCGCCGTTGCGCGCGATCCCATGGCAGGTGTACACGGTGGCTGAGTTCATCGATCGCGTCCCCGAGGCGATCGCGCTGGCTGATCTGAACCTCGACGGACAGCTCGAGGTGATCGCGGCCGCCCAGGGTGGGTTGATCTGGTTCGACTCGCAGGGCCCGCCGACGCTGTACGATCAGTGGACGGAAAACCTCATCCTTGACGATCAGCCGATGAGCGAAGGCGATACCGACCCGGCTACCACCGATCCGAACGTCGAGCCGGAGGAGGTGGCGGGTAGCACGTTTATCAACTCGATTCTGGTGGCTGACATCGACGGTGACGGCGTCGACGACCTTGTCGTTCCCTTTGACCGGAGCGGGCTTAGCGGCCTGACGAACGACGCGTTGGTCTGGCTCCGGAACAACAATCTCCCACGGTAGGAACGCGCCGGGTTCCGTCCACCGCAACCGTAACAGAAGCCGTCGTCACGCCGAGGCGAAGCGATTGCGCGCAGTCGCGGCTCGCTCGACGTTGTGCCGATCGTGGCAAGGTGTAGGATGAGTCTTTGAGCACGGCGCGGCCGGGCGACCGGAGAAATGTCGGATGCAGGCTGAGCGGACTGACCGGGAACAGACGCCCGAGACGGCGGACTATGCGACGCTGATGAAGCGGGCCGTCGAAGTGGCCAGGCAGGGGATCGCAGCCGGGCAAAGCCCGTTCGGTGCGGTGATCGCCACGATCGAGGGCGAGGTCGTGATCGCGGCCCATAATGTCGTACGATCGGCGTGCGACGTGACCGCGCACGCGGAGGTGACGGCCATCCGCAAGGCGTGCGCCAAGTTGCAACGGACCGATCTATCGGGCCATGTGATCGCCACGACGTGCGAGCCCTGCCCGATGTGCGCCACGGCCATCCACTGGGCGCGCCTCGATGCGGTCATTTTCGGCGCGAGTATCGCGGACGCCCAAAAGGTTCACTTCAACGAGCTGACGATTTCCACGGAATCGCTGTTCAGCGAGGGAGGCAGCCCGGTAAAAGTCGTGCCACACGTCCTGCGGGATGAGTGCCTCGAGTTGTTCGAGCTCTGGAAGAACGGGCCCAACCCGAACCCGTACTGATCCGACGGAGCGGTGAATCTCGGACCTTCTCCGGCCGAATTCGGGTGAATCGCCCTGTTTTCGGCTCGTAATGCCCCAAATCCTTTGACGCCAACCCGGAACGAATTCTAGACTTGCTTCGTGGCAGGTTGTATCGCCGGCGTCGCGCGGGCGCCGAAGAGGGGTGGTCGGAGGGGGAGTTGACATGTGCCGTTATCCGCCGCGGATTCTGGTGGCTGACAGTGACGTTGCAGCCCGAAAAGCGCTGACTTGGCATCTGCAGGACGCCGGTTATTACGTGGTTCCGGCTGCCAGTGCAGCCGATGTGCTGCTTCAGTGTGAGGTCGAGCCGCCGGAAGTCATCATCATGGACGTCCGCCTTCCCGACATGGACGGGTACGACGCGTGCGTGCAGCTTCGACACGACGTGTGTTGCTCGGACGTCACGATCATCCTGACAACCGACATCGTGGACGCGATCACCAGGGGCTATGTCGCCAAGATGGTTGACTACGTCGGCGGCGACTACTTCGTGGCGAAGCCCTACGACGTCAATCTACTGGTCAAGCTCGTTGATGACGCCGTTCGGACGTCCGAGAAGGATGATACCCGCCGTGTGCTCGCGTCACCGACGCACGTTGTGTGGCCGACAACGCAACCTCGCTATACGCTGTTTCCCTGTTGATGAGTGGATGGCGGATCCGCTCGCGTGTACTCGGCGGGCGGTGTCCCAAAGTGGTTACCCTCCGACGGGTTGAAAGCCACGCCCAGCCAAAGCGCCTCGCCCGCCGCCGCCAGCGCCAACAACGGAACCGCCACCACCGCAAAGGTCTTCCACGCCGTCAGTGCGGGTAGCTCGACCGACGTTTGCCCGAGGCTCAACCCGAGCGTCAACACGATGGCCGGCGGTTCGAGAAGATTGAGCATGATCCCGATCCCGAAACGGCGGCGACCGGAAGCGTCGGTCGGGCCGGTCGAGAAGAACGACGCGTCGTCGTGGTCCGCCAGTGCTCGAAGGCCGATGCCAAGGCTCATTCCCACCGTGACGATCGCGGCTACGCAAGTCCAGCGATCAAACCCGAGTGCGAGGACGCCGGCCAGGACGAGCGTGTTGTTGAGGAAGATGCCGGCGGCACACCGCCACCACGCCCGCGTTCGCACCAAGGGCACGATGATCCGCCCGACCCACCATGACACCATCCGGACCGGAACAAAGGAGCGAGACCGCCCGATAATCCAGCCGCCCCAAGCGGCGGCGACGACCAACGCCGCGCCCACAATCATTTGCGGCCAAGTGGCGGAGCAAGCGATCCAGATCGGAGTGAACAAGGGCACTCTCCCGCACCGCAAACGCGAGGGATTGCCGCTACGAGGCGGGCCCGACCCAGGGCCCCGCAGTGATGAGCACACGCCCACCGCCATCACATTGCGCGGAATCACCTAATCGGCGGTTCGAGACCACACGATATACCCAACAGTGTTGGTGTACGAGCACCGCGCGTGCTCACACCTGTAGTAGTATCGGACACTGGTGCACGTATGCACGTGTGCCGGTACGCCGAGGTCGGGGTGAGTGACTGAGGTTCCTCGGCTGCGGCGGATCACCGCGGTATGCGTATCCGATTCCTTTCGCGGTGGGGCACATCGCAGCCGCTCACGGCGGCCTGGCTGACCATGCTCCCGGCTCGGCTGCATCGCATCACGTCAATGGGAAAATGGGAGATGCGCGGATGAGCACTGAGACGGCAACTGCGTCCGAACGTCTGGTTGTCGACGTCACATCGGATCGGATGGCAGCCACGCTATGTATCGGCCGGATCGAAGACGGTGAAACGCCGTCCTCGGAAGAAATCCTGGCGGCGGCCGGCAAGGCGGGAATTGCGATCACCGACGATCTGAAGAAACGCGTGGCCGAGTTCACCAGCTTGATGGAGAAGGAGGAACCGCCGTCCGAGCCGTTTGTCATCGCCCAGGGCGAACCGCCCTTCGAGGGAGAGGATGAGAAGTTGGTTTGGGACGAGGCCCTCGAGAAAGAGGCCGTCGATTGGCAAGGTGACAGCCCGGTCAACTACTATAAGGTCAGCTCGATTGTGACGGTGGAAGAGGGGACTGTCATCGGGACCATCCGTGAGCTCGTCCCTCCCCGTGACGGCGTGGACGTGAACGGGAAGGTGGTCAAACCCAAGGGCACGCCCAAGCGGCTCGATCTGGATAAGACGATCCAGCGGGTCCCCGACGATCCGCTCAGGATTCTAGCGGGCATTTCCGGGAGAGTCGTTCACAAGGGTAACAAGCTTCACATTGACGAGGTGGTGGTCGTGGCGGGTGACGTCAGTTTCGAGACCGGCAATCTGGACTCGCCGACGGACGTGAACATTAAGGGGATGATCCCGGACCGATTCGAGGTCCGATCGAAGAAGTCAATCGCTGTGGGGGCTGCCATCGAGGGTGCGACGGTTGCAGCCGAGGAGGACGTTGTCGTTTGCGGGGGAATCGTCGGACGCAACATCGGTCGGGTCGGCGCCGGCGGTGAGATCGTGGCTAAGTTCTGCAACGAGGCGGACTTGGCTGCCGCCGGAGACATCAAGGTCCCCGCCCAATTCATGAATTGCCGCGTTCGCACGAATGGAAGGCTCGACTCCGGGTTCGCAGCCGTGATCGGCGGGCACACCTACGCCAAGTACGGTGGCGACGTGGCTACGCTGGGTAGCGAAGGCTTCGTCCCGACGCGTATTTTTCTGGGGGTCTCGCCGGAGGATCTGAAGAAGGCGGCTGACATCGAGATCAAGCTGAAGGCGAGGCGTGAGGCGGTGGATAGGATTCGGCGTACGGTGGAACCCCTGCTTCAGAACATCAAGCGGCTTGCTCCTTCCCAACGGGAGCAGGCGACGGAACTGATGTTCAAGGCGGAAGAGGCAGCCCTTCAGATCGCCGACGAGGAGGAACGTCGAGACGAGCTGCTCGGGAAGGCATGGAAGGGTGACGACCCGCGTCTGCGCGTGTCCAACACGATCTTCCCCAAGGTGGTAATCAGCATCGGAACCCGCCTGACCACGTTCGTTGAGGAGTTCAAAGGGCCGGTGGCTCTCGAAGAGCGCAAGATCAAGGAGGTAACCGAGTTTGTGGCTGTCAATCAGCTCTCGGGCTCCATCACCATCCTGACCAGCCAGAGGATGTCCGCCGACGGCCTGATGAGTGAGTTTGAGCCGTTGATCGCGGGGTCGCAGGCGCGGTCCTGAGGTTCCCCCTTGTTCACGGCCCGGCGTTTGTGGGGCTGTGCAAACCGAGCTAGACTCCTATCCGCGAGGCTCGTACCGGCTGCGTGAGGCCCGTTGCGGTGTGAACGCATCGTGGTAATGGAATCTGGGTTGGTTTATGAGTGGGCAAGGCGGCCAGTTCGACATACGGCTGATTCCCGACGATCACGCCGATTGCCTGCATGCGTTGCACGTCGCAATGGATTCGCCCGCGCCTTATTCCGGAACAACCGATCCGCAGGTTGCGGACCTGCTTGACCGCACGCGACGCGGGCCGTCGACGATCGACCTAGTGTTCGGCGCCTATACATCGGAGCGCCTCGTTAGTGCATGTTTCGCCCTGGTGTCGCCTGGAGCGACGGCGATGGTCTTTCTGCCGCACGACCAGGCCAGGGAGACGAGGCGGGCTGCAACCACAGGGGTGCTTCAGTCGCTCCAGCGGTCGGCGTGGCAGCGGTCGATCCGTCTGCTGGAGGTTTTGTTGGGACCGGGGTGCCTGCGTGCTCGGGGTGTGCTGGAAGCATCGGGATTCCGGTATCTTTCGACGCTGATTTACCTTATGCGCCGCGGACATGCGATCGAACGATCGGCGCGTCCGGCGGTCGACCTGAACTGGCTGCAATACACGCCGGATCGTGAGGATCTGTTCTGCGAGGCGCTCAAGGCGGCGTATGCGCAAAGTCTTGACTGTCCGGAACTTACAGGTCTTCGCTCCACGAGCGAGGTGCTTGTGGGCCATCGCTCGCACGCCGGGTTCGATCCGACCTTGTGGTGGGTGGCGCTGCGCGGAGAAACGCCGGTTGGCGTGCTGTTGCTGAGCCGGATCGAGTCGCAGGTGGGACTCGAAATCGTCTACATCGGCGTTGCGCAACCTTCGCGGGGAACGGGGGTTGCCGATGCGTTGCTCGATCGCACGATGGAGGCGGCGCGGCGGGATAGTGCCAAGTTCGTGACGCTCGCGGTGGACAAGCGTAATACACCCGCCCGGAAGATGTATGCGCGGTGGAATTTCGTCGAAACGATGACAAGGGCGGCTTTCGTCGCAAGTCCGCCTGGTACATAAGCTTGGCGACGACACGCCGGATACGCACGGTTTCTCCACATTTCCTGCAACATCGGTGGGAAGACGGTGGGGGAAAATAACTTTAGGACGCTAATTACTTGCCACAGGGGAAGCACCGTTACGCGCGGGTGTGTGGGACAATAAAACCTGTTGACGCGCCTCGGGGCAACGGGTATTTTCAACGTCCATGGAAGAAGCAGTTCGCGGTGGCCCGGCGCGGCGGTTAACCTCGGGGTCGTCGCTTTCGAAATCTTGTTTCTTGCAGGCCTATTCAGGTAAGACTTAATTCGGTTCCGTGGTTTCTGGAGGTTCCTTTTTCGGCTGAGGAGCTTGTGGTGATAGTTTGCGCACAGGACACCGTATCGCAACTTGAGGCGCGGATCGCGGAGAAAGTTGGTCCGCAACGGTTTAACGTTTGGTTTAAGAACGCGACTTGGTTCACGTTCACCGAGGACTATCTTCGGATTTCCGCGCCCAATCACTTTGTGAGCGAGTGGATCGAGCGGCATTTCGCCGACGTGATTTCCGAGGCTGCTCGCGAGGTGACGGGGGACCAGTTCAATCTGAACTTTGCAATTGATGCTTCGCTCGCCAAGGGACTGGGCAAGAAACAGCCCGATCGCCAGGTGGATTTCGCCGCGAACAACCCTGAGCGGCTGGCGCGACAGAAACGCCGTAGCGGCGCCCTGCCGTCGTCGCCGAAGCTTCGCGGCCGACTTGAGGACTTCGTCGTCGGTTCGTCGAACCGTTTGGCGTACGCAGCCGCCTGCCACGTGATCGAGAACCCGGCCACGGAGTACAACCCCCTGTTCATCCACGGCGGATGTGGGTTGGGCAAGACGCATCTTCTTCAGGCCATCTGCAACGGGCTTGCGGAGCGGCACCCGCACCTACGGATTCGGTGCGTGTCCGGCGAGGAGTTCACGAACGACTACGTGTACGCGATCAAGGCGCACGAGGAGGACGCGTTCCGGAGCCGCTATCGTGCCGTCGACGTGCTCGTGATCGACGACGTCCACTACTTCGCCAACAAGCGCGCAACGCAGGGCGAGTTTCTCCAGACGTTCAACGCCATCGACAACGCGGGCAAGCAAATACTTCTCGCCTCCGATGCTCATCCGAAGATGATCGGCCACTTCTCCGAATCGCTGGTGAGCCGGTTTGTGGCGGGGATGGTCGTGCGGATCGACTCACCCGACATCGAGGTTCGCGCCAACGTGTTGCGCCGACGGGCCGCCCGGCTTAAAGTCGATATTTCCGACGCGGTGATCATGCACATCGCGGAGAACTTCCGCGCCAACATTCGTGAGCTGGAAGGAGCCCTGCTGAAAGTCGTGGCCTCGGCGCAGGTAGTCGGGCAGCCGATCACCCTTCCGCTCGCGGAGCGGGCGATCAAGGACCTTGTACGTCAGACGGCGCCGATCGTGATGCTCTCGGACATCGAGAGTATCGTGGCGATCTACTTCGGGCTCACGCCGGCCGACCTGCACACGTCGCGGAAATCACGGACAATCGCGCTGGCGCGCGGGATTGCGATGTATCTTGCGAGGAGACATACGGACATGAGCTATCCGGAGATCGGGCGTTTTATGGGCAACAAGAATCACTCGACGGTGATTCTCGCCTGCCGCCGGATATCGAAGATGCTCCAGGAGAACGTTTCGGCTCGTTGGATGACCCCGGCCGGTCAACGGGAGCAGAACCTTGCCGTGTTGGTCGGGGAGCTCGAAGAGCAGTTCGGTGAGACGAAAGGCACGGAAGCGGCGCATGAGGCGCTGCGAGCCTAGTAGGCTCACGGACTGTTACCGCTGACCACCCGTTCTGGTTGAACCGGTGCGAAGAGCGTGAGGAAGAGCGGATGCCCAGGGATGGCATCCGCTCTTCCGTCATTTCGCGGGGGGACCCGGGCCGCCGAGTAGTGCCATTACCGTGGCAGTCCATTCATCAAGCGGCTGATCGGGTCTTGGAAAACGTGTGATACCAAGGGCAGTTTGATAGTGCCGATTCGTCGCATCAGGTTTGCTGGCGTCTTCCCGCAGTTTCGGGTCCGCGCGGGCGCGGCAAAGCCGCCTTGCGGCAGCCCGCGGCTCGCTGGCGGGGAGTCGGCATTCTGGAACTGGATCTTGTATGATCCGGCCGCGAGGACCGAGCGGGCCCAATAGTCCGTTGAAAAACGCGGGCTCCGTCACAATGATGTAGCGTTACCCCTCGTGGGTGACGCCCAAATGGTTTTTCGCCGCCCACGAGGGGCGGCGCTACACTTTTTCAACGGGCGGCGCGGTCTCCTCCGCGCGGTCGATCCAGGCGCCGCCGAGAACGACGTCGCCGTCGTAGAAGACGGCAGCTTGACCGGGCGTGATTGCTCGCTGCGGTTCGTCGAACACCACGCGGACCCTGCTTTCGTCCAACGGGTAGACCGTAGCCGGTGCGCCGGGGTGCAGGTATCGAATCTTGACGTTCGCCCGGAAGGGCTTGCTTTGCTCGGCGTCCGCCAGGTATCTGGCGTGATCCGCAACCAGCGCGGGTTTCAGCAACGCGTCACGATCGCCCATGGTCACGGTGTTTTCCTGCGCGCTGAGCGCGGTGACGTAAATGGGTTTGCCGGCAGCGATTCCAAGCCCGCGCCGCTGGCCGATTGTAAAGTGTCCGATACCGCAATGGCGACCGATGACGTTCCCGTCGGCGTCGATGACGTCACCTTCGACGAAGGCATCCGGTCGTCGCTCGCGGACAATGCTGGCGTAGTCACGATCGGGCGCGAAGCATATCTCCATCGACTCGGGTTTCCCCCGATTCGGAAAAGCGAATCGCCGGGCCAGGTCGCGTACGTTGCTCTTGGTCCGTTCACCCAGCGGGAACAAAACGCGCCCGAGCACGTTGCGATCCACGCCGAACAGGACGTAGGATTGGTCCTTCCGCAAATCGCGAGCCCGCATCAGAAGCGCGTGTCCGTTTCGCTCACCGATTCGTGCATAGTGGCCGGTAGCGACGTACCGGGCTCCGACTGAATCGGCGTAGTCAAGGAGTTTGCCGAACTTGAGCCGATCGTTGCAGTGGATGCACGGATTCGGCGTGCGGCCACGGACGTATTCATCCACGAAGTTGTCGATGATCCACTCGAAGTCCTCGCGGAAGTTGACGGCGTGGAAGGGGATGTCGAGCATCCCGGCCACGAAGCGGGCGTCGGCGGCGTCGCTCGCGCTGCAGCAACCTCGAGGAGCCGCGTGCCCGGGTCCGGCGGGACCTCCGCGCGGACTGACGTCCGCGGCCCGCTGAAGTCGGTCGGAATCCTCGGTTGAT
>CBDUZO010000109.1:0-13070 GCA_965371725.1 uncultured Phycisphaerales bacterium
AAAGAATCGGACTTCCGGCCTAAGTTGCATCACTTATTTGGTCGCGGGTCCTAAGGCTGGACGACAGTAGCCGTGGGCAAGCGCAGCGCCGCCCACGGTCTCCGGGTCCCCGATCGTTCTTTCGACCCTGTAGGGGTCGTCCAGGCTCCATAGGAAGTAGACGACCCCTCCAGGGTCGTGGCGTTTGCTCTCGACCTTATCCGGTGGCGACGCTGCGCTTGCCACCGGCTACTGTAGCGCAGGCCTTCAGCCTGCCATTGCCAAGCTACTTCCACAGCGTCGCATGCTATAGCGCTTTCAGTGGTCTCGTAGCGTCCGGCGGCCAGAAATCTCCGGGAGACTTCGGGATTCGGACGCTACATCAAAATAGAACTTGTTCTAGACACGGGCACCGGCTTTGCCGGTGGCCGCTGATTTGACGGCTTCCTGCCTGTTATTCTGAGTTCCTCGAGAATGCTCTTTCGACGAATCCGGTGTCGATGGAACCGGACTGGAAGTCGGCATGCGCGAGCACTTTGCGCAGGAACGGCAGGGTTGTCTTGATTGGATCGATGATGAACTCGTCGAGGCACCGCTGCATACAACGAATCGCTTCGGCGCGGGTCGGCTTGTGGACGATCAGCTTGGCAATCAGCGAGTCGTAATGCGGCGAGATGCGACAGCCATCATGCACGAAGGAATCAACTCGCACGCCAAGCCCGCCCGGCGGTCGAAACTTGGAAACCACACCCGCACAAGGACGGAAGCCATGATCCGGGTCCTCGGCGTTGATGCGGCACTCGATGGCATGGCCCCGCGGTTTGATCGTCTTCTGTGTGAAGCCGAGCGGTTCATCGGCGGCGGCCATGATCTGGGTCTTGATCAGATCAATACCGGTGGTTGCCTCGGTGACCGGGTGCTCGACCTGAATCCGCGTATTGACCTCGATGAAATGGAACTTGCCCTTGGGGTCGACAAGGAACTCGACCGTCCCGGCGCTGCTGTAACCGGCAACCCTCGCCAACCGGACGGCGGCCGTGCAGAGATCCCTTCGGGTTCGCGCGTCGATGCCCGGAGAAGGTGATTCCTCCACGAGCTTCTGATGGCGACGCTGAAGCGTGCAATCGCGCTCACCGAGATGAACCACGGTTCCCTTGCGATCACCGATGATCTGAACCTCGACGTGCCTGGGACGCTCGATGAACCTTTCCAGGTAAAGATCACCGCTCTTGAAGGCCCCCTCGGCTTCCTGCCTTGCCTGCTTGATCGCATCGAGCAGACCGGCCTTGTTCCGCACGATCCGCATTCCCCGCCCGCCGCCGCCGGCAGACGCCTTGATTATGACCGGGAAGCCGATCTTCTCGGCGATCTTGACGGTCTCATTGTCATTCTCGAGGATTCCGTCACTCCCCGGAACGATGGGTACTTTTGCCTTCTTGGCGATCGAGCGGGCTGTGGCCTTATCCCCCAACAACCTCATGGCCTCGGCGCTGGGACCAATGAACTCGATATTGCACGCGCGGCACTGCTCGGCAAACTGCGCATTCTCCGCCAGGAACCCGTAACCCGGATGGATTGCATCGGCGCCGGCGATTTCGGCGGCTGCGATGATCCGATCGCTCTTGAGATAGCTCTCCCGTGGGGCCGCTCCACCGATGCAGATCGCCCGGTCGGCGTAGTCGAGGTACTCGGATCCGCGGTCCTCCTCCGAACATACGCAAACCACCTGGATGCCAAGCTCCCGGCAGGCGCGGAAGATCCGCAGCGCGATCTCACCTCGATTGGCTACCAGGATGCGTCGAAACATAGAACCCTAGCGCTCCAACCGCCCGTCAGCACCACGACACCGGACAAACGACCGCCGCCGATAGGGCATGACCGGGACACGCCGTCTACATGGGGCGAACCAGGAACAGGGGTTGTCCATACTCGACCGGCTGCTCGTCCTTGACAAGGACGCGTTCGATGAAACCGGAGACTTCCGCCTTGATCTCGTTAAACACCTTCATGGCTTCGAGAATGCAGACCACCGTACCCTGGTGGACCTGAGTTCCCGGTGTAACGAACGGCGGTGAGTCGGGGTCTTGGGCGACGTAGAATGTACCGACCATCGGCGAGGCGATCTCCACCAGTTCCGACTCGTCCACCTGGTCCTCGGACGCCGCTTGGGCTTGGGTGCCGGAAGCCTGCACAGCCGGTTGCACCACAGTCTGCGCCGCCTGCTCGGGAAGTGAGACGGTTACCGGCGCATTCGCGTTGGGCCGCCGCAGGTTCACCTCTACATCACCGTCGCGCAACGATATCTCCACGAGATCGTTCGCGACCATCATCTCGATGAGCTGCCGAATCTTATCAACGTCTAACAACGTATCGGCTCCGATCAAGCCGCCGGCGGACAGGCAACCGCCCATGCCCTAACGGCTGTCCTAGATGATCGCATCTTCCAGTTTTTTGCTCGCCCGACTGAGGACACGATGCCCCGTGGCCGTCACGAGTATGTCATCCTCGATCCGCACGCCGCCGACACCGGGCAGGTAAATCCCCGGCTCAACGGTGACGACCATGCCCGCCTTGAGCTTGTCCTTCGACTGCCAACTCAGGCGCGGCGCCTCGTGAACATCAAGGCCCATTCCGTGCCCCAACCCGTGATTGAAAGCCTCGCCGTAACCCGCCTCGGCAATGTAACTGCGGGCCACCGCGTCGACATCGCACATCCGCTTACCGGCGCGGATTGCGGCGATTGCCCGCATTTGTGCCTCGAGCACGATAAGATAAATCTCGGAAAGCTTTTTCGGGATGCTACCGACGAAGACCACGCGGGTCAAATCACTCGTGTACCCGTCCACACAAGCGCCCCAATCGAACAGGATCGCAGACCCCTTCTTGACCTTGCGTTTCCCCGGATGGGCGTGCGGAAGGGCCGCGTTGGGACCTTCCGCGCAAATGGTCGGGAAAGCCACACCAACCGAGCCGCGTCGCGCCATCTCATACTCCAGGCGGGAAGCCATCTCCTTCTCCGTCTGGCCCACCCGGATGCTCTCGCACATGGCCTTAAACGCCGCCTCGGCCACCCGGATTGACTTGCGGATCGCCGTCAGCTCGGTCGGGTCCTTGGTCGCTCGCATCCCCGTGGTGATCGCCGGAGCGTGCGTGATCTTGAGACCTTTGTACTTCTTCTTGATGTCGGCGGCTGACCCGAGCGTCATCACCTCGGGCTGAACCGCCATCTTCCTGATCTTCAGCTTCTTGCAGACCGAGGCGATCTCGGCCTCCAGCGTAAACTTACGGAGCCACTTGGTCGCCCAAGGACACTCCTGATTGATCGCCTCGTCGAACCGACCGTCGCTGATCATGTGTACCTCGCGCGGCATGATCAGGATGGCCGAATCCTCACCGGTGAACCCGGCCAGGTAAAACTGGTCCGTGCGATTCGTGATCAAGAACGCCCCGATGCGATGCTTCTTCATCTCCCGCCGACAACGACCGATCCGCTTGGCGACGATCGGCGAGGGGCGAGAACTTTTTTTCCCGGCCATCGAAATCTCTCCTGTGTCCACGTATTCTTGAGGCGGGTCGGGCTGTCTGTTATACAAGAACGCCGCACAGGCGCCGCACACATCCCGTCAACCGCTCGTTCGATGGCAGCATGATGGCGGGAGTCCGACGGCCTGTCAAAGCGCGGGCTGGCGGCGGCGTTTCCGGCCCCGTTGACGGCTGGGAAACCAACCCCTACCGTATTCCCGACTTTCGGGAGACGCCTTGCATCGAATCCGAGGGCAAACCTGTGAATTGTCAGCTCGCGAGGATCGGAAACGTGCGGATCGGGCCTGGCGCACCGCTTGCGCTGATCGCGGGGCCATGCGTCATTGAAACCCCCGATCATACGCTCAGGATGGCTGAGGCCGTCAAACGGACCTGTGAGAACCTGCGAATTCCCTTCATCTTCAAGGCCAGCTTCGACAAGGCCAACCGATCGAGCATCACGAGCTATCGCGGGCCGGGGGCCGAGGAGGGGTTGCGGGTTCTCGGCCGGGTGCGAAAGGAGATTGGCGTTCCCGTCCTGTCGGATGTTCATGAACCCCGCCAGGCGACCGCAGCCGGTGAGGTGCTCGACTGCGTTCAGGTCCCCGCCTTCCTCTGCCGTCAGACGGACCTTCTTGCCGCCGCCGCCCGGACCGGCCGGTGCGTCAACGTCAAGAAGGGCCAGTTCATGTCGCCCGAGGAGATGAGCAACGTCGCCGCCAAGCTCACCGAATCCGGCTGCGACAACTTCACGCTCACCGAGCGGGGCACGTTCTTCGGATACAACCGGCTCGTCAACGACATGACCGCGATCGACAAGATGAAGGCCTACGCGCCCGTCGTGTTCGACGCCACACACAGTTGCCAACTGCCCGGCGGGGCCGGCACACTGAGCGGCGGGCAACGTCAATACGTTGGCACCTTGGCCGCGGCCGCGATCGCAGCCGGCGCCGATGCCCTGTTCATGGAAGTACACGACGATCCGGATCATGCCAAGAGCGATCCGGCCACCGTCTTCCCACTTGACCAACTCGGCGCACTGCTGAAACGCCTGATGCGAATCGCGGAAGCGGCAAGGGCATAGCAGCCTGGCGAGTTTCATACTACCCCAAGAATCGTGGGTGAGGGCGAACGCAAGAAGGAACCATCGGGAGCTTAGACTAGTGAGTGTGAATCTTAAAGGCCGGCACCTGGTATCGATTTTGGACTTCTCGGCTGAGGAGCTGATGGCGGTGTTGAACACAGCCACGGCACTTCGGGCTGATCACAACGCGTGCGGCGGACTTCCCCTGAAAGACAAGACCTTGGCGATGATCTTTCTGAAACCCTCCCTGCGCACGCGCGTATCGTTCGAGACGGGCATGACGCAGCTCGGCGGACACGCGATCTACCTCGCCCCTTCCGACATCAGCCTCGGAAAACGCGAAACAACCGAGGACATCGCCCTGGTCCTGTCACGCTTCGCCGACGTCATCATGGCCCGGGTCTTCGGGCATGACGTCGTTGTGGACCTTGCGAAGTACGCAACCGTGCCGGTCATCAACGGGCTCAGCGACCTCGAGCATCCGTGCCAGATCCTGGCCGACTTCCAGACCATTCTCGAGCGCAAGGGGCGGATCGAGGGGATCAAGGCCTGTTTCATCGGAGACGGCAACAACGTTGCGCATTCCCTCATGTATGGAGCCGCCCGGTTGGGCATGCACATGACCGTCATCACGCCGACCGGTCACGAGCCGCATCCGGATGTCACCGCCAAGTCATCCGAAATCGGCTCGGCCACCGGCTCGAAGATCACCGTGACGAACGATCTAAACGGTGCGGAGGGGGCGGACGTGGTCTACACCGACGTGTGGGCGTCGATGGGGCAGGAGGCGGAAGCCGACGCTCGCAAAAAGCTCTTCGCCGACTACCGGATCGATGCCGAGACCATGAAGCGTGCGGATAAGGACGCACTCATCCTGCACTGCCTGCCGGCCCATTACGGGGACGAGATCGACTACGCAACGTCGCGCCTGCCGAACTCGGCCATCTTCGACCAGGCTGAAAACCGCATGCACGCTCAAAAGGCACTACTCGTCCACGTCGTGGGCAAGTAGCTTCGATCCGCGAGACCTGTGACGCACAGGAGCAGCATCATCGAGCCGACGGCTGAATCCGCCTCCAAGCCGGTGTTCGCCCGTTGCCCACGTTGTGACTACTCGCTGCGCGGGCTGCCCGCCAACCATGCCTGCCCGGAGTGCGGTCTGCGATTCGACGAACACTGTGAACTCTATCGAACAACGAACCCCAAGGCAGCGTTCATGTTGCTGCTGTGCTTCTCCGGCGGCACGATGGGCATGATGAAAGGCGCCGGCTACCTGGACGACTTGGGGACGGCCACGTTGGCACAGAAGCTGTGGGCGTTATTGGCCGTCGGCTGGTTTATCGCCATGATCATCGTCGCCTGGAAGCTCAACAGGATCTACCGCCGAGGGCAATCCGTGGCGGTCACATCCGACGGGCTGATCGTCCGCATGGTCGGTTTCAAAGAGGAGTTGATGCCATGGACGGACATCAGGAAGGCCTCGGTCAAGGACGTACCGGAGAAGAAACCGCAAGTGGCGCTGCTTCGGCTGAAGCAGAGCGCCAAGGTCCTCCCGATTGGCGGAATCTACAACGTCTTTCCCACCAGGGCGCACGTTGAACGGTTCGTCGCCCAGGTCAATCGGCGCGTCGAGGGCTGATCGCTCCGCGTGGGCCTTGCGGCATGTCGGATCGCATACGCCCGGGAAACGAGACGGCGGCCCCGCGGCAGCCCTATTCCCCACCTTCAATGTCGATCTTGATCGACGTGGGCCGGGCGGTCTCGCACTTGAGGATCGTGACCTTGAGCACACCGGCGTGACACTTGGCTGAGACCTTGTCGGAGTCGCTATCAGACGGCAACTCGATCGCCCGGGAGAAGGAGCCCAATCGGCGCTCCTGACGCACGATACGGACCTCGTCATCAACGCCCTCGGGCACCTTCCGCTCACCACGGATGGTCAGAACGTTGTCGAGACAGGCCAGGTCCACGTCGCCGCCGGACAGACCGGGCAGCTCGGCGTAGAGCACGTATCGATCCGGGTACTCGTGAAGATCTACGGCCGGGGACCATTGTCCGACGAAGGGCACGTTTGACACACCCTCGTGCCAAACCCGTTCGATCGCGTGGCTGATCTCCTGCTGAAGGTTTCCCAGTGAAAGACGTAGGTCTTGTGAGGGACTAAACGGCATGGCCAAGCTCCTTCCACGATTGGTTGACTTTCCGGCACACCGCTGCCGGCAAGCACGGATTATACGATCGTTTGGCTCGTCAAGGAACGGCCGGCAAATTCCGGATCGGACCTCCAACCGGTCGCACTTGCGTCAAGACTCTCAAACGTCCCCTCGCAGGTCGGCGACGGCGCGTTCGAGTGCATCCACCCTGGCTTCCAGCACGGCCAGCCGATCGGCAAACGGGTCTCTCTCCGCATCGGCCTCCCGGTGCTGCGAAGGCGGTTGGACCGCGGAAACCGGCCGATCCGACTCCTCGGTGTCCAGGGAGATGAGATGTCGAAAGCGGTTGGCGGATCGCCCCGGCTCGCGCGGCAGCTCCTCGACGAAGGGCGGATCGGCGGCCCGCAGCGCGTTGAGCACGTTCAGTGCCGACTCGGCATCCTGAAGCGGCGTCATACGGCCGGCCCGGGAGCGGAGTTCGCCGGCTGTCTGTCGACCGCGCAGTATCAGCTCAGCCATGACCGCCTGCTCCCGGCGGTCCCAGTGCAGCTCCTCGACCACGTTGTGGCAGAATCGGTTCGCACGGGCGCCGGGCGACGGTGGTGCCTGTGCGACGAATCGACGTCGCTCCAGGCTGTACAACGCCTTGCCGACCTCCTGCTCGCTGTAGCTGACCACCGGATCACGGTTCTGCTTCTGGTTCGCCCCCGCCACGATCGCGTTGAGCGTCAGGGGATAGCCGTTCGGCTGGGTGAGCGATTTCTCGATCAAGACGCCGAGGACGCGAAGTTCCACATTGTCGAGTTGAATAGGCATATTCGTTCCTCAGGACAACGGCACGCGGGAACCGTCAGGCGGCGCGATGGTGCCGTGCCTCCGTCACTTCTCCGTCGATGTCGCCGCGGGCGGCGCAGCCCTTCCCGCCAGGGTCTTTCTCGGCACGAACACGTCCACGCGCGTCGTGCCGGGAGCGACCGTGTGAACCGCCAGGGCGACGGGCACACTGACTTCCGCCGTCTCCGGAGCATCGATCGACTTGTCCATCGCCGCGCCGAACAGGTTTGCCAGACGCATCAACCGGTCGATCGACACATAGGCTTCCAACGATCGACGGGCCGGTAGATGACCGGCTGCCATGGCGACACTCGGTTCATCAGCCAACGGCGCGGCGCCCGAGCGAACGGCTGACGCAGCCGCCTTGAGGCGTGGAAGCCCGCCGCCGAGCGTCACGACAACGTGCCTGTCATCGGTAACCGCCATTCGCCACAACAGCCCCTCCGGACCGAGAACCCTGCGGAGTCCCGCGTATTCCTCGGTCTGATCCGCCGGCGCCTCGACGAGCAGGTGGTCAACGGTGAGTCCGTTGCACGTCTCAGCCGCACGATGATAAACCAGTCGCTGCGCGACGGCGTTAAGCCTCGGATCGACAAACGGCCCGCCGCGAAGAAGCGCGACGATCACCTCGATTTCATCCATCAGCGCGCGACTGTCGCCACGTGTCCTGACGACCTTGGTCAACCCCACCAGACTGTGCGCCCCGTCGGGCAGTATCGAAATGCATGCCGAGACAGCCGCCATCCTCCCCGCCATCGTTTCATACATCGTCGCGATATCCGCGGCGCGGTCCGGATTGATAATGCCGGCTCCTGTAAGCACCGGGATTATGAGAGACTGCAACGCTTTGACCTGCCGACCCGCCTCGTCATCGACCATCCCCATGGCGAATGCGAAAGGCTCAGCCGGTAGGCCCCGCAGCAACGGTTCATCGGTGTCGAGACGCGGCCCATCGCCGGACGGCGCCACTTGTTCAACCTCGAGCCCCAGCGCGAGCCCATCGTCGCCAAGCGCCCCTCCGAGATACACCGATCGGTAGCGCCCGAGGAGATCACGGCATACTCCGAGCAGCCCCACAAGCCCCGATCGATGCGCGTCCCACCACGCGCTCGATGACAGCGCGGCGGCGTTCACCCAAAGAGAGACGTCATCGGTTGTGAAGTGTCTCCGGGTGTGGGCGGGCAGCCAGGAATGCAAACCACCCTTCGACTCCACGATCGCCCCGCAGGTTTCGAGATTGGGGGCAATGACCGAGAACTTTCCCTTCGTCCCCAGGAAGCTCTCACGCCCGGCGAGCGTCACCTTGAAGTACCCGTCGTCGAGTGGCTGGGGGTTCCAGAAGGTCATCAGGGCAGCCCGGTCAGCCGTCGGCAGCAGAACAGCCAAGCGCATCGAAAAGGGCTGTTCCTTCTCGGTCGGCAGCCAGACAACCGCGGCCGGCCGGTGGACGTCCAGGCCGTCGACGATTCCCAACCAACTCTTCAGAAACGGGACGGGCTTGATCGTGAAGCCACCAACCGGCGCAGCCGATGCGAACTTCCCATCAAGCTCATCCAGGTCACGCACGACAAGGGCAACCCAGGTGTTACCGGGGAGGGCCGACAGGATATCGCTTCGCGCGGACACGGCCTCTGCCTGCGGCGAGGCCGCTTCGGGTGCATCAGCGTTATTCTCCCCGGGCTGCAACGGCAAGCCGGACAGCAGCAATACGAGTTGGCCGATTAGGGCAATCGCCATCGGACCCGTCTCCTCATCGCGTCTATGATTCGAGCCGTCGCGGTCTTGTGAGTTGCTTCGCGGCGGCTTCGGCGGCGCTGCGCAATAGGATCGCCACCGTCACCGGTCCCACACCGCCCGGGACCGGTGTGATCACACCGGCGATCTCCTTGACCTCGTCGAAAAGGACGTCACCGACGATCATCCGCTTCCCATCCGGCCCCTTGACCCGGTTGATCCCGACGTCGATCACGACCGCGCCGGGTTTAACGTGCTTCGCGCCGATCAACCCCGGTTTGCCGACAGCTACAATCAACAGGTCTGCGTTGCGCGTGTGCTCGCAGAGGTCTCGCGTCGCGATGTGGCAACAGGTAACCGTGGCCATCTCACGAAGAAGGAACAGCGAGACGGGTTTGCCGGCAATGGCACTTTGCCCCACGACGGTCGCGTTTGCCCCGTAAGGCTTCACGCCGGCTTCCTTGAGAATCTCCATCACCGCAAGCGCGGTACAAGGAGCGATGATCGGATGGTCATAAAAGAGCAGGCCGATGTTGGCCGGGTTCACACCCTCGACGTCCTTGTACGGGTCGATGCCGTACTGCACCGCGGGCGTGTCGATACCCTGTGGAAGCGGCAGATTGAGCACGATACCGGTGACATTGGGGTCCCGGTTCAGCTCGTTGAGCAAAGACCGGATGTCGGGCTCGTCGGCACTTTCGCCCAGCGTGTGCAGGCGATACTCGATTCCCACGTCCCGGCAGCGCTGTTCTTGCGAACGGGCATAGATCGCCCCGGTAGCGGGATCACCCACGATGATCGCATCGAGGCTGACGCGAACCCCCTTCTTGGCGAGGGCACGAACCTGAGAGGCCGCCTCCTCCTTGATTCGCCGCGCCAGCATCCGCCCATCAATTGTGTTGGCGCTAGTCAAAGCATCCTGCATCACAGGCCTCCCACCTTCCAGTGATCGTTGGAACGCCTGATCAACGTCATACCACGGACGATTACGGTCCGCCAGACTCCATCCGCAGAATCGCGGGTTCGGGCCCGATCCCCCAATAAACCGCGGATGCGATGCAGCCGACAACCGCAATCACGAGCATGATGATTTTGACTCGACGGATGAGTCTCAGGAAGGCCTCCGCGCTGTTGGGGTCGCCGGCCAGCCTGCTCAAGAAGCGGATGCGGCTGCCCAGTGACGAATGCCGCCAGCTCCGTTCCTCGTGAGGGATACCGTTCAACGCGGCCACGCGCTCGAGAGCGGATGCGAACCGCGCCGCCCCGGTCGCGCAGACGCGATCCAAGCGGGATCGGGTCGCGCGTGCGTCCGGATGGACGGCGCAGGGAAGGAGGCATTCCGATGCGTCAGGCGTGGCGCAATAGGCTCCGAACAGATCGGCCTGCCGCTCGAAGCGACGAGACAACCACCCGAACCCGATCCCCCAGTAGATCACGGTAACCGCCATACCGATCGCCTGAATCGAGAAGATCGTGAGATCCAGCGGCGCGTGCGGTTCTATCGAACCGAGGGCGAGCAACTCCATGACGCCCGCAACAAGGACCCATCCGACAACGGCGAACACGAGGTAATGCTGCAAATGGCGGTGCTTTACATGGCCGACCTCATGCCCGAAAACGGCCTCGATCTGCTCGGGGGCCATCGTGTCCAAAAGAGCATCGGAAAGCAGCACGTACCGGACCGGCGCGAAGAACCCCATGACCGCCGCATTAACCATGACACCGCCGCTGTTCCACACGAGAATCTCACGGCAGCGAAAGCCGATTCGCTCGCAGACTGACTCAAGCCGCTCACGAGTCGGGCCCGACGGAAGCGGGCTCGTCCGCCAGATGCGACGCAGCATGACGGGGGCGATGATGAAGACACCTACAGCCATAAGGGCCAACAACAGGTCCGGTGCCCAGATCCATCCCGCCCATTCCTGAAGCTGCATCGCATACCCGCGGGTCATGTTGGCGGCGAACAGGATGAGCGACATCGGGACCGCCACGACCAACAGGTAATGCCGTACATGGAAGTCCAGATAGGGGCGAAACCGCCATCCGGCCTCGTCCTTCGCCTCGTCGTCGACCGGATGGATCGGGCCGTGGCCGTGCAACACCTGCTCGAGTGGGTAGATGACAGCCCAGAAGACCAGTAGCGTCACGGCGAACAAGGTGAACACGATGAGATCGCCTGCGATCTGAAGCGCGGGGCTGACGTCGTTGAAGTCGAACCACGCCGCCCAGCGTGTCAGAAGAACGGTTGCGGCGAAGGCTGCAAGGATGACCGTCTGGAGGATCAGGCAGGCCCAATAGTGGAATCGCTGGGCGACTTCGCCCTGCCGGCCATGTCGCTCAAGCAGTCGGCGCGCATGCGAGGCCGTCCACCAGGTTGTCAGAGCGATCCCGAATGGCTGGGCGAGGACCGCGCTGAGCGTCCAGACCACATCGTGCTGGCCGACGATGCTCCACGCGCCGGGCTCCTCGGCACGCCAGAACACAACGGCAAAGGCGAGAATCGTCAGTAAGTGCATGTGCAATCGCTAGTTATGACGGGCTTCGCGGCCAGGGCCTCCGGGGGCTGGCAGGGGGCCTCGCCATACCCTACCATGATACTCACCTTGTCTGAGTTGTGTATGGCCGATGAGCACCCGTGGGAGGTGATACGCTCTGCCTGCACGGTCCACAAAAGTCAATCTGCCGCCCCGCGCGGCACAAAGCCCGGAGAGTTTTTACCAGGAGTGTTGGATCATGAAAAGCACATTGAGAAGTCTGGCCCTCGTGGGATGGGCCGTGATGCTGGCCGGTTCCGGTCTTGCCCTCGCGCAACAGGAGGACCGCCCCGACGACCGCGACCGCATCGAAGGTGTGGAGCAAGCTGAGGAAGAGGAGGCAAAGCCCGGAGACCGCGAGGGCCGTCGGATGAAGCCCAGGGAGATGATGTCCGTACCGGAGCTTATCGCCAAGCTGAACAAGCTGCGTAAGACAATGGACGAGCACCTCGATTTGAGCCGCAAGCAGGAGGAGGCCGTCGACGAGTTGTTCGAGTTCCAGCTCGAAAGCCTGGAGCAGACGCCTTCCAAGCAGAAGACCGCCAAGGACCTCGAGAATGAGTTAGAGGCTGTCCAGGGACTGCAGCAAGAACTGATCGAGGCTCGCAAAACGGGAGACCGCGAACGTGCACGGGACATCCGCAGGCAGATGAGCGAGAAGCTCCGCCAGCGCCGGTCGGGAAGTGCCCTGCCGCTCGGCCGGTTTGTCAAGAAGGTAGGTTCCGAACTCAATGAGGCCCAACTCGATAAGTACCACGCGATCGTCAAGCGACTCGGTCTGAAGGACGCGCTGCGGGAACGCGGATTCCCGATCCAAAGGCTGATGGGCGCCGTGTTCGCCAGCGACGTCGGACTGTCCCGCGAGCAGAGCCGCACGGTTCGCAGGATCGTGAGCGAACACATGGCTTCGATCGACACACGCGACATGGGCAAGGAGGAGCGCGACGAGAGCGTCGCCAAGCTACGCGACAAAATCTTCGAGGAACTAACCCCCGAGCAGCGCGAGGCTGTCGAGGCCAAGCTCGAGGAGATGAAGCGGAAGGGGCAACGCAAGCACGGCGGCTGGAAACGCGGGGATGCCGAGCGCGAAGACACGGGCGAGCAGTCCGAGGATGAGAACGAGAGCGAGAACGAGAGCGAGAGCGAGGACTGATCGGCCTCCTCACCGACACGGGTGGTGCCCCATTCTTCGCGGAGCGAAGGGTGGGGGACGGACGGTTGTTCGAGGAT
>CBDUZO010000110.1:0-13040 GCA_965371725.1 uncultured Phycisphaerales bacterium
GAGGCGGAGCTGATGCGTCTCCTTACGGTCGCACGTCTGCGCCCTCTGGCTGAATACGGGCGCGAGATCATGGCAACCAAGGCGGATCCCAAGCGATCACCTCGAAGCCGAGCGACGTGGAAGCGCGAACCTCTGACACCCGAGAACATCGACGCAGCCGTGGAGCGGGCGCGGGGAGCACTCAAGGACAATCCCGATCTGATCGCCCGGCTGGAACGAACCGGGTACGAGCGTGCGTTGACGTACAAGGCGCTCGTCTTGACCGGCCTCAGGAAGGGGGAGCTGGCGTCACTTACCGTCGGCCAACTCGACTTCGGTGGTCGCGTGGCGTACGCCGTCCTGAATGCTGCCGACGAGAAGAACCGCCAAGGCTCGAACATCCCTCTGAGGGCGGATTTGGCGGCTGAACTGTCCTTGTGGCTCGAGGAGCGGCTCGGAGAATTGCAGGACGAAGCCCGCAAGAGCCGCAAGCCGATACCGGCGCGCCTGCCGGCTTCTACGCCCTTGTTCCGCATCCCTTCCGGGCTGGCGCGTATCCTCGACCGTGACTTGGCTGCCGCAGGCATCCCCAAGCGTGATGAGCGGAACCGCGTCGTCGATGTCCACGCGCTCAGAGTGACGTTTGGCACCCACCTGTCCGCTGCCGGCGTTTCGCTCCGTACGGCTCAAGCCGCGATGCGGCATTCCAAACCCGAGCTGACCGCGAACATCTACACCGATCCGAAGCTGCTCGACGTAGCAGGAGCCATCGACGCGCTACCCGCTCTGGCGCTCCCTCCCAAGGCCGCCCGTAGCGTGGGCGTCTCGCCCGCGAATCAGAGACGAAGGGTCCAGGGTTGAGTGTATGCCACTTCCCTGAAGTAGTGCCCTTCGGGGGCCTCTCGAGGTCGCACCGCTCAGGAGCAGTGGCACACTGTGAGTGTCACCCGACCGCAATCATCGGTCAGCGTTGCGGGCCCGTACAGCAAGTAGTTGATCGGCCAGCAAATAGCCGTGATGCGTGATACGGAACACCTCGCCTTCATAACCGCATGCATCGAGAAGTCCGGCTTCTTTCAGGACTTCCATCGCCTGTCGATAACGGGCCTCGTCGCGGGGATCGTGGGTTCGGATAACGTTGCGTGCGCCCGTCCCGATAGCGAACCCGCTTGACGTTAGTGTCATAAGAACACGACCATGCTGGGACTCGGACGCGGCAATCAGTATGTCAACCGCTTCGGTGGGAAGATCGGGAAAACCACTTTCTTGGGGGAATCCGGCCAATCCGATTCCTTCGTAGCGGGTGGAGACTGAATCATCCTCTTCTGGCGGGACGAGCTTCCCATCGGCGACAAGCGCGAAGACGGCATCCCGGTGTTGCCGTAGTTCTTCGGGCGTGAAGCGCCTGGTAAAGGCACGTTTCGCATGTACGTCGGAGTGGCAGGTCAGACAGATTGCAATCAGATTGTCCGGGTCGTTTGTACCGCCCTTGGCTTGCTCGATGATATGATGAACCTGAAGGTACGTCGGGCGGAATCTTCGGCACAGGCAGCAACAACGACCACACTTCGCCAGAATCTCCGCGCCCACTTCGTCAGGTATCTTCTCGCTCACGCCCTCCAAGATACCGGCGGGGAGCACGTCGTCAACGTCGTTCGGTCTTGGCGAGGGTGGGCGTGCCACTCCCTACGAGCAGTGGGTCTTGCAGCCCGAGGACGACGCACTGCTCAAGAGCAGCGGCACACCGTCAGTGCCACCCGCCCCGTGGTGACGATACAAGCGTCAATCACTAATGACCGATGAAGCTCTGGGCCGAAGATCCCATCGGAATAATAGGTGACTGTCCCTGATCATCCTGATCATCCCTGCGAATGGGCAACCCGCGACTCGGCAAGGCTCACCGCCCTGCCACCCGGAATCCCCTGCTGATCTAGGAGCAGCCGGTGGAATCGGCGGAACCGGCCCCAGGAGAAGGACACTGCTTGCTGGCTCCCCAGGCAAACCCGGTGACGATCACGCTGTTTCCGGCTGTGTGTCCGGGCCACAGATGGCGCGGCAGGGGTCCCCCAGTAAGGGAGCTGCGACCGTGGCGGGTGTCGACGAGTATAGGATCTCGGCGGCGTATCGCTCCGCCCCCCTCGTCGTCCGTGGATCTCCCCGAATCGCCCGAGTCTCGAGTTTACCTTGCACTAAACCTTGCACGTACGCGCGTCCGTTGCCGTCAATCCTGGTCACTTGCTGTCAAAACGAACGGTGTTTCAGGGGGAAGGGGGACGCGCGGTGGGATCGTCGTAACTCGCGCCCCCGTCGAAAGAAGGACGCCGTTGTCGCTTGTGGACAACGGCGGTCATCGGAAGCGGGTGATCGGATTTGAACCGACGACATTCACGTTGGCAACGTGCGGGCAGTGGGTTCTAAGTCGTGAAGTACGCTAGAGTTACGGGGCGGGCCAAATCACCTTGCACTGTTCCTTCCCGGACGGCGACGAGGTCATCGAACGATGGCAAGAAAACACCGGGATAGGCGATCTCCGTAGCGAAGGTCACCTTCGTGGCACTGGCGATGTTCGCGTTTCGCGAGAACGAATACCAGGGATCACGCGCGCGTCACTTCTCTGCAGGCAGATCAAGAGCGACGACTCTCAGGAAGTTTTTGCGGTGCCCGCCGGCGCTGCAGTCCATGCGAGTCACTTCCTGACAACGACGCCAACATAAACTCCCTCCGCGAGTCTGAATCGTGTTTGCACTCTGCGCAACAAGGTGTATACGCTTGGAATGTGCGGTGATTGCCGATCTGCTGTGAGTGTTGCGTGACAGTGTGTGTGCCTTTCGAGAACGTTGGATATGCCCCTTAAGGTCACTGACAAAACCGACAGAAGGTCCTTCATGGTTCCGTCGAGCGCGAGAGTGTCGGAAGATGCCTGCGGAGACAGCCTCTACCACAGGCGGACTTTCCGGCGCCTCTCCGAACGTCGGGCACGCGGCCACAGAACGCGCCACGTTGGCCCGTGTGCGAACGGGCGCCGCTGGGACGTACCGACCTACGTCCTGGCGCCCCGTAGGCCCACGCGGCGTTTCTGCGCGTTTGGGGCCAATCCAAGGGCTGAGGACGGCCCGGTTAACGATAACAAGGAGGCCGCGCGATGACGGTCGAGTTGTGGCTGATGGCTGAGCTCAGAGCCCGCGAGGATCATTCAACCATAAACGACCGAGCTGTCACTCGCCTGACCAGCCGAACACTACGGGGTGGCGCGGTGGCGAATGGCCTGCGCAACGCTCTGGGTCAACTCATCAATCTTCGTAAAAGCGGCACGGCTGTCCTCATCCAGCCGTATGAGATCGGTCGTACATTTGTCCTTGACGTCGGAGTTGGATTCTCTTTCACGAAGCTTATCAAGGGATTGCTGCTTGCCGATGTTCTCGATGATCGTCCGGGCAAGCGTCGCGATCTCCCTTGCCGGCATGAACACGGACGGACTCATGAACGGCTCCCCCTTGCGCACCGCCAATTGGTAGTCATTGAACAGATCGAGAACTTGTTGGTCGTGTCGCACGTTGCTAGTGCTACCCAACTGCTCGACAACCTGGCCAAGTGCGCGACGCACCTTAAACAGCTTCTCCCACAGGTCGCTGTACAGCCCGTACTCCTTCTCCAAGCGGAGGCGGTGGTCGAAAAGCGTCCTCTGCGACCTGCGGTCCCAGAGCACCTTCAAGAACCACCCAATCACGAGGGTGAGGATTGGGATCGCAGCGTTCAGAGGCAGGGAACCAGGATCCAATGTTATAGTCTCTGTCGCCAGGCAAACCGGCATCTTCAATGCCTCCTCGTGGTACGCGTCAAGACTCGCAGTCAGCTGCATCGTCGCCCAGCGTGTGAGGGACGTCAATCCCCCACCATACCCAGGAACAGCTTCTCGCAAGGGAACGGATGTTGATCATGAACATTGAACTGAGGCCGTTGGCCGAGATCAGACCCTACGAGAAGAACCCCCGCATCAACGACACCGCGGTGGAGGCGGTAGCGCGGTCCATTCAGGAGTTCGGCTTTCGCCAGCCAATCGTCGTTGACGCCGACGGTGTCATCGTCGTCGGGCATACGCGGTGGAAGGCGGCAGTGAAGCTCGGGCTCGAGCGGGTCCCGGTCCACGTAGCCCACGAACTGACGCCGGAGCAGGCCAAGGCATATCGAATCGCCGACAACAGTACCGGCGATCTGGCGATGTGGGACCTGGAACTGCTGCCGGGCGAACTGGCTGAACTGCAACAGCTGGACGTCGATCTCTCGCTGCTCGGCTTTGGCGAGGACGAATTGGCAAAGCTGCTCGACCCCGGCGTCAATGCGGGCCTGACCGATCCGGACGCGATTCCCGATCCGCCCGACGAGGCGATCACGCAGCCAGGCGACCTGTGGGTGATGGGCGACCATCGACTGCTCTGCGGTGACGCAGGAAGCAGCGAGGACGTCGGTCGCCTGCTCGACGGTACGCCGATCCATCTGGTCAACACCGACCCGCCGTACAACGTGAAGGTCGAGCCGCGCAGTAACAACGCGATCGCGGCCGGGAACAGTTCGTTCTCTCTGCTGAAGAGTCAGCGGTTGACCCAGGCGGTCGACGCGACGCGCGGCGGCAAGGGGCTGCATCACCACCAAGCGTTCGACGTGGCTCGGCAGGGTGCGAAGCACGCCACACATAAGAAGCTCCGCCCGAAAGACCGGCCACTGATCAACGACTTCGTCTCCGATGAGGACTTCGATCAGCTGCTTCGCGCGTGGTTCGCCAACATCGCGCGTGTGCTGTCGCCGGGCCGTTCATTCTACATCTGGGGCGGTTACGCGAACGTTGGGAACTACCCGCCGGTGCTGAAAGCCTGCGAGCTGTACTTCTCACAGGCCATCATCTGGGTCAAGGAGCATCCGGTGCTGACCCGCAAGGATTTCATGGGCAACCACGAATGGTGCTTTTATGGCTGGCGTGAGGGTGCGGCGCACGTCTATCTCGGCCCCAACAACGCGACGGATGTGTGGTCAGTCAAAAAGATCAACCCGAACGCGATGGTCCATTTGACGGAGAAGCCCGCCGAGTTGGCCGTCCGGGCGATGCAATACTCGTCTCGTGCAGGCGAGAACGTGCTCGATTTGTTCGGCGGCAGTGGCTCGACGCTTATCGCAGCCGAGCAGACGGAGCGTCGCGCGTTCCTGATGGAACTCGACTCACTCTATTGTGACGTCATCGTACAGCGGTGGGAGCAGTTCGCGGGGCGGAAGGCGGAGCGGTTCGACGTCATTGCGACTGGCGCCCGACCGCTTCCAGTTCGTCCGCCAGAAGGAACCCCTTGTGGGTAACACGAAATACTTCCCCGTTGCCTGCGAGCAGCCCGTGCTCGACGAGCTCATTGACAGCATTCTCGAAGCGAGCCTCATCCCTCGGGCTACGACTCGGAACGAAGTTCCGACCTCCGACTACCACTGCGTAGCCCTCGAAATTGCGCACGGACATCACGTGTGCATCACCCGACTGGGCTGCGGCGATCAGGATATCAGCCGCTTCCTTCAGCAGCCGTGGTTCAATCAAGCCCTCGTTTGCCGTGATGACAAACGTCTCGTCGGCTCGGGGAACCTCACGTGGATAGGCGGTCGGGGTCACCAGTACCGCATCATCGTTGGGCGGTACGAGTGTCCCGTTCGCCACCATCTCGTACACGCGGTCGCGATGGTGCTTGAGCTCATCCGGAGTGAACCGCCGGGCGAAAGGCCGGCTCGTATGAGTATCGGAATGACAAGTCATGCAGACGGCAATCAGGTTGTCGATCTCATCGTCCCCGCGATCCTGCCTTCCGATGATGTGATGCACTTGGAGCATCGTCGGCCGGAACCGTCGACAGATGCAGCAGTGACGACCGCACTTGAAAAGGACGTCAGCGCTGTTCTTCTCGTATTCGTTCGTGGACATGCCAGAATCTTACGCGTTCGAGCCCCTGCGATCAATGAAGCGGCCAACTGCGGGATCGTCTACCAGACTGAGAATCTACTGCCGAAGCAACACCTCGGCGTCTATAGCCGAGGTGTTCCAGGAGGAGTCATAATGTGGTCAAGCCTTCTCGGCCAGGGCGCAGAACTCCGTCATCGCGTCGAGATGGACGCACTGCGTCGCGGCGTAGTTGCGCCGATACCGCGTCTCAACGATGCCACGCTCCTTGAGAAACGCCAAGGCGACGGCGACCTGCGTGAACGGCAGGTCCTCGCGCCGGACCAGCAACTCGAGCGTGAAGGTTGCGTCGCCGGCCTCGTCGATGGCGAAGGCGACCTGCTCAAAGGTCCTTCGCGGGCAGCGGTGCCGGTAGGGTTGGCCGCGTCGCGGCACGACCGAGCGGATCAGGTGGTCGTCAATGACATCGAAGGTCTCATTGCGTTCATGTGCGGTAATCATCGATCAGGCTCCCGCCTTGTTGATCTCGAACAGCCCGCGGTCGACCTTCTTGAAGCGGGCCGCGTCACCCTTCGCGGCGATCTCACGGAGGATCGCAGCGTACAATGTGGCGTGCGGCGTCTTGCCCGCCGGGCTGGACCACAAACCCTGCTCGGTCATCGCGGCGATCAGTTCCTGGGCCCGCATCGGCTTGCCCACCTCGGCGAGGACCTGTGCGGCCGCGTCGAGCGCGCTGACGCGTTTGGGCTTCTGCTTGCCGCCAGCCGTCTTCGGCTTGGCCTTCTCGGTCGCGGCCTTGCCCGGGGCCTCGGTCTTCTCGTCTTTGGCAAGCTCGGCCTTGGGCGCTTTGGAAGCCTTTGCCTTCTTCGCGTCACGTCCTGCCTCGCCGCGCAGGCGCTGAGCGCCTTTGATGCGAATGCGCTTGCCGGTCGCGGTGTTGGTCGCGTTCCAACCGCCCTTGCTATGGGTGCTGTCGATCCGTACCGTCACGACCTTGTCGCTCACCTTGGCGACGTACATGCCGCCGACCTTGACGTTGTCCTTCTTCATCGTAAGTCTCCTACAAAAGGGTCCTGCCGCATTCACCTGCCTGCCGAGGCAGGCGCGACGCAGCGTGCGTGCGCCTCCATGAAGCCGCCCGGGCATAAACCCATCAAGCGAATTCCGGGAGATTCCGGTGGAATTATGAGGTCTGAGCCGGTGGGAGGAGGGCCGCGTAGATGACCATTCAAGAGCAGCCTAAAGAACACAGGCGACGCCTGACTACGATCACCATTGAACGCCGAAGCGAGGAATGGACGTGAAGGACGAACACGACAATGCCGAGCCCATCGCCGAGGCGTCGCCCACGCCTGCCGCTGAGGAGACAGCCAGCGGGGAGCGTGCGCCGTGGCTCGTGCCGCACCAATGGAAGCCGGGCCAGAGCGGCAACCCCACGGGTCGGCCTCGGGAGACCGGCTCTTTGGCGGCTGCACTGCGTCGCGTGGGCGTGAAGCCCGCAAATACCCGCGCCGAACTGACAAAGATCGCTGAGCAACTCGGTATGGACCCGGACGAAGCCCGGAACATCGACGTGGTCGCTGGCCTGATCTACGACAGCATCACGCAGTTGCTGATCCGCACCGTCAAGGGCAGCACCGGGGCGGGTGACAAGCTCGTCGGACTTCTGCAGCTGTTGTTCAAGGCCCTGGACGGCGACGAGCGGCGCATCACCCTGACCGGACCAGGCGAGTTGGAGGCGGCACTGACGAGTGTCTCGGCCGTGTTGGGATTCAAGGCGACGCTCCTCGCACCACCTCAAGCGGATGACAATGCGCAGTTAAACGACGAGGCGGGCGAAACATGACCGCCGATGCTGCGAGTACAACTGTCGAATGCCCGACCGGCGAACTTCCGGGTCTGCAATGGTGGGACCACCAGCGCCGCTGGCTCGAGGACCACTCACGGCTTCGTGTGTGCTGCAAGGCTCGCCAGATCGGCATGTCCACGGTCGTTGCCACGGAGGCGCTGCACGCCGCCGTCTACGGTGAAACGACCGTCATTGTCTCCGCATCACAGCGGCAGGCGTCGGAACTGCTCCGCAAAGCTGCCCATTTGCTCCCACTTGTGACTGTGGCCGCCGACGGAGTCGTCCGCGTCGACAAGCAGTCTGCCGAGGCCATCGAGCTGTCTACCGGCGGTAGGGTCATCTCCCTGCCCGCCTCGGCCGCGACGGTCCAGGGCTACACCGGCCACGTGGTCATCGACGAGGCGGCGTGGATTCCCGATATCGATGCGTTGTGGATGGCCATCGTGCCGACCATCTCGACCCGCCGGGAGTTTCGACTGAGCGTCGTGTCGACGCCCGGACCGCGGGCGGGCGTGTTCCATCGCCTGTGGAACAGCGACGACGACGCATGGTCGCGCCACCGGGTGAGCATCTACGACGCCCGGGAAGGCGGGGCGCCTCATGACATCGACGCGTTGCGGGCTGCCGTTGCCGACGAGGCCACCTGGCGGTCAGCCTATGAGTGCCAGTTCGTGGACGAGTCGCACGCCTTGCTGCCCTACGACCTACTGTATGCCCGGGTCGATGACGCTCTGTCCTACCATCTCAACATGAAGACCCTGTCCGAGGCCGGTGACCTCTACGCCGGCTACGACGTGGGCCGCAAACACGACCTATCCGTCCTGGTCGTTCTCGAGAGGCTCAAGGAGGGGTACCGCTGGCGCGGCGCCGTTGAGCTTCAGGAGTCGCCGTTCGACGAGCAGTTCGAGCTGCTCGCCAGCGTGCTGAGTGAGCGTGGTTTGCGGCGGTTGGCGATCGACCAGAGTGGTCTGGGGATGCAACTCGCCGAGCAGCTCGTACAGGCGTACCGCTCCCGGGTCGAGCCGATCACGATGACGGCGCCGGTCAAGGAGTCGCTGGCGTCGCGCATCCTGGCCGTCTTTCAGCGCGGCGATGTCAGTATTCCCGACCACCGGCCGCTGATCGAGGACCTGCACTCGGTCGCGCGGACCGTGACGCTCTCCGGCAACGTGCGGTACGCCGCTCCTCGAGAGGCAGGCAGTCACGCCGACCGCTGGACGGCGCTCGCCCTCGCCCTCGATGCCGCCGACAAGGCCCCGAGTGTCGGGGGGACCGTGGTCTATATGGGCGGCTCCAACCGCCGGCGGGAGCTGAGGAGGATCTAGATCAGGCTCTAATTCGATGTAACGTCTGAATCCCGAAGTCTCCCCGGAGATTCTCAGCCGTCGGACGCTGCGAGGCCATCGCAAGCGCCTTGGGACAGACATCCGACCCCGCCCTTGTCGCATCTCGCATCAAAGGACAGATTGGCCATAGAGTTACGTTCTTGCCGGGTTGGCCCCCCCGAGGTAGCACTGAGTTACGCTTTGCGTAGAAAGCGTAGCTCAAGAATGCGAGGAGGTGGCCCATGCTCGAGAAAATGGTTCGAATTGCGCAAAACGGTTCCAAGTCACGCCGTCGATCAGAAGAGGTTCCAGCCCGCTCAAGGTGTCCGGCGCGCGACCGACTGCCCGAGACTACCCGGGTTTCGACACGTCGTTCGCGCCGCCTGCCACCGGAGGTTCTCACCAACGCCGAGGTCTGTGCCCTTATGCGAGCGTGCAGCCGCCACGCGTCGACCGGCCTGCGCAACCGGGCACTGATCGCCCTGCTCTACCGCACCGGCCTGCGAATCACCGAAGCCCTCAGTCTCTACCCCAAAGATCTCGACCTTGCCGACGGCAGCGTTAGGGTACTCAACGGCAAAGGCGGGCGATCACGCACCGTCGGCCTGGACCCCGGCGCCGCCGCAATCGTCGAGCGGTGGCTCGACGTGAGGTCCGAGCTTGGCCTAAGCGGCCGGCATCCCGTCTTCTGCACGCTCCGCGGCCGCGTCATGGCCGCCGCCTACGTCCGCGTGATGCTCAAACGCCTCGCTGCCCGGGCCTCCATTGACAAGCGCGTCCACGCCCACGGCCTCCGCCACACGCACGCCGCCCAACTCCGCGCCGAAGGCGTCGACATCGCCATCATCTCCCGCCAACTCGGCCACTCCAGCATCACTACCACCGCCCGCTACCTCGACCACATCGCGCCCAGAGCCGTCATCGAGGCGATGCGCCGTCGGACCTGGACGGGGGCATAGGCTTCTGCTGCTTGGATGCTGTTTCGCACGGTGGTCTTGGCGAAGAATTCCGAGCGATTCTCCGCAGGCCATTTCACCCGGCCAGTACAGTGACATTGGCACGACAAGAGCGGCGTAACCCGCGCCAGTTGTCAGACCCGCCGGCAAGACCGCTACCGGGCACAACCCAGCGTCTGGCCGGTCGATCTCAAGGCTTTGGCCAGGTCATGTTCTTCTGCAGAACGGCGTAGTCGACCAAGTCAACGTCACAGTCCCCGTCGAAGTCGCCGAGCGGACGTCCTTCAAAGTTTACTCCCGCCGGTGCGAGCGTGCTTGCGCACACATCATCGCACCCTACGAAACCGTCGCCGTCAGGGTCACCTTCGCAGGTCAAACCGTCGCCCAGATACCTCCCACTGGACGCAACACAATCGGCTTCCGGAATACCATTGCTGCAAGTTCCTTCCGAATAGCAGCACGCACCCGTGGGCGGTGGACATGGGTTCGGCGGACCGCAGTCGGTGCCATCGCCCCGATAGGTCTCGTTGGTGGCGTCGCAGTCCGTGTCGGTCGTCTCCCGACAGGAACCAGTGTCGTCATTGCAGCACGCACCACTTCCCGTCTGTGGAGAAACGCGAACCGATTGAAAGTCGACAGACACCGGATCCACATTGAAGGGGTCTCCGTACAACGATATTCCCGCAAACGGGTTTCCGGCGTCAGCCAGTTCAATGAAGTGCTCCCCTGTACCCACAAGCAACTCTTCCTCCAGGGCATGCATTCTCACTCGATCGATCATGACCCATTCATTCACGCCGAGAAACTCGATCGCGGGCGCGCCCTGGCAACTCGAACAGTCGTCAACCAGGCCGGCGACATCATCAAAGACTGCCTCGACTGGAGTAATGGGGAACAGTGGACCATCTTGAATGGGAGGTAGGGCATCCATGTGGGTTGTTGGATACATCAGATCGACACTCACGCAGGCTAGCCCCGGTCGGGCACCAGCCACGTTCGACGCCCAAACCTCAACAAAAAAGTCCTCACCCCCACCTACTGACGCTGTTGAATCGGGGGCAGTGGGGCGGGGATTCACCGGATCCGGCGTCGGAGTAGTCAAGATAACAGGCATAACCTCGACCAGGATTTCCTCACCTTTTGCGTTGGCCAGTACCAGGCTGGGAACCGCAAACGCCGCGATAATGCATACCGAAGAGCTTCGAGCAATCAGTCTGCCAGTTGTTCCTTGTACCATCATATCCCTCCACAACGATCAACCGTTGAATCTATTCCATAGCAAGTCTTGCCGACGCACTTCTCAAACCGTCGTGCAATCGTCCGTTAGCGGCGACCGCTGGTCCGCTCGCGGCGCTTCTCTCCATCAGCCGGAGCCGTCTCGAAGTGCAATTCAGCCTTGTCCAGCTCCGTGGTCGGAGCGCCGAGTTGTTCCTTGACGCCCACGACTGATATTCCATAGAACGGGCCGGACGAGTTCGTCAGCTTGAGCGTGGCGTCTCCTTGACGCCCACCCATCATCTTCACTACGGCGACCCGCTGCCATTTGCCCCCCTGTGGGCGAACATCAGGAGCAATGCATCCGCCCAGGTTAACCACCCGACCACTACGCTCGTCCACTTTCACGGCCGTCAGGCGGCTGAAACGAGCGGCTGGTTCTACCTCAATCACAGCGAACGTGGTGTTGTCAAACTCCATATCCGCGTACACGCAGGCGGCTTCACCGCCAGCCCCGCCGCTCACCGAGGCCCACACTTCAACATAGAAAGACCTTCCGCTCGTCATCTGGGTAACTCGGGCAGGCAATCCATCAGCGGCGTCCAGAAGGCTCGGGGTTTCGGTTACCACTAGCCTTACGTCCACGAACGGCACGCTTGCCGCGCTGCGCATCGTTGGACATGGACAGTACTCGGCGAAGCAAGAAAGGAACGCGGCGTAATCGCCAGTGTCGATCCCACCGTTCTCGTTGACGTCCAGGCAGAAGCACGGGTCACCGGGGTTGACGTATGTCGCAAAGCAACTCAGGAAGAACGCGTAGTCACCGGTATCAACCGCGTCATTCTCGTTGACGTCGAAGGGACAATCGCCACATTCGGTACAGTCGAAACACCATGACTCGAAGCTCACCTGGGACGGGTGGACGTTCTGCGGATCACCATATAGCGATACCCCTGCGAAGACGTTGTCGGCGTCCGCTAATTCAACGCACGCCCTCCCGGCCTCATCGCAGGTCATCTCGATCCGATCGACCATGACCCACTCATCGACGCCCAAGAACTCAATCGCCGGCGCTCCCTGACACCCCGAAACGTCATAGACCCGGCCGGCAGGATCATCAAACACGGGCTCCACCGGCGATACCGGAAAGAGTGGACCGTCTTCCACGGGAGGTACCGCATCCAACAGGGAGGTTGTGTAATGCACATCCTCTGTTACGCACGCGAGGCCTGGGCGGTCGCCTAAGACATTCGATGCCCAAATCTCTGTATAGAAGGGGGTATCCTTCGGCACTTCGCTGACGGAACCTGGCGGCTCTGCGCCAGGATATGGATTACCTGGATCGGCCGTCGGATCCAGAACAACGACCGGGACAACTCGCACCAAGCCCTCGGTCGGCACACAGACCCCATCGACACAGACCTCACCCTGAGCACACGGGCAATCATCCGGGCACGTGGCGCAATTCTCGTCCAATGCCGGCTCGCAGATGTCGTTGGGACAATGGATCGGGATGCACTCACCGTCGAAGCACTCTGTTCCGAGTCCGCACGGACAGTCCCCAGGGCATAGGCTGCAGTTTTCACCGCATTCCGGCTCGCAGGGCGGCCCGTTCCCGCAGGATACGGGATAACCACAGTCCTCAAGGCAGGTAGTACAATCCTCCCCCTCGTTCGGCTCACAGATGTCGTTGGGACAATGAATGGGGACGCACTCGCCGTCAACGCACTCCTCCCCGAGTCCGCACGGACAGTCCCCAGGGCATAGGCTGCAGTTTTCACCGCATTCCG
>CBDUZO010000111.1:0-12807 GCA_965371725.1 uncultured Phycisphaerales bacterium
TTCGCGGTGTCAGCCGTTCGAACACGTCCCAGATAGGCTGGATTCTACGCCGTGAGGGGGTGTTGTACAGGCAGGGGGAGCGGGTGGGGGCTCCTGAGGCACCCGTTAGGACCGTTTCCTGGATGGCTCGGGCATGTTACCGAAGCCGGTCAGGCCACCACCGTCCGCGTCGGCGCGACGTCCACTCAGCTGTCGTTCGGCCGGTATCTGAAGCGTGTGAGCGACAACGGCTAGAAGCACCTGACACGAGTCGCCTTCGACGGCGAGCGTCTCGAGTAATGAGCGTGCATCGCTGGCGGGAGCGTGTGTTAGGCAGACGTCCGTAAGCCGCCGAGGGGAACCGCAAGCGTTAACTGGCCGGTCGGCTGTTAACGAGAGAAACCGAGAGCGCGGGTGTCGAAACGACGCCCGAGACGCTGGACTGACGGCGGCGCGACCTGGAAACGCGCTCTCTGGCTGCTCGGCGCGGGCCGCTTGCGGGCGTAAACCCTTGCGAATACTGGTGATAGAACGACAAGCCCCAGGCGCTCTGCCGTCCGGGGTTTTACGTGAACTGGTGGGTCGCGGAACTCGCTACCGATCGTTGACCTCCCCGAACGAAACCCCAGCAGCAACTCTCTCCCGGTCGAGGTCAGGCCGCTGTGCGAGCCCAAGACGCCTCGCGCCGTCGTCCTCCTCCGCAACGCCATCGAGTGGCGACGTCAACTCGACGCTGGCGACGTTTCCAACCAGGCTGCGGTCGCCCGCCGTGAGGGCATCACCCGCGCCCGCGTCACGCAAGTCCTCGCCCTGCTGCGGCTCGCCCCGGCGATTCAGGAGCACATCGTAGCCATGTCCGACACGGTCCTCCGGACGACCATCAGCGAACGAATACTACGCCCAATTGCCCAATTGCGAGACCCCGGAGCACAGATGGCGGAGTTCACGGTCCTGTACACAAGGATAGCGTGACCTGGCAGATGGGATCGAACTGTGTCGCGGTGCTTGGCGAGCCAGTTCTATCCCAAATTGCCGGTTGCCGGTTCTCGTGCATTCCCAGTCGCAGAGGCTGCCGCTGCTTCGTTTGATCCGTTCGTAGTAGCGCCTGAAGTACGGCGAGTGTCGAATGGCCGGTGTGACGGCCTCGATCATCGCCCACCGCAGGTGCTTGTTGCCCTGCTTGGTCAGCCGACCGTGGAAACAACGATTCGCGGACTGGTAGACCGATGGCACGATACCAACGTAGGACGCCAGCTTCTTCGGCGTGCGGAAACGGCTAATCTCGTCGATTTCGTACCGGAGGAGAACCGCGAAGAAGTCACCGATCCCCGGTAAGCTCGACAACCATTCGATGATGGGATCGCCTTTGCTCAGCTTCGCGATCAGATTCTCGGTGGCGGCCACTCGTTGCTGAATGGCGTCCAGCAGTTCAAGATCCTCGTTCAGCAAGGATCGGTCCACCTCGGGCAATTCGACCGCAGACAGGAACGCTCTTCCGACCTTCCCGTAAAGGGTGGAGACATCCGGTCGCTGGACTGAGTTCCACGCAAGCAAGGCGGCGATGCGGTTCTTGACCATGGTGCGAACCCGAATCAGGAAGCATCGCTGGCGCAGGACGCGCTTTACCCTGCGAGTGTCACGGTTCGGCACGTATGCTGGTGGGATCAAATCGGCTCTGAGCAGATGTGCCAGAACACGGGCATCAAGCTTGTCGGTCTTAATGCGCGCGTCGGCAATCGCACGGACCTTGAGCGGGTGAGCCAAGACGACTTCGTCAGCGAACTCGTCGAGCCAATCGTGCATCGGCTCCCACGCATAGGAAGCTTCGAGGACTGCCTTGATCGGTCTCTTGTAGCGCCCGAGCGCCCCGGCAACGCCGGATCGCGAGCTGGGGATGTCGACACTCTTGAGAACAGTGCCGCCCTGGTCCATAACGGCAACGTGGCTGCGCTTTTTGTGGGCATCCACGCCCACGTACAATGTGTCCTGCATCTCCGTTTCTCCTTTCTGGCCCGTCCCTGGGCCGTTCGGTTTCGCGGAGTCTACCGGACTTTCATCAAACCTTTATGTAAGACTGTCAACGGGGGGGCTGGCTAGCATACGCGGGCGCGTTTCGTGACGCGCGTCATCGCGCAGCTGACGTTGCGGAGCTCTTTGGGTCGGGCTGGAGGTCGGATCCGCTCCGAACCTCTCTCAAGAGTTCCCGGCCGTTGCGGACTGCGCCGTCCATCTCATCAAGCAGCTCGCGAGTATCAGCGGGCTTGCCTTCTTTCGCGATGATCTCGGCCCGATCCTGAGGCCTGGCGCCGCGCAAGCGGCGAGTAAGCCTCGCTTCGTCAATAAGCGCTGACTGGCGTTTGGTGACTTCGAGCAGGTCGCGGCTCTTTGCAAGCAAGTCCTTCTGTTCAAGGGCGCGACGGATCGTTATTGCTAGGTCGATTTCATTGCAGGGCTTGGTGAAGAACTGATAAACCTTCCCTTCGTTGATGGCGCGAAGTGCAGCGGGCAGCGTGGGATGGCCGGTGAGGACGATACGAACGGTATCTGGGTATCGCTCAGCAACCCTGCCAAGAAACTCCGTTCCGGACATGCCGGGCATCTCTTCGTCGGAGACGATCAGGTCAACGCTGCGATCCTCTAGGAACGTGGCCGCCTCCTCGGCTGAGTTGGCAGTCAGAATCTCGTACGGCTCCTTGCGCAGAACGCGAGTCAGTCCGTCCAAGACGTTGGGTTCATCATCAACCAGAAGTACGGTGTGACTCATATCATCTTCTCCAATTCGTTTACGCTCTCGCGGTAGCGGGAGAGCGCATATCGGTTCGTACGAGAACGCGAATAGGTTCGTTGACCTTGCGCTTGCGGGCGAAGTTCTTCAGGCGTTGACACAGTGAGGACGTTACGTCCTGCCCTTTCCCAACCAACATGGCGCCATCCTCCGTCGTCACATCGTCCGCCAATGTCATTGAGGTCGTAAGATCCCTTATTTTGACTTCTTGAATCTCAAAGGCCTCCTCAAAGCCGATGACCGCTTCGAGCGCCTTGAGAATCTTCGTATCGTACCATCCCGAGCGTTGGCGCAGCTCGATGGTCACGTCTATCTCTGTTAGGCCGGTCCATTTGAGCGCGTCGTAGTCCAGAGCCACCTTGAGGAGACGGGCTCCGAGTGGTATTTCCGCGCCAGCAACAGAGTCCGACGGCGTGCCTGTTCCGTCAAAACGCTTCTGCTGATAGGCAATAATCTCGGCAACGCCCTCCAATCTCGGAATGTTTACGACCAGGTCACGACCGGCCGCCGGGTGCGACTCGAACATCTCGGATTCTACAGGTGTGAGCGTCTTGCGATGGTAAACCTTGTCGAGGGTATCTGGCGGAATCGTCACGCACCCGATCTGGGACAACATGGCTGCGACTTCGACCTCCCAGGCCCTTTCGACGTTCAGTTCCTTGCAGAGTTGACCGACGAGACGGCGACTGCGCGATGCGTGACCAAATGCCGTGGGGTTCGTAAGTGAGAGGACGTCGTTGAGAACCTTAATGCTGCCCCGGAGCGTCTTTCCGAGCAGCTCCTTCTCAGCGGTTACGAGCCGATATTGCTCGATTCCGGCAGTGAGCGCCTTTGCCAGCGTATCCGGGGGACAGGGCTTGGTAAGGAAGCGGAAGATGTTGCCCTCGTTGACGGCCTCGATTGCAGTTTGCTGGTCCGCGTTACCGGTCAGCATCATCCGCACGGTTTCGCCTGCCCTCTTTCTCACTGATGCCAGAAACTGAACACCATCCATGCCGGGCATGCGCATGTCGGAGACGATCACGGCATAGGGGTTCTGAGCATCGAGCATCCCTATGGCCTGCTCCCCACCGAGCGCCGTCTCGATTTGAAACTGCTTTCGTAGACCGCGTTGGTAGGCGTCCAGCACGTTCTGTTCGTCGTCAACACAAAGGATTCTCGCGCTCATATTTCTGCTCCGACCTGAGAGATCTCTTTACCTGCTGCTTGCCAGACCGGTACTCGATCCGCCAGGCCGAGTTGATTGAGATAATCGAGATCCAACTCCTCTACAGCTGCAGCCCGGTCTTCACTGTACCGCCCATGTGCCAGGGCATTCGCAACATGTACGGCCGTGAGTGGGACGAACGAGTCTCCAAAGGATTTGCTCGGGCAGTGGTGGAAGGCGGCGGCTTCAACCATAGATTCCGGAAGGCCCCAAAGACCGAGTAAGTAGGCCCCCACCTCCGCGTGCGTTGCACCGAGGACCGCTCGCTCCGCCTCGCAGAGTGGTACACCTTTCTCCCGCATGTGTACCATGACCTCGCGGTACTGGTCGGACATGTTCTGGGCGAGGATGAGTTTGCCGACATCGTGCAAGAACCCTGCCATAAAAGAGGCATCCACGATTTCTATCGTGGCTTTCTCGACCGTCGCGATTTGCCTCGCTATGGCTGCAGTTTCCGCACAGTGTTTCTGCACCGACTCCGGCGCGAGGCCCTCAACCGCGGCGCCCTCGAACTGTGAGAAAACATCGATGCTAAGAACAAGGGCCCTGATTGTCTCAGTACCTAGCAGACTTGCTGCTTGCGCCGGACTCGACACCTGACGGGGAAGCCCGAAGAACGCGGAGTTGACCAGTTGAAGGATCTTGGCCGTCATGCCTGGGTCTTCCGCCACGATATCCCCTATGCGTTTGACCGATGCGTCCGGATATTTGAGCTCCTCCATGATTTCCGTGTAAAGTGCCGGCACACTTGGCACCGAGTTCAACCGCGATAATGCCTGCTTCAATGTCTCGTCCGACAGGAGGTCTCGCAGAGCGAAGGCCTGGTTCACCGTCTGCTTTAGTTTCTCCGGGTCGCACGGCTTCGCCAGGAACTGGTGCGCCACCCCGACTGACTTCAGAGTCGCCTCCTTGGAGGACTGTCCTGATAGGACGATACGTACGACCTGTGGGTGCTGTCGCGAGACTTCCGTGAGCAGTGCCGCGCCGTCCATGCCCGGCATCCGCATGTCGGTGACGACTACGTCGAAGGGTTCCTCGGCCATCGCCCGAAGGGCCTCTTGCCCGCCGGGACAAAAAGTCATATCCCATTCGCGGCGCATCGGGCGTAGCATTCGCTGAAGGCCTTGGAGTATGCTCGGTTCGTCGTCGACAAACAGGATGCTCTTCATGTGCCTATCCCCTGGCTGCCGGACCAGCAGGTCTCATCGACAAGCAGCGGTTCGATGAGCTTTCGCCATGCGTCGACTCGGTGGGCGAGGCCGAGCCGACTCAGAAGATCGATGTTGAGCTGGCTGCGGGTGCCGCACTCGTGGTCGGCCTGCCGCTCGTGAGCGAACGCGTTGGCGGCATGGACGGCGATAACGGGGCCGAACGTGACTCCCGCCAATGCATCGGGTGTGTGGTGGTACGCCACCGCCGCCACGACTGGGTCCGGAAGTCCCCACAACGCCAGCAGGTACGCGCCGACTTCCGCATGTGTGGCACCGAATATCTCGCGTTCGCTTTGCACGTGTTCGATGCCTCGTTCACTCGCGTGGCTCAAGGCATCGTGATATCGCTCCGGGAAGCCTCGGCCAAGGACGAGCTTGCCGACGTCGTGCAGAAGACCGCCCGTGAACGCTTCGTCTGTTTCTTGTCCATCTACACCCTCCGCGAGGGCTATCCGCTTTGCCGCCGCCGCGGTACGGAAGGAATGCTCCCAGAGCGCCTCAAGATCAAAGCCACCGCCAGCGCTGTCGCTGAATTGCGAGAAGACGCCGACGCCCAGCACGAGCGCCTTGATCGTGTCGGCACCCAGCAGGGCGACTGCTTTAGAAGGACTTGAGATGCGCCGAGGCACACCGAAGAAGGCCGAGTTGACGAGCTGAAGCACCTTGGCCGTCATGGCCGGGTCTCTTGATACAATGTCTCCGACTTTGCTGACGGCCATCTCCTCGCTCTGGAGTTCCGCAATGAGCTCTGCATAAAGACTTGGCAGGCTCGGCAGTGATTCTATTTGTGTTAACAGCTGCGCGAGTGAATGATCCCGCAGCGTTTCCCGCAATCCAAGTGCCCGCACAATGGCCCGTTCCAAGGCCTCTTTGTCGCATGGCTTGGCCAGGTACTGGTGTGTCAGACCCACTGACCGGACGGTGGTGTTCTTGGACGAGTGCCCGGAAAGGACGATTCGGACGATGTGCGGGTACTGCCGTGCGACTTCCGCCAGAAGCGCCGGGCCGTCCGTGCCCGGCATCCTCATGTCGGTGACAAGAATATCAAAGGGCTGTTCTGCCAGCGCCGCAAGAGCCTCCTGACCACCCGGGGCAAACGTCATGTTCCATTGATGACGGTAGGGGCGCAGTATCCGTCGCAACCCTTGCAGTACGCTATCTTCGTCATCCACGAATAGTATTCTCGTCACAACTGGCTCCCTGTTCCGATCGAACAACACGCATCATCTGCCAACTCCGCTCGAATCGCCTGGAACTCGTCGGCCGTGCCGTTGAAGGCGGCGTGCACGTTCGGGTCAAAGTGCCGTCCGACTTCATTCGCGATGATCTCGAATGCCTCGGCCTCAGAGTGGGCTTGTTTGTACGGTCTCTCAGACCGCAGGGCGTCGTACACGTCGGCGACGGCGACGATCCGCGACTCGAGCGGAATCTCTTCTCCTTCTAGCCCGGCCGGATAGCCGGTGCCATCCCACCGTTCGTGGTGGGTCAGGGCGACTAAGGCGGCCATTGCTAGGACCGGACTCTGAGTTCGCGTCGGCAGCACCGATGGCTCGCCATGCGAAGCCAACAGTGCGCTCTGTGGCCGGGGATCGTCCCGGAGAATCGCTGCCCCGATCTGACAATGCTGTTTCATAATCTCCCACTCTTCGTCGGAGAGCGAATCCCGCTTCAAGAGGATGTTGTCCGGGATGCCGATCTTCCCGATGTCATGAAGAGGACTCGCGAGGAAGAGCGTCTCGGCGAAGTCCCGTTCCATTCCCATCTCCCGGGCGAGAACCCGGCTGTAGCAGCCGACTCGCACAACGTGATTCCCGGTTTCCTCATCGCGAAATTCAGCCGCCTTGCCCAGACGCCAGATGATGTCCAGCCGAGAGTCGGTGAGCTCCTGGGTCCGTTCTTCGACTTTGTGCTCCAGGATCTCGTTCTGATTCTTAAGCTCATCCTGGAAGGACTTGAGGCGAAGCACACTTTGGAGACGGGCCACGAGGTCTTGCGGATCCACCGGCTTGTTCAACAGGTCGGTTGCCCCCAGGTCCAGGGCTCGCCGCTTGATGCCGCTGTCGTCCCGACCCGTCAAGATGATGACTGGCAGATCCCGGGTTCGCGCGTCCGTCCCCATCTCCGCCAAGAGTGCGAAACCGTCCTTTCCTGGCATGCTCACGTCCGACACAACGGCATCGAAACTGGTCGCGCGCATCACCTCCAACGCTGCATCTGCGCCACCAACGAAGCTCATATCCCAGCGGCCTCGCTCGGTGCGCAGCATACGCCGCAGCCCATCCAGAACGCTCGGCTCGTCGTCAACGAAGAGAATACGCCTCTTCATGAGACTCCGTTCCTGTGTTCTCATCAGGTTCCGCCTCAAGCGGTAGGCGGATGATGAATGTTGTCCCGTGGCCTACTTCGCTCTCAACGCTGAGCTCGCCACCGTGCTTTTTGACCACCGTAGTACGTGCGATAGCCAATCCTTGGCCCGTTCCCTTACCCACATCCTTGGTAGTAAAGAACGGGTCGAAGACCTTCGCCCGGACACCTTCGGGGATGCCGGTTCCCGTGTCGCTGATGCGGATCTCTGCCCAATCGCCTTCCTGCCGCGTCGAAATGGTGATGGTTCCCTTTTCACCGCTATCCTTACCCACCACGTCCGTAATCGCGTGGGCGGCGTTGACAATCATGTTCAGGATCACCTGGTTAAGGTTTCCCAACAGGCAGGGCACCAGGGGAAGCGATGGATCGAAGTCCATGACCGTTTCCGCCACGTATTTCCACTCATTGCGGGCCACAGTGATGGTACTTTCGATGGCCTTGTTCAGGTCGGCCATTTGTTTTTCATCACTACCGGGATGCGAGAATTCCTTCATGGACCGCACGATTGTGGCCACTCGCTCCACCCCTTCCAGTGATTGTTCGATTGCCTTGGGAATCTCCTCTTTCAGGAAATCGGCGTCGAGTTCCTCGAGGGCCGCTTTGATCTCCGCGGTTCGTTCATCCCAGCTCCGCGGTTCCTTGTTGGGGGCCAACAGCTCAGCATACTGATCGATGATCTTGATCATGTCCTGAACACTGTCGCGGAGGAACCGCATGTTGTCTCCGACGTACTGTGTGGGCGTGTTGATCTCGTGGGCAATTCCCGCGGCCAACTGCCCGATTGACTCCAGCTTCTGGGCCTCACCCAGCTGGCTCTGAAGGACCTTGTGCTGCGTGATGTCCAGAGCGACAAGGAGAAACCCACCATGTTTGTCCGGGCCGCCATTCAGAGGATTCAGGGTCATGCCGAGGAACCCCTCTGTGCCATCCGGCCTCTTGAAGCGCATTTCATCCAGCCGTCTCACTACGTTCTTGGTGAGGCACTCCGATATGCCCTCCGCAACGGCGGCTTGATCCCATTCAATTTCCAAGTCATCGAACAACCGCCCTACAGCCTTGTTCGTTTCGATGCCGAACGTACGCTCGGCTGTTCCGTTCCACGCTGTGACTCTGCCGTCTCTGTCTACGCCGATCAATATCGACGAGATCGCTTCGAATAATTGTCTAGTCTCTGTGTGTGCTCTTTCCAATTCCGCCTTTGCGAGACTGCGCTCGGTGATGTCCCGCACCAGGGCCACGGCCATGAAACTGCCCGTCCTCTTGTAGCCGGACAGGGAGATTTCAATCGGAAACTCCGTCCCATCCTTCCGCAGGGCGGTCAGTTCGAGCGTGTTCCCAATGACGGCCCCGTGACCCGTGCGGCCAAACTCTGTCAATCCCTTGCGCTTGGCTTCGTGATACTGCGGCGGGACAATGAGGCCCATCAGGTTCTTACCGACCGCCTCTGAGGCGGTGAACCCGAAGATCTTCTCCGCGGCGCCGTTCCAGAAACGGATGTTGCCCTCGGCGTCGGCTGTGATGACCGCATCCTGTGCCGACTCCGTGATGGCCCGGTGACGCTCCTCGGACTCCCGCAGCTTCGCCTCTGCCCGCTTGCGCTCGGTGATGTCGATGAAGCTTTCCAGGAGGCACTCGCGGCCATCCAGGGCGATTGGGACGACGGTCTTGAGAATCGGCACCTCCTCGCCATCAGCCCTGATTAGCACGCGTTCTGCATTGTCCACTTCTTGTCCCAGGTCGGTAATCGGACATTGTCCGAACGCGGCCGGGCAAATGTACTTGTGATACTTGCGACCGAGGATCCGCTCTCTTGAAACACCGATCATCTTGACCGCAACAGGATTGGCTTCGACGATCTCATGTGTTTCCAAGTCGATAATCACGATCCCGGTTGGGTTGGCATCCAATATAACCTTCAAACGCCCTTCACTTTCGCGCACCCCCGCCTCTGCCTGCTTGCGCTCGGTGATCTCCTGTTCCAGTTGTGCATTGGCCCCTGCCAGTGCGATGGTGCGCTCGGTGACCAGCTCATCGAGGTGGTCGCTGTGTTTGCGCAGGTCGCCGAGGAGTCCCTTGCGCTCTTCGAGGATGCCGACGACCTGCCGCAGCGTGATCCCGGCGACAACCATGCAAAGGAGGCCGAGAATGCCGGCCGTCGCGCGCTCGGCGAGCCGGGTGCGGGCTGCCAACTCCACGCTCTTGCGCTCGATGGCAGCGAGTTCCTGGCCGGTGTCACGGTAAATCTTGTTGGCAGTCTCCCCGCACCGCAAGAGCGTCGCCTCCGCCTGCTTCCTGCGCAGCGCGATCATATCGCTGAGTGCCTGGCGGCTCGTGTCGTCCTCCGCGACTATCCGCTTCCGTACGGCGTCCGCCAGGTCCTCGACGTTGCATTCCAGGTCCACCAGCTTGGGGACCAATTCAACGACCTCGATGACGAAGCCTTCGCTCTCGTCCTTCGCATAGGAAATCGTCTCGCGGAACTCGTCGGTATTCTCGAAGTTGATGCGTGTGACGTGTTCGTACACCCCGCCGTTGGATAAGATTGTCAGGGCGCGTTCTATAGATGTGACCCGCTGCGCGATGCGCTCACGGAGAACTCGGACATTTCTGGCGTCACCCTCTACCGCCAGTTGGTGAAGCGTGGATTCGGCCTGCACGAGCTTTTTCCGGATGATCCATCCCAGGGACCTCTTGGCGTGCTGGTTGTCGAGGGCCTCCTGGCATCTCGACGTATACACGTGTGCGACGTGGCGCTGCGCCAACAGGAGCCCCAACGCTCCGAATAAAAGCACCGCCAGTAAGACAATCTTTCTGGTGATCGGTTCCTTGAGATGTCGCAGCAGGTGCATTGCGGTCATGTCCCGGCTCCGGATCGCCTACTTAACGTCAAACAGCCCGTATTGTTCAAACAGCGCTCTGCCCTTCTCGGAAGCGGCATACGCCATGAACTTTCTGGCGATGTCCGGGTGTTTGGAGAAGGTGAGCAGGCCGAGCACGAGCTTCTTCTTAGACGCGTATTGCTCGTCGATGCTCAGCACGTCCACGTACGGTTGATTGTCGGGCCAAGTGGACGTGGCGTACCAGTTGATGACCAGGTCCGCCTCTTTGTTCCTCAGCACGTTCACCAGGTCCTTCGAGTCGGTGGTCAGTTGACCGGCGTTTCTCGACACTTGGTCGAAGATCCCCGCGCGTTCCAGTATCTTCCTGGTCTCCCGGCCGATGCTGCCGCTGTTGGGATTACAGATAACGACGTAGTAGTCCGGGCTGGTCAGGTTCCCCAGGTCATTTGTGATGCCTTTGGGGTTCCCCTTCTGGACCATGATGGCGGCCTTGTTGTGCCCAACATGAACCGTGTCATTCACCAGGCCCTCCTCCTGGCAGGTCTTGATGTAGGAATCCGAGCCCGGCAGATAGAGGTCGCCCAACTTGTTGACCTTGATGGCCCGCAACAGGTTGCCCGAGCCCCCTTTAGTGATGATGATCTCGCAGCTTTCTTGCTTCTCGATCACCCGGGCGATCTCTGACATCGGCTTGATCATCGTGATGCCGCAATAGATCAGAAGCTGCTTCTTGCCCGTCGCGGCATCCGCTTCCGATGGGCCCGGACGCGCAAACGCAACGCAGAGGACAACTGCTACCACCACGACCCCCACGAATGCCGCAAAGACCGTCTTCATATCTCTGTTCCCTTCAACGCGATTCCTGTGGCAACGGGAGCGGCCTCATGAAATGCTGGACCGTCTCGGTCGGAGTCGCGTAGAAAGCCTCATCTGCACCTTGGGACAGATAGTGCTGAATCGCCATCCTTGCGAACCGCCAGATGCGGCCAACATTGCGCCCTGGAAGCTCACCGCGTGCGGCATCTCCTGTGAAACCTTCGTCCGCGCTGGACACGAAGCGCATGTTCCACTGGTCCCGCTGCGCGCGCAACATGCGTCGCAGTCCTTCGAGGACGTTGGGCTCGTCATCAACGAATAGAATGCGTTTCTTCATGACACTCCGTTGCTGGTTCCTCAGCCGGTTCCGGTTCGATTGGCAGGCGGATGATGAAGGTCGTCCCCTGACCAACTTCACTCTCCACGTCTATCCGCCCGCCGTGTTTCTTGACCACCACCGCGCGCGCGATCGCCAACCCCTGCCCGGTTCCCTTGCCTACGTCCTTGGTGGTGAAAAACGGGTCGAAGATCTTGGCGCGAACCTCCGCCGGCATGCCCGTACCCGTGTCGCTGAGGCGGATCTCCGCCCAGTCACCGTCGCGCCGAGTCGTCAGGGTGATGGTCCCCTTCTCGCCCGTATTGTCACCGACCACGTGCCGGATCGCATGGGCCGCGTTGATGATCATGTTCAAAATGACCTGATTGAAGTCACCCACCAGGCACGGCACTAAAGGAAGGGAGGCATCGAAGTCCGTGACCATCTCAGCGACGTACTTCCACTCGTTCCGGGCGACCGTGATCGTGCTCTCAATGGCCCTGTTCAGGTCCGCGGGCTGCTTGTCAGCGCCGCCCGGGTGCGAAAACTCCTTCATGGAACGCACGATCGTGGCTACTCGCTGGACCCCCTCGAGTGACTGATCAATGGCCTTGGGGACTTCTTCCATCAGGTATTCGACGTCAGCCTCAGCGACGGAGGCATCCACTTCGGCGACCAGCTCCGAACCACGACGGTCAGCATGCTGGCCAGCGCCGACGGACGATCCGAGTACAGGAGACGTGAGTAATGTCTGTGGGGCCTGTTCGTCCTCCCCTAGATTCGCAGGCCTGGGTCCGACACCGCTGTCGCACAGGTAATCCCCCAGAGCGCGTCTGGGAAACCGCCAAATCCTGCCGATTTTCCGCCCCTGAAGCTCCCCGTTGCCGGCTAGTTTGTAAACGGTATCTGCCGAGACCTGGAGGAGTTCAGCGACTTGCCTGATGGTCAAGACTTCTCGTGTCGTGTCCACGTGCACCTCCTGGCGAACTGAACCCAAGAGAGCGGGATCAAACCCACCACACCGAATATCGCCAAACAAGACGGGGAGGTTGACGAAGGGTCTCTAGCCAGACTGCGTGGGCCGAGTTGGGTAGTGTATAGGACTTAGAACAAGGTGCGCGAGCTGGCCTCGGGTGCTCGCTGAACCAGACGTTATCGGTACAGCGTGAGGCGCGCGTCATGGTGACCGTGCATGTAACGGAACCCCGAAACTTGGATGTGGTGGCTTCGTGTAAGCGCCCATCAGCACCATGGGGTCTGTGAGCTGGGCGTGGTCTGGTGGGCCG
>CBDUZO010000112.1:0-12690 GCA_965371725.1 uncultured Phycisphaerales bacterium
ATTTGGTCTGGCCCGAATTCACCGCACCGGCAATTGCCCCAGCAACCGCGCCGGCGGCCGCGCCGGCAGCCCACGCTTGCGGCCCCGACCTCCAACGTCGCGCATGTGCCCCCATCCTTCGCTAACAGCGAAGGGTGGGGAATGTAACCTCTCGTCTCACTGATCCATTCCCCACCCTTTTCTGACGAAAAGAATGGGGCACCCGCGCTGTCGTACTGGTAGTGAATGGACGTCCCGTTCCCGTAGCTCACGCTCTGGACCAGACCATCAGCGTAATACGTATACGCAGCCGTCATTACGGGATTGCTCACCGGCCCACACCGGCCGATTCCACCGCAGTTCGCTATCGCCTACTGTTTGCCGCCTCTCTGAACTGGTCCCGGAATACGCGCAGCAGCCAGAAATACGTGATCACAAAGATGATCGCCAGTACCCCAAGGCCTGTCCCCAAGAGTAAGAGCAACAGTGGCACGTAGGGTCGAACATTCTCATCGATACCCTCCGAAACGGAAGACGTGAGTCCGAGAAGCGCCAGCGTGACAACGACCCCTCCAGTCGCGCCCAGCATCCTCCGGCCAAGTGCCGGATCCGACGTACGTCTTGCGAACGTGCTGACATAAACACCGACAAGAACAAAGAGCACGATGTCGCACAGATCAGACATACGTCCGCTAGTGGCCCTCCCCGCCCAGAACCCGGTGGTTCCACGCCACAGTACGCCCATCTGAATGACCGTGAGAGGGGAGAGCAGGAAGCCCGCAATTCGCACAACACGCCGGAGACTGAATACATGTTCGCCGAATCGCTTCCGCGGCTCTGCGGTTGTCAACAGGAAGATGGCGACCATCCAGTAGATGCAGCACCCATGCCACAGGATCCACATCCCGATGGGCGCGAGCCCTGCTGCATCCGGAACTCCCTCCCACCAACCGCCTGGCACATTATCCGAGAAGAGCAAAAACGCACCCGTTAATGCAACCCATCCCAGAAGCACCACGACACCCCACAGCATTAGGTTCAGACCGAGCGACACGCGTTTTGCCCAGCATGGGTCTGCGTCCCTGACCCCTACCGCTTGACCGGAGCACACAACCGGCGTTCCGCACTCCGGGCATTGCCCGGAGATGGGCTGGTCACGCAGGTTGTAATTGCAGTTGACGCAGGGCGTGTCGGCTTCAACCATACGCGTGTCGGGTTGCTGCAAACGCTCCGGCATATTTATTACCCATTCGGTCGCGATGCGCCCGTTGGTGAGCATAACGCAACACGTCTACCGTGGTTTGTTGTGTACCAGGACGCCACTCTGTCCAACGAAGTACGTGTGGACACTACTGACCGTCAAGTTGTACACGCGCACCGGCGTCTGCAGAGATTCGTAAGTCACTCCATCGACCACGACCCCATCTCCGTTCCGATCAAGCAGGCTGTCACCGGGGTTCAGCGCGCCTGCCATAACCCATCCGCGGTCAATGACCCAGAACGGGTGTTCCTGCGTGCAGGTTATCGTCTCCCGCCTCAGCAGAATGTGTACAACATGACTCGCCCATGATGAAGACCTCGTAGTTGCCGATGTATTAACTACCTGATGGGATTCCAATGAATACCCAACCACGCTATCCGCACCTGTCAGCACCTCTATGGGAACTGAGCCATTCGGAGTATCCACGCTTGTGCCTGACACAAAGCACATTGGATATATACCTTCTTCAGCAGGCCACCACATACAGTATAAGCGTGCCCAATTGGCACATGTGTTTATCACTGTGTCTAACTTTGGGACGTAGTTGGATGGTATTGGGTTCACTGGCCACGGCTCTGGACGAGGCAGTTGGTGCATCTTTGGTCTATTTGGCGTTAGCTTCGGCTTTGGCGTTGGCTTCGGTTGTGGCTTCGGCTTCAGCGGGTAGGGATATGGAGGGGCGGGCCCTCCAATGGGAATCAGACCGTCGGGATCGACAAAGAGTAGAGGGTTCGCCCCGACATACAGGTATACATTTGTTCCACCTTGGATTCCGATCGGATCACGCTGCAAGAACCTTCCGGTGGCCGGATCGTAGTAGCGGTGGCCTACGTGGAGGAAGGGGACCGGATCGGTGCCGGGATCTTCGGCAGTATCCTGCGCGCGGTAGCCGTGCGCACCGGCGTAGCCGTAACGGTGGTTCGTGCCGTCGATGCGCTCGCCAAATGCCGTGTACGTGACACCCTCCGTTGGTAGTCCGCCACCAGTGGCACCGCCACGTTCCTTTTGGCCGTCGTCGGGCGTGGTCATGTAACGCGTCGTCCCGAGCATGTCCGTATGATAATATTGAACCGTTGTCGGGTCCAGTTCGTTCGGGTCCTCGATCCACCCAACCTTCCCCATCCCCCGGCTCATAGGAACGGATGTTCATGCCGTTTGCGAGGTCGTGTACGTACGTGAACCCGCGCACAAGCGTTCCCCATTCTCCGCCAATAGCGAAGAGCGGGGAACGCAACCTCTCGTCTCACTGATCCATTCCCCACCCCTTCTCTGACGAAAAGAATGGGGCACCCGGCGTGGCGCTCCCCGGGTCAAACCAGCCCGCGGGTCTCATTGAACGTGCGCATACGGGTGCCCGCACTCCGGACAACGACCTTCGTTTGACCCACGGAGCGAATACCCACACCTCATGCACACTCGAATGCCCGCCGCGTTTAACTTCTCACGTAAGCGCGTGCGAATCCTCTTCCGTGAGAACAGAAACGCCCCTTCAACAGCGCACACACCGCCCACCCCACCCATTACGCCTGCCGCAATGAGCTGCATTACGCGGGACAGCCCCAGGTACTCCTCAATACGTAGGCGCAACCACACCATCGCGACGACCAGTCCGATGAGCGAAAGCAGATAGTACCCATTAAACCATATCCCTTTTGTAGCGTAGCGCACTGCCTCCTTTCGTTCGGATGCCTTCTCAAAGCGCCTAACTTCGGGCCACCGCGCACCTATCAGTAACATATTCATTGATCACACCGACTTGTTGTGCACAAGGATCTTGGACTTGCCAATGAAGTAAGTGTGGCACTCATCTACCGTGATATTGTAAATGCGCACCGGTTTGCACAGGGACTCCCGCTCCACACCCAGGATCAGAACCTGTTGCCCCTCTATGTCCAACAACGCGTCACCGCGAATGAGTCTCCCAGCAGCAACCCACCCCCGACCGATCACCCAGAACGGATGCTCTGGTGTACACGTGAGTGTTTCATTCGGAATCGTGATATGAACGAGGTCTGTCGCTACACCCGTGAACACGTCCCCTATTCGTGCAGCGCCGTCCCGTCCTGTTTCCGCATCATAGGTCGCCACTCGATCGTCGACTGTGAGGGATTCTATATTAGCCTCACCTTCCGGCGTCTGAACCTTCGTGCCCGCGACGAAGCATGAAACCGGGGTCCGTGATGGGCCGCCAAGCCCGCCCGCATTCTTTTTCCACCACCTCTTCAAGCGGTTCCAGTCCTCTTTCTCCCAACCGCCAACCACGAAACCTACACATACCCCAACAATCACGCCTGCTGGTCCGCCGCGGAAGAGTCCCAGTATACCACCCCCCACACCGCCAACGATCCCCTTCTCAACACTAAATAGCCCAGAAGGATCAATATGAATCGTCGGCTTCCCGTTCACGTATGCGTACACATTCAATCCACCCCAAACCCCGATCGGATCCCGCTGCAGGAACCTACCGGTGGCGGGGTCGTAGTAACGGTGGCCGACGTGGAGGAAGGGGACCGGATCGCTCCCGGGGTCTTCGGCGGTATCCTGCGCGCGGTAGCCGTGCGCACCGGCGTAGCCGTAACGGTGGTTCGTGCCGCTGATGCGCTCGCCGAATGCCGTGTAGGTGACACTATCGGTTGCTAAGCCGCCACCGCCCTGGCCGTCGCCCGGCGTGGTCATGTAGCGCGTGCTGCCAAGCATGTCCGTACTATAGTAGCTCGTACTCGTCGCGCCCACCGACGTCCACGGCTCCACCTTCCCCATCCCCGGCTCATAGGAGCGGACGTCCGTCGGAACGGTGAAGCTGACCGTGTAATCCCCATAAACCACATCGCCGTCGTAATCCGACCAGACCTTCGACACCGTGGTGAGGTTCCCGGCCTCCAGCGCAGCCGGATCAAGCACGCGCGTCAGGTACCTCGCCCTCGCCTGATCGTACCGGAACTCCCGGCCGTAAGTGATGTCGTAGCTCTGCGGATCGGGAGGGTCGACGCCGTTCCAGTTCCACGTCTCGCCGATGATCATCGTGGCCGTCTGATCGTCCACGGCATAGCGGAACCAGATCGACTCGTAGAACTCCGAATCTTTGGCACTGGTCACGACGCGCTCAACGTTGCCCATGAACGTGTAGTAATACCAGGTCGTCGAGACGAGTACGCCTTCCTCGCGGGCGCCACCCCCCTCAACTCCCCCCCTGCCAAGGGTGGACAACAGGGGGGTCGTGTCGAACTCCTGGTAGTACATGAGCTGATTGTTCTTGCTGTCATACGCATCGGGATCCTCGAGGTCGTAATGATACTCGACGCGCGTGTTGTTGACCGCGTCCTCCTTGGCGGTCCGATTCCCGCCGTTGTCGTACTCGTAGGTGATGTCGTAGACGACGGTGCTGAGCGGTCCCTCCGTCCGCTTTTCCCGAATCAGCCGCCCACGATTGTCATAGGTGAAATCGACGACGTCGGGCTCGACCAGACCGTGGTACTCACGGATCCGGGCGACCTCGTCGCGGTCGGTGTACTCGTAGGCAAGCGTGAGAAACGGCGTGGCCTGGCTATCGTTGTGCGTGATTCTGTCGAGGCGGCGCGCGTCGTCATACTCATACCAGACGGACGCGTTGTTCCCGTAGGTGATGTGATCGACAAGCCCGTCGTCATTATCGCCGTAATCGTACAGGGCCGTCATGATCTCACTGCCGTCCGGCCCACGGCGAAGATACGTCACCCGCCCGGCGACGTCCGTCTGGACAAACGTCTCCACGCCATCCGGCCCGGTCCGCGTGAACGTGCCGTGTTTGAGGTCGTGCACGTACGTGAACCCGCGCGCGCCGGAAACGGAGTCGTCTTCGGTTGTGGTGATCGAGCTTGACGTCGTCAATCCGAGTTCATTGTACTGATCGTCATAGGTTCGGTCCCATTCCTCGATAGGGCTCATATATGACCCGATCCTGAACTCGTACTCAGCGCTCTTGACCTGGCCCCGGCCGTTGTACTCCGCATAGTTCATCCAGCCCGAAAGCCTTTGTATGTACGGGGCAGCATCCGGAATCGGCGAGAAGCCTTCGGGAACGGACCGAGGTTCCTCCGAACGCGACGAGGCGGCGTTGCAAGAAGAGCCGATCGGTTGGTTCATGTCGTTGTAGTCCGTGCCCGCGCCGGGGGCCCGGTCTTTGTTACCACCATGATAATGTCTCTGGCCGATGACGCGTGAACCGGAGTCGGTGGTGTACTTGAAGACGTTCGTGTAATAGTCGTACCCGTAGTCTGGGATCTTCCCCTCGCCGTAGAAGTTGAGGTGCCCGTAGGAATCATAGGCGAACCCGGTTTCAACAACGTCGTTGTCGTCGCCCGGGTCGATGACGCGCTGGATGCGTTTGAGCATTCCGTCGGGCTGGTCCTCGTCCGAAATGTGATACTCGAGGATCGTCTCCGCTTCGTCAGCGGCGCCGGCCTCCGTCTCCGGCTCGATGATCGCGGTGGGCTGCGTGCAGAAGTTGGCGCTCGTGTACTCGATGATCCACGTGTTATCGAGGGCGTCGGTGTAGGAGGTCAGCCGGTTGAGCTCGCCCTGGCAGGAAGGCTCGATATACTCGTTCTGATCACACTCCCACTCCTGCGTGTGCAGGAGCGGGTCCGTGGCGGTCAGAAGGTTCCCGCGCGCGTCGTAGGTATACGTCCACTCATTGTCGAGCGGGTCGCGCTGGACCGTCCTGTTTCGATCGGAGTCATACTCGAACGTCCACGCGTGCCCGAACGGGTTTCTGAACGAGTCGAACGTGTCGGTATGCTGATCGAATACGTACTTCCAGTTCGCACCGCGCCGATCTCTGTACGTGGTTTGACTTATACACTCGGGGAGAGCCGCATACGCCAGGTTCTGCTGCAGCTGGGGCCCCGTTTCAGGCATCGGATCGACAATCCGCTTGATCTGCCCGGCCAACGTGTATTCGTAACGCCAGGTGCGCGCGTCCTCTCCCGGAACCTGTCGCTCGGTAACATTCCTGATCCGTCCCCACACGTCGTACGTGAAGAAGGTATTGGCGCTCATCGGGCCCTGTATCTTCTCGATCCCGGAATTGCCGCCATGATATAAAAGCCACACTCGATCTTCAAGATCGCCCGGAGTCCATTCTTCGACCGGGGCCGTGATGGCCAGGAAAACATCCATGTCCTCGTAAAGGTCCAACTCCAAGGTCCGCTCAGCGGCATCGGTGATGACGGTATGTGCATCGCCTTGTTCCCGCGTAATCGTCAGTTCGTAGCCAAGAGCGTCTACCACCTTGATAAGCGCTCCGTCGGAATTGAGCTCGTGGTACGACTGGTCCTTGTGGGTGACCCGCCACGTAGGCCCGGCCTCCTCCGTCAAGATGTCATGAACGCCAGCCTGTGCGACCCAGTCGCTTCCCTGCTTGGTGTAATGCACTTGGGTCCCATCGTCGGCAAAGACCACCTTCTGATTCGGGTCCTCCAGAGTAATCGGGTCGATGTGCGTGCTGCAGGACATCGACCAACCGGGTCCAAGGCTCACGCCAAGGCTCACTTCGCAGAGATCGCCCGCGTCAACGTTGGCCGAGTTATGATAGAGTGCCATCTGCATGTCAGGGCCCTTGCCGGACCAGCCGATGATCGGGATCGTCGTGATCAGGTTCCCGTTTCGCGCGTTGGCGACCGAATAGGTCGATACGGGGATCGCCGCCTCCCACGAACGCGGGTAGCCCGGCTCGGGCGGCGGCACGCTGTGACTGTGAGCTGGCGGCGGGTTGTTAGCGAACGCGCCGTAGAGCACCCAACCACTTGCCACCAAGACCCCGCAGATTAGGACAACCGGAACCACACGCCCCATCTTGCGCAAGCCCGATCGCTTCCGCGCGCTGACACCCTCTCCACCCTTCCCATGATCGTTTCGTGATACCGCTCTGTGCTTCGACATGTCGGTGCTCCTTTCAAGACCCGAAGAAAAGTCCGGTAAGAACCCCCGCTCACTGCAATGATACAGTATCGGACGTGACGGATCAAGCACTGGGTGAAATATTCTATCGAAGCCGTCCGTGATGGCATCAGCGCCTTCAGGGACGGCGAACAAAAGCGCCGACTTCATCGTGCGTCCTGACGTCCCGCACTCGCGAACGATCCGTTCCATCCAGACCTTCGTTGCCTTTCTGTCCACCGGATGCTCGGGCCCGAGGACCACGAGCGTAAGCTCCGGGCGATCCGGCACATCCTTGGTCTTGGCCGGCCAGGGACGATAATCAAGGTCAACATCCTTCGGTCGGGTCTTGAAGACCGTCTCGATTTCCTTCTTAAGGCGTTGGTCGATCGCCGCCTCTTGTACCCCGGCGCGCCGGTCCGTCAGGATCTTGTTCAGATTGGGGTTGAGGCTGAACTTGTAGTAGTTGCCGTCCTGCGACAGGTAGTAACAGGACCGCACCATCTCCTCCAACACCGTGTCCACGTTGGGCAGAAGCAAATCCGGCGCTTCAACAGCCGCCTTGATCTCGGAGGCCGATGCGCGATGCTTCGACTGTCCGCCGTTGGATTCGAACAGGATTGTCGTCGCGACCTTTTGATGCAGCCGGTTCTTCTTGATATCATCCGACGCCTCACGGTCCAGCCGGATCGCCCACGCATCGGACTTCCCGGCGATGTCGGTCGTCACCGGCCCTTCGAGGTCGTTCGATCCGAGTTGCTCAAACATCGCCGCGCGGAACATGGGGTCTTCCAGCGTCGCCGAGACCCGAGCAGCAACGCGCGACAGGCACCGATGGACGGCCTGATGTCTTGGCGTCCTGCTTGGCGCCACAACGCACAAAACATCCCAATCCGGTGCAACGCGATGCAGTCAACGAAAGGGTGTCGCGCACATGTCCGCGCGCGTGGAAACCGCTTGACACAAGCCAAGAACGGGATTCTGAGTGTCTGGAAGGGAACAAAGAAGAACTACGCCGCGGAGGATTCGAACCTCCAACCTTCGGTTCCGTAGACCGATGCTCTATCCAATTGAGCTAGCGGCGTTTCATCGCGCCGATGCCGAGCGCCCCAACACAGGTGGGCGGGCGGCTTCCCGCACGGACGGCATCTTAACGTCCTGCGCCTCTCCGACAAGGGGGGCGGGCCGGCAGGGACAACCCGGTACGGCCGTAGGCTGCCCGGCGGCCTTACAGATTGAAAAACCGCTGCGTGTTGGCTGTCGTCAGGTCGCCCAGGTCCTCGGGGGATATCCCGCGGAGATCGGCCAGGAACCGTGCCGTGTGGACCACGTGCGCCGGGACGTTGGGGCGAATGTGGCGCACCGGCTCCGGCGACAGAAAGGGTGAGTCGGTCTCGATCATGACCCGGTCCGCCGGATAGGACCTCGCAGCCTCCCAGAGCGTCTCGGACTTTCGGAATGTCACGATCCCGGTGAAGGACACCCACCAACCGTGCTCCACCAGGCGAGCCGCCTGCTCGGCAGTCCCGCTGAAGCAGTGAAACGCTACACGGTGGTGGGCCAGTCCGTGCTTCAGAAGGATGGCGACCGTATCGTCGAACGCCTCCCGGCTGTGGATGACAACCGGATAGCCACGATCGACGGCAAGCTCCAACTGTCGAGCGAACACGCGGCGCTGATCGGCCCGGTCGGCGTGATCGTAGTGATAGTCCAGGCCGATCTCGCCCGCGGCAACAACGCTGGGGTGATCCCAAAGAGTCGCCATGGCTTCAAGATCATCCTTTGAGACGTCTCCCGCCTCGTGCGGATGGAACCCCGCAGCCACGTGAATTCGACCCGGATACCGTTCCGCGAGATCGACCGCAGCCCGCGCGTCGTCCAGATGCACGCCGACCGTGATCACACGGTTGACACCGGCCTGGTCACACTGCCCCAGCAGGTCGTCAATGCGCCCCGAAAGCTCAGGGAAGGTCAGGTGTGCATGTGAGTCGATCAGGTCCATAGGTCTTTCAAGTCCACAGCCGCGCGCGGAGCGACCGCGCCGATGTCCCGGTTCCCCCTTATTGGTAGTGCAAGTCGGGCGGGGTTTCCAGTCTTCCGGGTGAACATGCCTGCGGAGAGTGACCGGTCGGATGGCCGGTCACTCTCCACCAGGCTGTTGGATCTGCGCAAATGAATGCGGCGAGACAACTCCTCCGCCGAGTTCACGCCGGGGCGTAAGTCGGCCCCCGCGATCACTTGCCCGGGAAGGTGGGTTCAATCGCGGTGGCGCCCTTGCCTGTTCCCGTGACGCGGTCGCCGGCCTTTGTCGCCGTCACGGTTTCCGCAACCGTCGCGGAAGGTCCGAAGCTCCTCATCGCTCAGCGTGCCGTCACCATCGGTGTCCGCCTCGGGATGGCGCTCGAGGATCTGCTCCGGGGAGGGCGGAAACTTACCATGCGGGCCGTGCCCATGGCCACACCCCTTTGGGCAATCGCCATCCCGCCCGCCACAGGGGCGCGACTCCATGAAAGCCTGCAGTTCTTCCTCGCTCAGCGTGCCGTCACCATCGGTATCGGCTTCGGGGTGGCGTTCCAGCATCCAGGCGGTTCGCGCCTCGCACCTTGGGGCTCTTTCCCCGCGGCGCGCGTCGTTCCACGGTCCGCGCCTTCGCCCTTGGTCACCACGGTTGATCTGGAAAGCGCGAGACTCCTCGTCGCTGAGCACGCCGTCACCGTCGAGGTCGGCCTCCGGACGCCGCTCCAGCATCCTCGTACGGCGATGCTGCTTTCGATCGGCCTGCACGGCTTCGAACTCGTCATCGGAGAGAACGCCGTCACCGTTCAGATCGGCTTCGGGGTTTCTCATCAGGCACCGTTCGCGCGCCCGCGTCGGCCCCTCGGCTCGAAGCACCGCAAGCTCAGCCTCGCCGATCGTCCCGTCTCCATCAGCGTCGGCGTCCGTGAACTGCTTCGAGAGGCGATCGAGCATCCGCTCACGCGTCTGCTCGGCAAACGCCGACCATTCAGCCGAACTGAGATCGCCGTTCTCGTCAAGATCGGCCTCGGGGTGCTTTTCCAAATCGAATGCGATGGGCGGGGTCGCCGGATCGAAGAGATCGTATCGCTGGAGCAACCGACCGGCACCGCCCATTCGCTCTCTGCCTTGACCTTTTGGCCCGCGATGGAATCCATCCTTGCAACCGTCGCAGCCTCTCCTTCCCACCCTGTCACCCGGACGCACCCGATCAAAAAACGCGCGCACTTCCTCCCGTGTCAGGGTCCTGTCACCATCAGAATCGATGCCCTCGTCGCCGAACTTCTCGAGCAGTCGGGCTTGTCGGGCCTCGGGGATCGGCGTGTCCCGATCGTCATACGCAACCGCGACACACACAGACACCAGCGACGCCATGAACGTCGCCACGATAAGCTTCGTCTTCCACATGTTCATTTTCCTTGGCTCCTGCTTTCCAATTCACGGAGTTTGATACAAGTGTCCGAGAGTGACACAACTCATGCGGTCCGCAACCCGCGTTTGCCACCGCACACAATGACGGGCAATTCTCTTGGACTGAGCTTGCCGCGGGACGAACCCAGCCTCGATCATCGTCCGGTGACCCGATTCGTTCGGCGTCCCGATTCGTCCATTGGCCCGTGGTCCTCGTCGCGGCTCCCGCCGGGCGCTCGCGGCGATCGGACCTTCCCTCGGAGGCTGCCCACACGCCTCCGTCCAAGGGCATAACGCCGGTGGTGGGCCGATGTTGCACCGAAATCAGAGCCCGGCGCCGGGCCTGCGGGCATTATGTTGCACTGGCTGGGTGGGCCACCTCCTCTGGACATGGGCCACCCGGCCTGCCACGTATCGGCGGAGACTCTGGAATGTTCGAACTGACCCGGCCCGGAGCGTCCAAACTTGCGGCCGTCTGATCTCTGATTACAATTCCTCGCATTGGGGTCAAATCGAAACGTGAGCAGGAGCCAACTTAGCAGGAGGAAATCCAATGAAGACTACATTCCTTGTCACAATGGCGGTAGCGCTCGGTGTCACCACGTTGCTGGCCGGTTCGGCTTTCTCCGGTGAGGATGTTGAGGAGAAGAAAGCAGGTCCGCCGATGCCGCCGCCGCCCCCGCCGCAGCTCAAGGCCCTTGATGTCTTCGTCGGCGAGTGGCGTGGCGAGTACGAGCACCTGCCGGCGATGTTCGGCGCGGCGGCGACGGGCACGGGCCGAGGCAAGACCGAGTGGGTGCTGGACGATCGGTTCGTAAAGGCGGAAGGAATTGGGACCAGCTCGTACGGAACCCACAAGGCCATCTGGCTGATGACCTACGATCCGATGATGCAGACCTACCGGTCGTTCAACTTCGACAACTTTGGCACGTGCGACATTGCCACGATGACGCACGATCCAAAGACCAGAACGTGGACCGTGCTCTCCGATGGGTTTGATTTTACCACCGGCAAGCCCGGCAAGAACAAGTCCACCATGCGCTTCGTCAGCGACAACAGAATGGAGTGGCATTGGTATATCAAGGCCGAGGGCGAGACCGACTTCAAGCTGCTGATGAAGGGCACCGACACTCGCGTACCTGAAAGACCGTAGACATCGCAGAGGGACGGCGGTACGTTTTTTCAATGGGCCTTAGGCCCTGAGATCCGTGTTGCTTAAAGTGTCTCCGTAGAGACCTCGTCGGAAGCAGGCCGGGAGCGACCCTATGGCTCAGGAAGAACAGGTGCTGGTCGTCGAGCGAAGTGTCCTCGAACGGGCGGGGATGTTCCAAGGGCTCACCTTTGATGTTGAGCTCTATTTCCGCGAACTCTTCGTTCGAGGCGTTCCCCGCTTTATGCCCAGGTCGCGTGCGGAAGCAGACCCGGCCTACAAGCAACTCATTCCCTATGTAATCATGACGCACGGCGGGAAGTACCTCAGCTACATCCGAGGCAAGCGAGCCGGGGAGACGCGGCTTGTCGGACACAGATCCATCGGCATAGGAGGCCACATCAACCCCGTCGATGAGATGCCCTTGTTCGACATGAACTTCAGAGATGTTTATTTCACCGCCGTCAAGCGCGAAGTGGCCGAGGAGGTCTCCGTGGAGGCGGATTATGAGGATCGGGTTGTCGCTCTGCTCAACGACGACTCCACCGAGGTTGGGCAGGTACACCTGGGAATCGTCCACCACTGGACGTTGGAGAGTGCGAAGGTCAGCAAGCGAGAGCAGATGATCACTCAGATGGCCTTCATGAGCCCGGCAGAGTTGCAGGCAGCCCGAGATAGCTTGGAAACATGGTCGCAATTGTGCCTCGACCACCTCGACGAGATAACGAAACAAGGATAATCCGGGCCGCGGCAACAGCCTGTTTGAGAGCCGGGTGGGGCTCGGCCCGACATCGGTGGACTGGATGACTTCTAGTGCCGTTTCAACAAAGGTCGTTCCGCTTTCTTCCCCCCTTACCAAGGGGGGATTGAGGGGGGTTCATGCAGATGGAGAAGAACCTCCCCCAACCCCTCCTTGTCAAGGAGGGGAGGAAGAAACACCATTACCTTTCTGGAAACG
>CBDUZO010000113.1:0-12322 GCA_965371725.1 uncultured Phycisphaerales bacterium
TCGGCCAAGACGGAGAAGGTGACTTGATACAGTTATTTCATTGCGGGTCCTTACCGTTTTCGTACAGCGGTGTCTTGCCTGCGGACAGCGTATCCTCCTCGGGAGATCCGCGCGGACTTCAAGTCCATGGCTCCCTACGCAAAGACAGGAAACGCTGTGGTCATGTCTGTCGGCGGTGTCTCACGTGCGCTGCGGTCGGCGCCGGGCGAACATGAGCGAGCCTGCGATCAGCAGTAGCAACGTCAGGACAACAACACCCCATTCCGAAGTGGTCGGGATCGGAGGGCCTTCACACCGAATACCGTGAGACTCGGCACAGGCCATTCCCTCATCGCAGAATACGAAGTCCAAGGCGTCGATGTTATCCGTTGCGGCGTTCAATCCAAGCTGGTCGGCTGAGGCAAACACATCGACCGGGGGAGGAGGACCTTCGGTTCCCGTCACCATGAAAACGTCCGCGGCGGACGCCTCCATCATGGACAGCGTAGGCGAGTTGCGTCCAAGCGAGAACAGAACTTGCTCGCCAAAGTCAAACACCCCGTCATCATCACCCAGAACGATCATCGCATCGATGTCGTCGGCCTGCTGCAATCCGAGCTGATAACACGTGGCGAACATGGTCGTTCCGCGCGTTTGCGAGTAGTAGAAAACGTTCGCACCGCTCGGGTCGGCCGCCCCGGACAGCTCCAGTAGAGACGGTGATTCCCCGCTGGCTGAGAAGTAAATGGCTGTTACGTCGCGGAACCTCGAGCCGCTCTTCGAGGAAGCGTCCAGGTCATCCTGCGGAGCACCTTGGGCATCCTCTTTCGCGGATGTCGGTGGGTCGGCTGCCTGATCCGTTCCACCTTCGTTATAGTTATTTCGCACGAGGGAGTTGTTGGAGATCCCCCTCGTCCCGAATCCTCCCGCGAGTGTACCCACGTCGGTTGATATGTAGATGTCACCGGCGGCCTGGCCCTTGCCGGCCTGGTCCGTAACGTTATAGGGCACACACACCTCGACAAGCGCCGGCTCGGGGTCCGCATAGCCAGCCGTCTCGCGGTCCACGGAGAACAACACGGCGAACGGTTGAATTGGGTCCAAACTGACGTTGAAGGGCGCCAGCGCGTCGAGCTCATCGTTGTCGTTCACCATGCCCAGCAGGTCACCATTTACAACGATCCGCGGATCCGGGTGTTCCAACTCCAGGATGGATCGTGCGTCGACATCGATACCCGGGTCTATCACCTTGGGTGATAGGACGTCGAACGAGTAGTACGGCGCCGGCAGCGGATCGATGGGCGGCGCGGCCAGACTGCTGAGCGCAAGCGCACACGACAGCAACAGACACAACCCAACGGCCCGCGCGCGGGGTCGAGAGTTTCCCTTCTTAGTACGAATCGATTTCATTAGTCCTAGTCCCCCTTGCTCGGCAGAGAACATGGTTTCGGTCGCGTGCGGCGTTTCCTGAAAGGTCCGCGGCGTTGCCAGCGTCACGGGATCCACCCAGGCCAACCGTTACCGGCTGATAGTTTCTCAACGATGATTCTAGCATGAAAAGTATAGCGCTGCGCGCCGTCGAAGGCCCGATAAGCTTCAAAAAAAAGATCGGCGGCTTCTTTTCGCTTCCCAATCCCAAGGGATCCGGCGCCGGCGTGGAACCTCGCCTCTCCCATCAGCTTCCAGGGTGCTTCCACCTGATCAGCCAACTGCTCAAGTGAGCGTAACTCTTCCAAACCCGCACAGTACGCGTAGAGCACGCGAACCCATTCGTCCGTTTGCGGGGCGCAAAGGCCGATCGCGTAGTCCACCTCGTCCATTCGCTCGAGCAGAAGGTCGGTCGCCTCATCGGGTTGTCCAAGAAGCCGCAGACACGTCGCCGACCACAGGACCCGCTGGGCGTCGGTGGGGGCGTCATCTCCCAGGACCCTTGCCAACTTCAGTGCCGTATCCATGTCACCTTGCTCGGCGCGAATCATGGCGAGATAGACGTGAGTATAGAAGATGCTGCCGGGCACGCATTCAGCGTGCAACTCGATATCCCGCAGCGCGGCCTCGAGATCGCCGGTCCAGTAGTGCAACCGCCACCGGTAGTGATAGCCTTCGCAACGATGAAGATCGATATCGGCAAGCGCAATGGCGCGGGTGCGGACCTCGATGGCTTCGTCGAAGCGGCCAAGCTGTTCGAGGCATTCCGCCTCGGCTGTCACCGGTCGGTCATCGAGCGGGTAAAGTTCCTGTCCCCGGCGGGCCCACAGCAGCGCGTCGTCATAATACTCCCCTGCCTGTTCATCACCTCGCGCGCCGGCGCTGCCTTCGTAGATCTCACCGGCCAGACGGTGCGTGATGGAGAGCAGGTAATAGGGATAGGCTTCGTAATGCCGCGTTTCGATGAGCTGTCGCAGGCTTGACTCCGCCTCGCCCAGGTTGTCGATGGTCCTGGTGGCGTACATGTGCTGGTTGTGTGCACGGGCCAAGTGCATAACGGCCTGTGGGAAGAACTCATGTTCCAGCGCGCGGCGTAGATTGGCCTGGCGATAGGATTCGATCGCGGCATCCGCGTCGTCAAAATGCGTAGCCAGCCCGCGGAGGAACCAGCCTTCAGCCGTCACCGGACCGCCCAGCTCCTCCGCTTGCGCGAGCGCTTCGAGAGCCTCATCAAGGTTGTGTTCCCGTCGGTGCGCCCACGCGAGCAAGTACCACGCCTGCACGTGGTCCGGCTCCTTCGCCAGCAGTGATTCGATCTGCGCGATCGCGCCGACCTGATCATACATGCCAAGATTCATCAGCGCTCGCACGAACAGGAGCTGTGATTCGTCGGCCCCAAGCTCGGCCGCTCGTTCCACATCATCCGCCACCAGCTCGGGCCTGTGATAGTCCACGTGGACGAGCTTGGCGTACGCATTTCGGAGGAGACGATCGGCTTCGCGGTGGTTTCCCACGCTGACGCTATAGGCCCATCCGGTCGTGGCGGCGAGTGTAGCCACGCCGGCAACCAGCGCCGCGGTGAGCGCCCTGTGGCGCTTGATCCACTTGATCGCCTTCTCGATCGGTCCGGTCCGCCGACTCAGGATCGATCGTCCTTCGGCGAATCGGCGCAGGTCCTCAGCCATCTCGGCTGCGGTGTGATAGCGCCGGGAGGCGTCCTTCTCCATCGCGCGCAGGCAGATCGTCTGAAGATCGATGGGAATTCGCCGGTCGAAATGACGCGGTGGGTGAGGCTCCTTGGTGCAAATAGCGTCGAGAATCTGGTCACGCGTGATGCCGACAAACGGACGGCGATTCGTGAGCAGCTCGTACAGGGTCGTGCCCAGGGAGTAGATGTCCGTCCGGTGGTCGATCGCGCCGAGATTCCCTCGAATCTGTTCCGGCGAGAGGTAGGAGGGCGTGCCCATGATCTCCCCGGTTTGCGTCATGTGCGGCTCGTCCGTCAGAAAGGCCAGACCGAAGTCCGTGATGTAGAGGCGCTGCCCTTCCCCGAGGATGAGGTTGTTCGGCTTGATGTCCCGGTGAACCACGCCGTTGGTGTGCGCGTGGGCGAGCCCTTCCGCCACACCGGCGACCAGGGAGGCAAGGTGACGGAAGTCCTCCGTCGTTCGTTCCGCGGTGGACGGCTCGAAATCGTCCGAAACCTCCGCGGTGGTGTCATCAGCCGGCACACGGACCGCCGCACTGACCACTGCACTCGAAGAGGCGGTTGCAACGGTGCCCGCGGAACTCGCGGCCTTGGCGAACTTGGAGCTGAGCACCTGCGAATGGCTCTTGATGGCCGTGTCCAAGCTTATGCCCTCGACCAACCTCATCGCGTAGTAGTAGCTGCCTTCGTGCTCACCCTGAGCGTAGACGGGAACGACGTTGGCGTGGTTGAGCCTGGCGGCTGCCTGGGCTTCTCTGCGGAACCGGTGTATGGCCGATCCGCCTCGCCACACCGCCCCCGGTAAGATCTTCAAGGCGACCTGACGGTTCAATGAGGCCTGCCTGGCGCGATACACGATTCCCATCCCGCCGCGACCGAGTTCATCGAGGATCTCGAAGTCCCCGACCCAGGACCCAGCGGACAGGCAAGATGAGTCGTCCGAACCCGCAGCTTGAGAGGCATCCCTGCCCGCCCCCCTCCGCCGCCTGATAAGGCCGCGCGTTCCGGTCCCAAAGGCCTCGCGTAGCTCAGCTAGGAGCCCTTCCTCGCCATTGTCGGCATTGACAGCCTCGGCGGGAGCGTCGCCGCTTGCCGTTGGCAGAATCCGTCCGCACGTCTGGCACCGCATGTCAGGGCTACCGACCATGACATCACTCTGGGTGTGGCAGGATGGACAAATCAGTCTGACCACCGATTCACCCTCTTCTGTCTGAACACAGTCTTCCCCAGTGCAACTAGACGGCTTCCGGCAATCCTTGACAGCTTTACTGTTGTCTTCCTCGCGCTCTTTTCGCTCACGGTTGCGAACCCGCCCGAGCCGGTCGCGCACGGTGAGGCCCACGCTTGCGGAGAGGCGTCGTGTTGGCTCAATCGTCCGATAAGATCGGCTGTCTAAACGTCTTTGTCAGGATCCAGGGTATCGAGGCGTTCCTTCACGCGCCTAAGCACACGCGACTTCGCCTGATAGACGCTGGCCTTGTTGAGTCCGGTACGCTCAGCCGTCTCGTCCACGCTAAGCCCGGCGAGCGCGTGGAGCTGAAACGCCTGGAGGGTCTTCTCCTCGAATTCATCCGCCACGGACCGCAAGGCCCAGCGGAGGCGGTGCAGACGCCACTCGCGTTCCCACTGCCCGTCGATGGTGGCCTCCTTCTCCGCGGCTATGTAGTCCAGGATGCGCGGATCGAGGCCGGCGCGCTCCCGCGCGCGTTTCGCGGCCCGTCGCCCCATGGCGTGGACGACCGCCGAGCGCAGGTAGCTGCGGAAGCGACCCTTACGAGTGTCGTATTCAAAGCCCTCCATAGCTTTGAAGAGGTACATCTCGACTTCCTGGACGACGTCCTCGGCGTCGGCATGTGAGGCGCCCCGGCCACGCGCGTACCGGTAGAGCAACTCGCCGTAACGATCGTGGAACTCGTCCCAACTCAGTTGGTCCGACCGGTCGCGAAGGCGTAAAAGTAATGTGAGATGCGTCGTTTCGCCGGACGTCATGGGTGGGAGCATTGTCGCGGATCCGCTCCGTAAACACAAGGTCGTATCGGGCTCCACCGAGCTGTGTAAGTCCGCTTTCTTCACTGTGTACCGGAGTAGTCAAGTGATGGTGCAACCGAGGTTGCCCGACCGGGCCGCGCGGCGAGCACCGGACCATCGTGACGGAAATAGCACCGGTCGTGTCAGATTCCGCCGGCTTGATCCTATACAGACATGGTTGGATGGTTTGCTCCAGCGACGATCCGAACGTACGACCGGCAACGGAGTCGGACCTCGACGATCACGCGATCTCGAGCCGAACGCCGGTCCCGGAAACCACCTCCATTCCGTGAAGGGTTCGCCGCTGCTACCACATAGCGAACGTTGTCGACACGATGTTCGCAAGGGATGAGGCGAGGGGGTGACCTTTCGCCGCGACAACGCCTGCGGAACCTCGGTTGGGTTCGGGACACCTTCCCCTTCGAATCACGAGGCTGAGCGGGCGTTGCTTTTGCGTCCGCGCCCGTGGTCGCGCGTCAGCACGCCACCTTGGCTGCAACCATCGTGTAGAAACCCAGGCGGTTGAAAGGCCGGCGATCGAACGCGCGGGCAACTCCAAGCCATGATGTAGGCGTCTTGTTCGGCAGGATCGTTCCTCCAGCCCGGCTCGTTCGCACATCCAATCCGGCAGATCGGGCCAAGCGGACCATATACCGGCGCGAGAATCTCACGCTCATTCGCTCCGTCTTCTTGAGCAGCCCGAACATCAGCATGGCCGGATTGTTGCGGTTTGGCTCGTAGAGCACGACCCACCCGCGCGAGATTCTTGCGAACTCACGAACGGCCTGGCGACGCGCCTCGGGCGGCATGTGGTGCAGAAGGTGGGAACTAACCACTACGTCAAAGGAGTTGGAGGCGAATGGGAGCCGTGCAGCATCAGCGCACACGCGATCGCATAGGGGAATCTCCTTGAGCATCGCCTCGCTGAAATCGACGGCGCAAACCCTGTCAAAAAGCTTCTTGAGGTGGTGTGCCATAACCCCGACACCACACCCGACATCGAGCGCGCAGGGTTTGTCGATCCCTTTCACAAGCCTGTGCACATAACGCGCGCGAGGCTCGTAGATCGCCCGGATCACGGGATGGTCGGGACGGCGGCGGTGGCTCTGGTTATTCTCCCAGAACCGCTTTTGCTCCAATTGGATGTCACACGCGTCAGCTGTCATACGTCGTGTTCAATCGCCATATCCACCGGGGGGGGCTCGATGCCTCGCTTTGGCACCGCGCCCACGCCGACGATGGTCTTCCTGCGGTCGGTAAGCTTCTGGGTCGGGCTCATGCCGAAGATACTCAATCCCGCCCGCACCTTCCGCCGCAGTTCACCGAACCCGCGAACGCGAAGCACGCTGCGTGCGACGTAGGTGGGCCTGAGATAGAAGGACTGATAACACTTCACGAGCATTTCCTGGAGCTGACGGCGTGTGAAGTTCTCCTCCCAGACGGGCAGCTCGAAATCCTCCGTCGGGTTCTCCGCGAACCCGCGCCAGACATCCTGCTTGATGATCCCCGTCTCAAGACCCTTGCGGTAGATCTCCGTGCCCGGGTAGGGACAAAAGATGGTGAAGTGGGCGAAGCCGGGCTTCAGCGAGCGCGAGAGCTTCAGCGTATCGTTAATGTCGGACGCGGTTTCCGTCTGCTGCCCGATGATAAAGTAGCAGAGGACTTCGATGCCGGCGCTCTTTGTGGCGGAAACGACTTCGCGCACCCTTCGGACGGTCGTCATCTTCCTGATGACCTCGAGCATCCGGTCGTTGCCGCACTCGACGCCGTAGTGAATGCGGTCGCACCCCGCCTGTTTCATTGCCTTCAGCAGGTCGGGGGTGATCGTGTTTACGTGGGCACGGACGTCCCAACGGAACTCGATTCCGCGCCGGCGAATCTCGTCACACAGCTCAAAGACGCGGTCCCTCCGGATGGTGAACGTATCGTCGTAGATGAACGCCTCTTTGATCCCCAACGAGAGGCAAACCTCCATCTCGTCGGCCACGTGGGCGGCGCTTCGCCATCGAAACCCACTCAAAACCGGTGAGTAAGGCCGGTCGCAGAACGTGCATCGAAAAGGGCACCCGCGCGACGTGAACATCGTCGTAATCACGTTGCTTCTGCCAAGCAGCGACGTGTAATCGTTCACGTCGAGCAGATGGCGTGCGGGTATGCCCAACGCATCGAGGTTCTTCGCACTCGGAGCGATCCCGTTGTTGACGATCCCCCCACCTGAATCCCGATAGGCCAACCCCTTGATTCCACACCAGGCGGGCGGGTTGTTGATGTTGTTCAACAGTTCGAGCAGCGCAATCTCGCCCTCACCCTGGATCAGGAAGTCCACGGCCTTTTGACGCATCGTTTCGTCGGGATAGAGGTGTACGTGAGGGCCGCCCAGGATGATCCGTGCGTGGGGCATAACGCGGCGGACGAGATTCGCGGTCTTCAGCACGTCGATCAGTGTGAACGTCATCGCGGTAATGCCGACGACGTCAGCCTGACGGTCCCGCAGGACCGCCTCCAGTTCGCCGTATGGGTAACCCTTGGGTTGGGCATCCAGAACATCCAGCGCGAACGAGGAATGCTTCTCGAGATACCCTGCCAGGGACAGGATACCGAGCGGAGGATTGAAACCACGATGCTCCTCGACGATAGCCGGATTCTTGCCGATCAGTTCGTGAAACCGGGGCGGGTTGATCAGCAACACGCGCAGGCGGCGATCGGGGTCGCTCCCCATGCCGGTACTCTGGTGTGACGCACTGTCAACAGGCGGTGGCACGATTCGGTCAACCTCTCATGACGGCGTCGGCGAGCGTTTGTCAATCAGGTCCGCGAGCAGGCCGATGGCCAGCAGTTGCACCGACGTGGTGGCCAGCGTCACCGATGTGACATCCGCCAACGCGCCGTAGACGAACTTCGTGATCAGCGCAACGGTGATGGCCAGGGCGAACATGATCGCGCTGGCCGGTGCGAAAATCTTGAGCGGCTTGAAGTACATCACCGTTCGCAGGATCAGGTTCAGGAAGTTGATCGTGTCGCGGATCGGACGGATCGATGAACGCCCGGCGCGTTTGCCGTAGTCGATCGGGACGTAGCGCACCTCGTACCCGTGCGTGAGCAGCGCGAGCGTGATCGTCGTGGTGAAGCTGAACCCGTCGGGAAGAAGGCGTTTGAACTTATGGACGAGGCTTCGCTTCATAACGCGAAAGCCGCTGTTGAGATCGGGGATGTTCGTTTCAGCCAAGTAGCCGGCCAGCTTCCTGAGGAACCACTTTGCCGGTCTGCGCGCGAGCGGCATGTGTACCTGGTGTCCGATTCTCGCACCGACGACCATGTCCGCGCCGTCCATCAGATCGATCATCTCGGCGATGCGCTGGTTGGGATACGTACCGTCGGCGTCGGTGATGACGATCGTTTCGTAGGCGGCCCGTCCGATCGCGCGCTTGAGCGAGAAGCCGTATCCGCGATTCTGCGCGTTGCTGATGATCTTCAGCTCGCGGCATGTGCGGTAGGGCGCGAGCCGGTTCACGCTTTGGTCGGTGGACCCGTCGTCCACGACGATCACCTCAAAAGGCCTGTGAGCGTTCGACAGCGTGCTCCAGATCACCCGTACCGTCTCGGCGATGCTCCCTTGCTCGTTGTGGCATGGAATGATAACCGTAACGCCGCCGCACTTGCGGCGAGGCCTTTGCACCTTCAGCGCGGGGCCCACACCAGGCTGGGCGGCGGGCTCGGCCATCGGTTTGTCAACGAGCATCCGTGTCACGTGTGACTTCCCGTATCATGCAGGCAACGCTACGCAGATTCGGAGAGTGCAGTCATCGCGCCGCCGGCGCGCACTCCTGCTGATCCGATAATCTATCGGTTTCCAGGGAACGTCCCTTGAGTTTGGGAATTGTGGTCGTTGATCGGGCTCCACCTCACACACCTTCAACGACCGCGCCCGGAGTCATGGGCCTTGTGCTCGATCCGTCCCGGCGGCTGCAACCTCGACGCCTGGCCCGTCGGGCGGCGCGGCGGTGACCAACGTGAGAATCGCCTTTCCGCGGGAGCCCTCGCCATCGACCGGGCGAACCCCCACCCCCTTCACGCGGGCCATGGTCACGATCGGCGGCGCGCTTTGCCAGGGTCCGAGCCGATCGGCGGGGAGCGGTACGCCGTAATCCCACCACTCGGACTGACCCGACAGTTGCAGCGGCGTGGCAAGCAGGTAGGCTCGCTCCGGCGGAGGCAGAGGCTCCTCGCGCGAGGCAATGTCATAGCAGGCGTATCGCCACCAGTCCCGCGCATTCTCGTCGACCGCGACACGAAGGCGCGCTTTGATCTTAGGCGGAAACAGAATCCGATAGCGCCAGTAGGTCGCCGGTGTCATAAAGATGGCACGATCACCCTCGAAACGGCCCGACGCGACCATCCGCTCGATGGCTTGTCCGATGCGCGCCGTCGGGCGATCATGGAACCCGCTTACGTCGTGGTCCGTGGCGAGGAAGGAAACCGCAATCCCCGCAAATACAACCGGCCAGGCGCGCCGAATCCAGGTCTCACGGGTTACGAGACCCGCCGCCCGACGAGCCAGCCATGCAAGACACAGCGCGAAAGGAATGCACGACGGCAGGATGTGTCGGCCGTGGAATATCGGGTAGGGCTGAGGACCGTTGTGGAAGCTCACGGGGATAAACGCCACGAGGAAATAGGTGGCCAGCGCCCAGACCGCCAGGGGGCGACCACGGCGGTTGAAGAGCAGCACGACAAAGGCGGACGGTAGAAACAGCGCACCAAGTCTGCCCCAACCGCACAGACCGGGATTGAGCGGCATGGTCAGCCGATCCAACATCAACCGGCCGACACCGGCAGCTTCGAGAAACCCGGCCTTGGGGAAGTACGTTTCACTGGTCTGAAGCCTGCACAGCGCGTGGAAGCGATAGAGGAAATCGTTCGCCGCCCATGCGTAAAAGAGCCCCTCGGCGACGAGCACCGCCAGAGAAGCGAGCGCCACGGTCATCAGCCAACCCACGCGCTTCCGCCACGGGTCATCCCCTCGCATCGCGGCGATCAGAAGAATGGCCACGCCGCCCGTAGCCGTGAACACCTTGGCTGACATGGCCATGCCCAACGCCAGCCCACAGGCAAGCCCAAGCCGGTTGCGCCGGCGCGACGGCTCCACCTTGTACGCCGCAAAGGCAAGCATCACTGCCAACGACGCGAAGAAGCACGCGATCGTATCCGGATACGCGACCGTCGACAGAGCAAGATAGTAGGGAAGCACCGAGACAATCGTGGCTGCGCACAAGCCTTCCCACCAACCCCAGATGAGACGTCCCAAGACGGCCACCAGTGCGACACAGAGAATCGACGCGACCAACTGTGGAAGAGCCACCGTCACGGGGCTCGCTCCGAAAAGCCGGATCGAGAGGGCGGTGGGTGCGACGATTGCCATCCGGGAGTACTGATGGTGCAGCCGCTGGATGGGCTCACCGGCCGCGACGTGCTCAGCCGCTGAGAAATAGGACACGTCGTCCGAGCCGACCCAGGTCGGCGGCTCAGCCAACCGCACCGCGATCGTAAGAATCATCAACGCGGCGAACCACGCCGCTGCCCACCAGGGAAGACGCCACCCGGTTCCCGGGGACGACTTCGTCGTGATCGTCGGCTGATTCCACGCCTGTGTCTTGGCCATACGTCCGTTCTCGTTCGTGGTCGTTGGTCAGTCCGGGCCGGATTCCCATCCCGGTCCCGGCGCGCGTAGCCCGCCTGCAGACTCCGATAATCTTTTCGGACGCTGGGACGGACGCCTGTAGAACCACGTTGGATGGGCTCGCGACGCGGCGGAGCAGCCCTGTCAACCGGTTCACCCCGTGGCGGCACGATCCACGGCGCCGGGCGCGGGTTACGCTACGGCGGTCGCGCGACGCAAAGTCGATCGGTCCGAGTGAACCCGTCCAACCCGGAAACCGCCATCTACCGGGCGCGTTTCGGGCTGGAATCGAGTATTCTTGGCCATCGCACCCCCAGCCTTTCCGCTGTCCGGGGAAGTGGGGCGTGTGCGCGGACGTGAAGTTGTCAGGGAGGACGCACGTGATCCCACGCGAACTTGCCCCACAGGCCATCGAGTTCCCGAAGACCGATCGCTACACCATCGTCCTGATCACGGGCGGTGCTCTGCGACACAGACGTTTTGCCTATCGGATCCGGAAGGAATTCGGGGACTTGGTCATCGGGTGGTTTCAGTATGAGTATGGTCCGCCCGCCGTCCGCGCCAAAGCCACACCGGCACCATCCCGATCGTCGCGCGTGGCGGGCAAGCTCCGCAAGCTCGCATCGTTGAACCCGCGGATCTACCGTGAGGCGGTCTCGACGCGCGTGGCGGCACGTCGCCATCAGAAGCTCCGAGCGCTACGCCGGATCAGGCAAGAACAGGCCGAGCGCATGCTCTTTGCCGAAGAGGTCGAGCAGCTTGCGCAGGAAACAGGAGCAACGCCCGTCAAGGTGGCTGAGCCAAACGGGTCGGAGTTTCTTGAGACGATCCGCAAGCTCGATCCGTATTTCTTCCTGTCGCTGGGCGGTCCGCTCTACCGGAAAGAACTTTTGGCTGCCGCTCGCGGCGCGGCAATCAACCAGCACGCTGGATGGTCACCCACGTATCGAGGGGCGAACACAGTGGAATGGGCCTTGTACCACCGCAACCTCGACGGACTTGGGGCGACGGTGCACATCACCGCCCCCGGCGCCGACTCCGGCCCCATCCTGCGCCGCTCGCATCCGTGCTTGACCAGCCGCGATACACCGGAGACCTGTTTCTGCCGTGTAGTGGCGTTGGGTACCGAGTTGATATGCGAGGTCGTGCGCAACATCATGGACGGGCGTCCGCTGCAGACCTATCCCCAACCGCTCAACGAGGGGCGCACGTACTTGAGCAGGCAGCTCGATGATGCGATCCTCCGCGAGGTGTATCGGGATTTTGAGGACGGTTGGCTTGGAAGAGAGCTGAACCGCTTGCGGGCATTTTAACTCCTCGTTAAGCCACCGCCTCCGGTGGTGTGAATTGCAAAGGCTCTGCCGCTTTGGGGCGTGTTTGAAAGGATCGTGTGTGATACGTGTGGGGCGACTGCCTGTGACAGCCGCGCGCCTCGTCCCGTAGGGAGGGAATGAGAGTAGCGTGGTGCCCCGTCCTTCGCGGAGCGAAGGGTGGGGGACGGA
>CBDUZO010000114.1:0-11180 GCA_965371725.1 uncultured Phycisphaerales bacterium
AGGTGCAAACTGAAGTCCGTGTACCCGAACATTAAGCTGTGACAAAGCACTAGTGGCCCTCTTGTGCATGCTCGTGCCGAATCAACAGCCCGGGAGGCCTGTGAAATCAGCGTGCACTCCCTTTTGTCCTGATTGAAACATCGTAGCTGCCCGCCCAGAGCCACCATGGCGGAGTCGAGCGATAGAGGAGATCGGCCGTACGCCGCCGACGCCAAGTCCGCGCGTCGTACCGTGGGAAACAGCACTCAAACAGCAGAAGCCTACACTTCCATCCAGCTTCGACGGCGCATCGCTTCGATGACGGCTGTCGGCGCAAGGTGGTCGAGGTAGCGAGCGGTGGTGGTGATGCTGGAGTGGCCGAGTTGGCGGGAGATGATGGCGATGTCGACGCCTTCGGCGCGGAGTTGGGCGGCGTGCGTGTGGCGGAGGCCGTGTGCGTGGACGCGTTTGTCGATACCGGCCCGGCAGCCGAGGCGTTTGAGCATCACGCGGACGTAGGCGGCGGCCATGGCGTGACCGCGGAGTGTGCAGAAGACGGGATGGCGGCCGCCCAGGCCGAGGTGTGACCACGCGTCGAGCCATCGTTCGATGATGGCGGCGGCGCCGGGATCCAGGCCGACGGTGCGTGATCGCCCGCCCTTCCCGTTGAGCACGCGAACGCTGCCGTCGGCGAGCTCGAGGTCCTTGGGGTGGAGGCTGAGGGCTTCGTTGATTCGCAGGCCCGTGCGGTACAGCAGGGCGATCAGTGCCCGGTTGCGCACTCCCGTCGGCGCGTAGCGGCTGCACGCCAGCATAAGGGCACAGACCTCGGCGTCGGTGAGAACCTCCGGTGGCAGGCGGCGCGAGCGACGTTTCGAACCGGGAGGGGTCTCGGGCAGCCGGTCGCGCGCCAGGCGCCTCGAACGGGTTGGAACCTCCTCCGAAAGGCGGCGCGACTTGGAACCGTCTCGCGCAATTCGAACCGTTCTCTTGAGCATGGGCCACCTCCTGGCATTCTTGAGCTACGCTTTCCACGCAAAGCGTAACTCAGTGCTACCTCGGGGGGGCCACCCCGGCAAGAACGTAACTCTATGGCCAATCTGTCCTTTGATGCGAGATGCGACAAGGGCGGGGTCGGATGTCTGTCCCAAGGCGCTTGCGATGGCCTCGCAGCGTCCGACGGCTGAGAATCTCCGGGGAGACTTCGGGATTCAGACGTTACATCGAATTAGAGCCTGATTTAGATCCTCCTCAGCTCCCGGCGGCGGCTGGAGCCACCAATATAGACCACGGTCCCCCCGACACTCGGGGCCTTGTCGGCGGCATCGAGGGCAAGGGCAAGGGCTGTCCAGCGGTCGGCGTGACTGCCCGCCTCTCGAGGAGCAGCGTACCGCACGTTGCCTGAGAGCGTCACGCTTCGTTGCATCGAGTGCAGGTCCTCGATCAGTGGCCGGTGGTCGGGAATAGACACATCGCCGCGCTGGAAGACCGCGAGGATGCGCGAGGCCAGCGACTCCTTGACCGGCGCCGTCATCGTGATCGGCTCGACCCGGGAGCGGTACTGCTGCACGAGCTGCTCGGCGAGCTGCATCCCCAGGCCACTCTGGTCGATCGCCAGCCGCCGCAGACCACGCTCATTCAGCACACTGGTAAGCAGCTCGAACTGCTCGTCGAACGGCGACTCTTGAAGCTCAACGGCACCGCGCCAGCGGTACCCCTCCTTGAGCCTCTCGAGAACGACCAGGACGGATAGGTCGTGTTTGCGGCCCACGTCGTAGCCGGCGTAGAGGTCACCGGCCTCGGACAGGGTCTTCATGTTGAGATGGTAGGACAGAGCGTCATCGACCCGGGCATACAGTAGGTCGTAGGGCAGCAAGGCGTGCGACTCGTCCACGAACTGGCACTCATAGGCTGACCGCCAGGTGGCCTCGTCGGCAACGGCAGCCCGCAACGCGTCGATGTCATGAGGCGCCCCGCCTTCCCGGGCGTCGTAGATGCTCACCCGGTGGCGCGACCATGCGTCGTCGTCGCTGTTCCACAGGCGATGGAACACGCCCGCCCGCGGTCCGGGCGTTGACACGACGCTCAGTCGGTACTCCTGGCTGGTCGAGATGGTCGGCACGATGGCCATCCACAACGCATCGAAGTCGGGGATCCACGCCGGTGCGCCAGCGCGTGTTCAGCCAGAGCCCTCGTCCACTCCGTTGTCGCTGTGGCCCGTCGAATGAAGAGCAGCAGGAGGTAGCCGATGGCCCCGGACAACGCGAGTACGCAGACGGCGACGACAAGGACTCTGTAAGCGGTTGGAGAATCCGTTCGAGCGGTCGTGCGCGTACCGACGACCTCGTTGCTGATAACCTCTGGTTCACCTGTCAACGGCCCGCTGGAGATCACGCCCACTGAAAGTCGTCTACCAACAGGCAGTCTACCCAGATTACCACACACGGCGGTTCTTGCATCCGAAGTCGGGATGCCGATCTGAATGAAGGCACGACCTTGGTCGGTAGTCCCGTAGTGATAGACTTCGCCGGCAAACTCCGCCCTCAATTCCACGCCTGTAAGCGGGACGTTTCTCTCGTTCGCTACGCTCAAGATCGTGATCACGGACTTACGACCGCCGAGCAGTGGCTCGAAGGGAAGCGTTTGGATGTCGTAGGTCAAGGTGGGAACAGATGCATAGCGCTGATGCAAGTACATGCCCGACAAGACTGCCACGATGAACGCGACACCCGCCTGGAGTAGCCTGGACCGGGCTGTGTTCTTCCACCAGCCGCAATGCCGTTCCACGCTGGTCATGATCCGCCGTGATCCCCAATGAAGCGGTCGAACATTTCCGGGTACGAGCTTCTGCGAAGCTTCCCGTCGAAGGCAGCGAGCCGCACGACGGCCTCCTCCCGGGTAAACATGAAAGAGCGTTGGAGGCGTGGGATACAGTCCTCGAATCCCTCGTACTCACTGCAGATCGCCCTTACCTCGCGGTCGGGTACCATCGCCATCAGAGCAAAAAGGTTCGCTTCCTTCTCGACGTTATCCGCGAAAAACTCACCGCCTGCCCGGATGATAATCCCACTTTCGAGGAACCGCCGGTGAAGGAGATAGTGCCCAACTTCGTGAAGTATGATCTTCACTCGGACCAGAGGGTCCTTCTCCTTGGCGTTGCAGACCACAATGAAGGTGCCCTGCTCGTAGATCGTCAGCCCTTTCATACTGGTAGGCAACGGACGATCCCAGTGCTCGATCTCCGGGTTCCGGTTGCACCAGTCTATGACTTGCTCCAATCTTAGCGCGACAGAGTTAAAATGGGAGCAGATCTTTGGGGTGATTCTCTGCTTGATCGAGTGAACGGTGGAGCACACCATCGATCGAATCTCCTCGAACGTTGGATCTGTGACTCCGTGAAGAGCCTGCGACATGAGCTAATCCTCCTTCTTATCAGCGTTTCCGCCCGACTTACCGGGGACCTTCGATCGCTCGCGCCGAAACTCAAGGACCTCAAGGTAGAGGTCGTAGATCTCATCGGCTTCCTCGGGTTCGAGGTCGCCAGGATCACTGCCCCAGGTCAGACGGACAAAAGGGAAGAAATCGTCCTTCCTGGTGCTGAACACTGTCTTGACGGGGATGTCCAGCAGATCCAAGACGCTCCTCAGGGTTGAGAAGCGCAGCCTGTGCGCGCCCTGCTCTATCGCGTACCATTCGTGGATGGTCAGGCTGACTTTGTCGGCCAGCTTCCGTGTGGGATTCCTGCCGCGCTTCCTCATGGCCCTGATCAGCTGGCCGACCCGACGGAGTTGGGGCATGGCCTCCCGGTTGTACCCCTCGCCCAGGTCAAGATAAACGCCATAGGCCTCATCGGCTTCCTCGGGTTCGAGGTCATCTGGATCCTTGCCCCATGTTGACCAGACGAAGGGGAAGAAGTCGTCCGTCCTGGCGTTGAAGACTGCCTCAAGGGGAATCCCCAGAAGATCCAAGATCTTCGTCAGGGCTGAGTAAGATAGTCTGAGCTTCCCCTCTTCGACAGCGTGCCAGTCCTCGGTAGTCAGGCCCACCTGTTGGGCAAGTTTCGAGATGGGAATCCCAACCCGTTTGGCCATCGTTGCGATATAGTGCCCGACACGAAGGAGTTGAGGCACAATCTCCCGGTTTCGCTCCTTGTCCACCACGCGTCTCCTTATGAGCGGCCGACACACGGTGGGGTCGACCGCCTGGTACATGCGACTCCCACGAAGCGCCTACTCACGAGTGACTCCTTTCACCCGGCTAGACCGATCCTCGGCGAAGTCTATTATGCGCCCGACGAGGCCTAGAAAGTGCCCAAGCTCGGCCTCATCGAGATGTTCAACGTAGTCTAGAACACGCCGCAGCTCGTCCTCGATGGCGGGCGTGGCCGCGGACTTGAGGAACCACACGGCCGGGGGCATGGCAAGCAACTTCGAGAGGTCAACAAGCGAGTCTACGGAGATCCCGCGAGCATTCCCCGCGTTCCGCCACCTCGCGATGGTGTTGGCATGAACATGGAGGGCCTTGGCCAGCTCCTTGCTTCCGAGACGCCGGCGCTGCATCACGTCGTTCAGCTGCGTTCGGAAGCGAGAGGTCCACCCATTCGATGGCATCCTTGCATTCTCCGTATCACGACTACTCTTGGAACCAATCCCAGTATGAATCATCGCAGGACCTGCGTCAACATGTTTTGTTTGAATCTGGCGAAAATACCTGGGAATGGTGACAGACATCACCATATACGGTGATAACCGAGCTCACGTCGGATCGGCGCGCGCCGTCGTGTGTTCGCCGGGCCGCCTCGGCACCGACCGGGGCGTTGCTCCGGTGCCATAATCTCCCAGGCCTCGGTACCGACCACATCGCAAGTAAAGAGGGCTTGACTTACGGCCGACACTGGATAAGACTGCTTTACTAGCGAGCGACCCTGGGAAAGCGGGATGAACCACCCATGAGGCGAATCACGGGCACCTACCAAACGACCACCGTCGGCGGCGAGCAAGTCCGGGCGTTCGTACCGAACCCACTGCCGCCCGGGAAGCCTGCGCTCATTCTCGACGAGCACCTGACGGGCCTGCTGTCCGAGGCCGACGCCGCGCTGGGCCAGCTCGCCGTTGCGGGCGCGATGGTGCCAAGCCCCGACTGGTTCCTCTACGGCTTCGTCCGCAAGGAGGCCGTGATCTCGTCGCAGATCGAGGGCACGCAGGCCACGCTCCAGGATGTCCTCGAGTTCGAAGCGACCCAGAAGACCGAACGCCTGGCAGACGTCGAGGAGGTCTGCAACTGCGTGGACGCACTCACCTGGGCGCGCGCCGAGCTGTCGCGACCACGAGGCCTCCCGCTCAGCACCCGTCTGCTCTGCCAAGCCCACAAGCGCTTGATGAAGGGCGTGCGCGGCGCTGAGCAGCGGCCTGGCGAGGTCAGGCGATCGCAAAACTGGATCGGCGGCACGCGGCCCGGCAACGCCCGCTTTGTCCCGCCCCCACCCAACGGCGTACTCGACGCTATGTCGGCGCTGGAGAAGTGGCTTCACCACGACGATCCGCTGCCTCCCCTGGTACGGGCGGGATTGGCGCATGTGCAGTTCGAGACCATACACCCGTTCCTGGACGGCAACGGACGCATCGGACGCCTGCTGATCACGCTGCTGCTTGAGTACTGGGGCGTGCTGCGGACGCCGCTCCTGTACCTGAGTCTGGCGCTCAAGCGGCACCAGCGGGATTACTACGAACGGCTCTCGTCGGTCCGCACCGAGGGCGACTGGGAAGGCTGGACTGCCTTCTACCTGAAGTGCGTGCGCGAGGCGGCGAATGACGGCGTATCTGTCGCGCAGAAGCTGTTCGCGCTCATCAGTAAAGACCGCCAGAAGTTCCTCGCTCACGACGGTGCGACGATTCCGGCCATTCGACTGCTCGACCAACTGCCCAATCATCCGATCGTGACGCTTGCGAAGGCCGTCGAGTTGCTCCGGACAACGAAGCCGACCGCATCCAAGGCGATTACGGCTCTTACCGAGGCGCGCGTGCTCCGTGAGACCACCGGCAAACAACGCGATCGTGTGTACGCCTACCACGGGTACCTCCGAGTACTGACCAGGGACCTGGAGTGATCAGGTCACCGTTGCCTTGCAACGCTCCGCCTTCCGCCCCGCGAACTGCTCCCACCGCTGTACGATGACGTCACAATAGAGTGAGTCGAGTTCCATCAGGAACGCGCGACGCTCCGTCTGCTCGGCTGCGATAAGCGTCGAGCCACTGCCGCCGAACAAATCGAGCACGTTCTCGCCTGCACGAGACGAGTATTGCATCGCCCGGACGGCCAACTCGGCGGGCTTCTCCGTCAAATGGACCATCGCGTTCGGGTTGATCTTTTTGACTGACCACACATCCGTCGCGTTGTTGGGGCCGAGATAGACGTGCGCCGCACCCTCACGCCAGCCATAAAAGCACCATTCGTGGTTGCCCATGAAATCCTTGCGGGTCAGCACCGGATGCTCCTTGACCCAGATGATGGCCTGTGAGAAGTACAGCTCGCAGGCTTTCAGCACCGGCGGGTAGTTCCCAACGTTCGCGTAACCGCCCCAGATGTAGAATGAACGGCCCGGCGACAGCACACGCGCGATGTTGGCGAACCACGCGCGAAGCAGCTGATCGAAGTCCTCATCGGAGACGAAGTCGTTGATCAGTGGCCGGTCTTTCGGGCGGAGCTTCTTATGTGTGGCGTGCTTCGCACCCTGCCGAGCCACGTCGAACGCTTGGTGGTGATGCAGCCCCTTGCCGCCGCGCGTCGCGTCGACCGCCTGGGTCAACCGCTGACTCTTCAGCAGAGAGAACGAACTGTTCCCGGCCGCGATCGCGTTGTTACTGCGCGGCTCGACCTTCACGTTGTACGGCGGGTCGGTGTTGACCAGATGGATCGGCGTACCGTCGAGCAGGCGACCGACGTCCTCGCTGCTTCCTGCGTCACCGCAGAGCAGTCGATGGTCGCCCATCACCCACAGGTCGCCTGGCTGCGTGATCGCCTCGTCGGGCGGATCGGGAATCGCGTCCGGATCGGTCAGGCCCGCATTGACGCCGGGGTCGAGCAGCTTTGCCAATTCGTCCTCGCCAAAGCCGAGCAGCGAGAGATCGACGTCCAGCTGTTGCAGTTCAGCCAGTTCGCCCGGCAGCAGTTCCAGATCCCACGTCGCCAGATCGCCGGTCCTGTTGTCGGCAATCCGATATGCCTTGGCCTGCTCCGGCGTCAGTTCGCGGGCCACATGGACCGGGGCCCGGTCGAGCCCGAGCTTCACTGCCGCCTTCCACCGCGTATGCCCGACGACGATGACGCCGTCGGCGTCAACGACGATTGGCTGGCGAAAGCCGAACTCCCGGATGGACCGCTTTCACCGCTCCTCTCGAACATCCTGCTCGATGAGCTGGATAAGGAGCTGGAGCGTCGAGGGCATCGCTTCGTTCGCTATGCCGACGACTGTAACATTTACGTTCGCAGTCGCCGTGCCGGAGAACGGGTGCTCGACTCGACCGAACGTTTCCTCAAGAAGCGTTTGCGTTTGACGGTCAATCGAGACAAGAGTGCGGTGGACCGGCCATGGAAACGCAAGTTTCTGGGCTACACGTTTACGATGCACTTCCAGCCCAAGTTCAAGGTGGCTCCCGAATCGGTGAAACGATTCAAGGGTCGCCTGCGGGAGATGTTTCGCCGTGGTCGCGGTCGCAGTCTGCGTCGCGTGATCGGCGACCTTCGCCCTGTGCTTATCGGCTGGGTGTCGTATTACCGGAAATCAGAGGTACGGAACGTCTTTGAGCAACTGGACCAGTGGATTCGCCGGAAGTTGCGTGCCATTTTGTGGCGGCAGTGGAAGCGAAACTGGACCCGTGCGAAAGAACTCATCCGGCGAGGTCTGAGCCACGAGCAGGCGTGGACCTCAGCGACAAACGGCCGAGGTCCCTGGTGGAATGCTGGCGCCAGCCACATGAACCGGGCGGTCCCGACTCGCTACCTGAGCCAATTAGGCCTCGTAAGCCTCATCCAGAAACGACTACAATTGGCACGCTCAAACTGAACCGCCGTGTACGGAACCGTTCGCACGGTGGTGTGGGAGGACGGCGGGGGCAACCCCGCCTCCTACCCGATAATCGGGCAGCTCGCCCGAGTACGCTGGCGGCTTGAGGTCCGATAAATGGGAAATGTCGGCTAGACGGGGGAAGAGCGTAGTCTACTGCAGTCCACTCCCCATCCCTCGAACAAACGGACTGGGTCGCACTGTGACCGCGTTGCCAATGGCACGTGGACGGCTAGACTATCGGTGGTTTGGCGAATCGACCTCCCGCTTTGTAGGGAGGCCGGGGAGGTGTCTTTTCGGCGGAAGCTTTTGAGTTAAGGAGTCGGTGATGGCGAGATTGTTAGCAATGATCCTTTGCCTTGGGGTGGCGCTGGTCCTGCCGGCGACCATCGGCGGTTGCAATGCGACGGTGACATCGGGCGGCGGCGGTCAGGAGCCGGAGTGCACATCGGACGCGGACTGCCTCGCCGGGCAGATCTGCGTCGACGGCGTGTGTGTCGCCGACACCGGTGACGAGCTGCCCGATACGCTGATCGTGGCCGGCTCGCGAACCGGTCATTATGTCATCGTCGATCCAGAGAGCGGCGAGGACATCGTCGAAGTGGAACCCGACACGATCGGCACGAACGAGCCAACCCTGGGTTACCAGTGCGAGCGCGTCTACTTCCTCAGCGCCCCGACCACCGGGACGGGCAGAGCCGACATCTTCGGCTGTGATGCCATGACCGGCGAGAACGTGGTCAACCTGACGGCGGACCTGACCGACTTCAGCGCATCGACGCCCGAAGGTTCCCCGGTCGAGCCCAAACTGGCGTTCACCAACTCGTATGATAACCACGTCTATGTCATCAACGAGGACGGTACCGGCCTGGCTCAGCTCACCTTCGACGATGAAACGCATACGCTGCTGGACGGGACGGCCGTCATCGCCCTCGGCGAGGGCTTGCCCACCTGGTCGCCCGGCGGATCGCAGATCGCATACCAGGCCCGCGTGGGAGAGGTCGGCAGCATCGGAATGCAGTACGAAGTCGTGATCGTGATGGACGCCAGCGGAGCGAACAAGGAGATTATCTACGACCGCCAGGGCACCGCACACTACCGAGAGATTTCCTGGTCGCACGACGGCAACTTCGTGGTGTTCAGTGACGAGGAGGACGGCCGACAGGTTCGGGCGGTGTCCGTGGCGAGCATGACGGTCTCCACTCTGACCGACGCCCTGTTGGCCGGCACGACCGCCGCCTTCGGCAATATGTGGATGTCCCCGACAGACTTCAGGATCGTGTTCAACTACTACCTTCCCGGCGGTGGCAGCCTGTATATGGCCGAGTTACAGGCGACCGGTGACACGGTCGGTGTAGTCGTTGGTACGACGCAATTAACCGAGGACGCGGTCGGCCACGGATACGCCCTCCCCGATTGGGCGCCTGGGACGGGAACCGGCGGCGGTCAGGAGCCGGAGTGCACATCGGACGCGGACTGCCTCGCCGGGCAGATCTGCGTCGACGGCGTGTGTGTCGCCGACACCGGTGACGAGCTGCCCGATACGCTGATCGTGGCCGGCTCGCGAACCGGTCATTATGTCATCGTCGATCCAGAGAGCGGCGAGGACATCGTCGAAGTGGAACCCGACACGATCGGCACGAACGAGCCAACCCTGGGTTACCAGTGCGAGCGCGTCTACTTCCTCAGCGCCCCGACCACCGGGACGGGCAGAGCCGACATCTTCGGCTGTGATGCCATGACCGGCGAGAACGTGGTCAACCTGACGGCGGACCTGACCGACTTCAGCGCATCGACGCCCGAAGGTTCCCCGGTCGAGCCCAAACTGGCGTTCACCAACTCGTATGATAACCACGTCTATGTCATCAACGAGGACGGTACCGGCCTGGCTCAGCTCACCTTCGACGATGAAACGCATACGCTGCTGGACGGGACGGCCGTCATCGCCCTCGGCGAGGGCTTGCCCACCTGGTCGCCCGGCGGATCGCAGATCGCATACCAGGCCCGCGTGGGAGAGGTCGGCAGCATCGGAATGCAGTACGAAGTCGTGATCGTGATGGACGCCAGCGGAGCGAACAAGGAGATTATCTACGACCGCCAGGGCACCGCACACTACCGAGAGATTTCCTGGTCGCACGACGGCAACTTCGTGGTGTTCAGTGACGAGGAGGACGGCCGACAGGTTCGGGCGGTGTCCGTGGCGAGCATGACGGTCTCCACTCTGACCGACGCCCTGTTGGCCGGCACGACCGCCGCCTTCGGCAATATGTGGATGTCCCCGACAGACTTCAGGATCGTGTTCAACTACTACCTTCCCGGCGGTGGCAGCCTGTATATGGCCGAGTTACAGGCGACCGGTGACACGGTCGGTGTAGTCGTTGGTACGACGCAATTAACCGAGGACGCGGTCGGCCACGGATACGCCCTCCCCGATTGGGCGCCGTATAGTCGGTAGGGCCGGGGGGACCCGTGCCGCGCCGGCCGGGACGGGAGCCAGACATAGATCACACCGTCGCCGACTGACCAGGCATAGCGTGTTCTTGTCCGATCGCCACGCCGCTTTGCGTCGAGACAAGAAAGGTAGAAGTGGCGCACCACGAGGCGCTGTAGGTGCCTGGCGATGGCAGTCTCCTCATGCAGAACATCCGCCGATGGGTGCGATCGTCTCCAAGCCTCCGCATGATGGAGCGCAGCCCCGAAGTATAAGCGGCAGTCTGGACCATTCTGTTTCACCGGCGAGCCTTGCCGAGGCGTTCCCGATAAGTTGGAAAACTTGTCGATGGTCAGATCGTAGGCCCGATCCAGCACAGTTGGATCATTCCCGGCGATCCTCCGGGCCGCATATTCCTCGCGAAGGGCATCCACGAGTTCAACCAAGAGCAGAGAACGCCCGCCGCGAAGTCGGAAAACAGGCCGGTATCCGTGGAACTCCTCCAAGGCCCGCCGAGGGTCGAATCGGCAGACCAAGGCGATCAGGCAAAGGAGGGAGGATGTCCGAAGGGGACGGGGTTCGTCCGTGCGAGAATGCCGTCGATGAGCCGCAAGCGACGTCATGACCGCTCTCCAACTGACGTCGACCGCAGCGCGGCCGTCAGAACGCCTGCACGGACGAGTTCAGCGCGGCGCTCGAGTTGTGTCA
>CBDUZO010000115.1:0-10450 GCA_965371725.1 uncultured Phycisphaerales bacterium
TGTCGACCTCCTGGTTCGGGTAGTCGTCGTCCCGCGCCGGCGCAATGTCGAACCATGTCAGGGGATTCTTGTTCAGTGACTGGAACGCCCCGATCGCAGCCAGGATGTCGTCAATGTCGACATCCCCATCCGGCGGCTGGCAGTTGTAGCTCGTGCAGGTCGAGACGACGTCGCCCCAAAGCTCCGGCGTGTGCAGCGCAATCGCGGCTGAGTAATTGGCTTCTTCCGTGATCACCGCACCCATCGGAATCGCCTGGACCAGGTAGGTTTGGTTCGTCGCGATCTCGCAACCCGTAACGTTGACAAGGTCCGGCCAATCGCCGGTGAAGTCGGTGTCGGCGTAGACGGGTGCGTCGACAACGTTCGCAACGGTGAACCCGGACGCCTCGTACGGTGCGCCCACCCACCACGGGCCTGCACCGCTGCCCTGGAGGCTTATTCTCCGCGCGGTATGCTCGACTTGCTCCGGATTCCGCGCGATCGAGATGTAGCGCTGCTTCGGCGCATAGCATGTTCCGTCGACACAGTTCGCTTCGTGCGGGCAATCGTCGTCGATCGTGCAATCCGTGATGCCGAGGCTATTCTCCGGTAGCGGTGGCTCCGCTTGCGGCGCGCCCGCCACAACCCAAAAGCCGCCGGTGATCGCGTATCGCGTACCTTCGATCGTCGCGGTGTCAGCCTGTCCGATTGTTCCGGCAACGCCGTGCGTAGTTCCGACCAGCTCCTCCGTCGCTCCGCCACTGTCGATGGTGAACCACGTGATGTCATAGGTCTGCGCAGTCGCCGCTGACACAAACATGGTCAGAGCCAACGCCGCAGCAAGCATGTCGGGAAGGTCATTGCCCCATCCTCTTGGCTGCTTTGTGCAGGCAGCCCCGGTGCATCCTTCCGCTGTGGGCTCCGTCCACCTACGCAGAGGATGGCGCACCCAGACGGGCGGAACCCGATCTGCTTGATCCGTCAATACTCTGCTATTCATCGGACACCTCCTGCTCGATCTGCGCGCCGGGCAGTTCGCCCATCAGCCGTTCGAGTTCCGCCAGACGCACTTGCATATCAGCGAACTGACAGTCCTTCTCCTCGATCATCGCCTTTTGCGTCTCAATCTCGCCCTGTTGGGCTTTGATGGCCGCCATGAGAAAGGCGGTGTAGTCGGCGAGGCTGACCGCTTTGCCGCCGGGAGTCAGGATTTCGATGGGCGAATCCTCCGCGATGACGCCCAGGTGCAGCGTTCGCCGCGCGTCGTTGGCATAACGAAAGCGCACGGCGTCGGTCGCATTCAGTTTGGCCAGGATCTCCTCGTAGTCACCCGGCGAGAGCGGCGCGATGTCGCGCTTGAATGTCCGAGAGCTGAACACGCTCCAGGTATTCGCGATCGCCCCCGTTCCGTCGCCGGCATCGCCCACTTGCAGGAGCGTCTGAGCGGGTGGGTGATACTCGACGATCTCGTCAACTGCCCCCCCCGGCCCCCCCAACCCAAACCCACCAAAGCAGCAGATCTTCCCCGTGGTGGGGTATGCGGCACAAGAAAAGCCGACCCTTCCCGAAGGCAGAGTGCCGGACTCGGTTACGAGCGCATCGTCCCCCGGGTCATACTCAACGATCTCGTCGAGGTAGGTGCCCGCCCGCCCACCAAAGCAGTAGATCTTCCCTGTGGCGGGGTCTGCGGCACAGGACAAGTACTCCCTTTCAGAGGGCAGGGTCGCGGACTTGGTAACGAGCGTATCGGTACCCGGGTCATACTCAATGATCTCGTCGAGGAAGGGGGAGGTTCCCCCCTCATAGCCGCCGAAGCAGTAGATCTTCTGCGTGGCCGGGTCTGCGGCACAGCCCAACGCGTATCTCCCCGACGGCAGCACGGCGGTCATTGTGTTAAGCTCATCGGTGGCCGGGTCATACTCAACTATCTCGTCAAGGTAGCTGCCGTCATACCCGCCGAAGCAGTAGATCTTCCCTGTGGCGGGATCCGTGGCGCAGGCCAAGTTCCAGCGTCCCGAGGGCAGCACGCCGGGCTTGGTGACGAGCGTATCGCTCGCCGGGTCATACTCAACGATCTCGTCGAGGGTGCCGCTGACGCCATCATGCCCGCCGAAGCAGTAGATCTTCCCCGTCGTGGCGCTTACGGTACACGCCAACCCGAACCTACCCGTGGGCAGCCTTGCGGACATGGTAACAAGCCTATCGGTTCCCGGGTCATACTCAACGATCTCGTCGAGGCCACTGGACCCATCACCCCCACCGAAGCAGTAGATCTTCCCCGTGGTCTGGTCTGCGGCACAGGCTAAACCATACCTTTGCGTGGGCAGCGTAGCGGACTTGGTGACGAGCGTATCGCCAGCCGGGAGGACGGGCCCCGAGGTTCCGATGCCCACGCTCCCGGCAGTGTAGAAGATGTCGCTTCCGGCAGTCTCCCAAGGACCCGAGGAGAGACCCGTCAGACCTGACCCATCACCGACAAGCGCGCCGGCTGTGACGGTACCTGTGGTAACCAGGTCTTCGTCGTCGAAGTCGATCGTTCCACTGGATGCGGTGATCGTATCGGCGGTGCCGTTGATGGTGATCGAGCTTCCGCTCTGAATCGATCCGTTGACGGTGAGGCCGTCCGGGCCGAGGATCTCCACAGCTCCCGCATCGGCTGTGATCGTCCTTCCGGCGCCGGCGCCCCCCGCGTCGTAGGCTTCGTCGAGCGTGTCGCTGCCACTTTCATCGAGCGCGCACTCCCACAGCTCCGTCGTATCGTTCCATTTCACGACCTCGCCCTCGGCACAGGCGAGTTCACCCAACGTGTCGGTATCCGTATCGATGTCGTCAGCGCATTCCCAGTCTCCGGCGGCTTCGTCCCACTTGGCCACGTCTCCTTCGAGGCATGACAGCTCACTCAGGCTGTCGTCATCGACGCCATCGGCGAACCCGGATGGCACGCCAGTCAGACCAGTCCACGGTGCCGCATCAGCTTCAACGGCTGTCTCCGCCGTCTCCGCGTAGATGGCCTGCGGCGCGGGTGTGACTTGCTGTCGCTCGGGGATTGTGTTACCGTCGACCGTGATATCGAGCCAACTCTCGCCGGCGAACGTGTCGTCGAGGAGCGGATTGCCCCCTTCGTTTCCCAGCACGACCGTAAACAGGCCGTCGACCACGTCGACGCCGGGGACCGCCTCGCTCCAGATGAGCGACCCGCCGGTTTCGTCATCGTAGATCGCGAACGTCAGCGTGACCGCGCCAGTCACAGGAGCGCCCTCGTCCGTCAGCATCCCTTGATACGTCATCAGGCGTGGACCTGCCGCCAAGCTCACTGGGACGAGGGAGGCAACCACCGCCAGTACTGACACAAACGTCAGCACTCGAATCCAAGTCTTGCGTAGGTTCATCTGTACCGTCCTCCATTCAAACGCGTGAAACTGCGTGACTTTATGGTCCCGATCGCAGACGCCGACGCGAGCTGCGCGGCAACAAGCCTGAACGCCGTCCGAGTTGATTTGATTGTGGGTGCGGGTAGACGAGGGATGCTTGTTGCGATGTGGAGCGACTCTCGTAGCCCTGGTAGAGGGAGCACCTCTTACCGCCTCCAAGCGATCGTGGCCCGTGAGTCGTATGCCCTCTTACTTCAACGAACAATGGACTCTCTTACCGCGCGCGACCCTCATCCCGACGACATGGAAGGATGGGATGGGTGCATCATCCTCTGCACCGCATCCGAAGATCAGCGGATGAATCGGTTCTGTGAGCTGACCATCGCGCACGCGTCTCTGACGATAAGAGTGTGGCACCGCGATGTCCTCCCCGACGCCCGGAACTTATGTCCATACCTTACCACATCCGCCCGCAAACGCCAAACTGCAGGCGCAAGGAGAAGCTCTGCTATAATTCGCCCCGTTTCATGGCTGTGCCGGTGGGATGCACGGTCTTGGTGGGTATGCGTTGCTCGGTCAGCGGGTTGGCGATCTGCTTGAGCGTCATGTCGGCGGTCCCCTTCACACCGTGTTTGGCGCGCCTGCCTGCACCGTGTTTGGTACGGCTGCGTGCTTACAGAAACCTGCGCCACGCATCAGAATGGTCAATCGGACACACGGTTCGCTACCGCGTGTCCACATCCGCATCGATGCCCCGTTGCGAGAGCGACTCCTTGATGCCGAACTCGACCGTGTTCTCGCGGATGGCGGCGTCGCCCTTGGCCACGATGTTGACATCCACTCGAATGTCGGCCCCTTCGTTGGCCAGCGGTTCGATGACCTCGTTGTAGAAGTCTCCCCACTGCTCCCACGGCACCTGAGCCTTGATGTGAACCCAATCGTATCGCCGTTCGCCCTCGACGATCTTCGGGCCAGTTGATGGTGGCGGTGGCTCCTCGCCGTCCGGTAAATCACCGCCGCTAGGCCCCGTCGTCGGCGCGACATCAGCGGTTGCGCCAGGCCCCGTCTTGACAGGTTCCGGTTTGGGTAGCAGTTCGAGCGCCAGCGCAGGCCGGAGCAGCCACGCGGTCTCGCTCAGCTCGCAATCATCGGCTGGCATTGATTCCTTGAACCGGATCGTGTCGAACTGCTGCGTCTCGCCATCGCCAAGAGCGTATGCGAAAAGTCCGCGTTCTACGCCGCGAGCAATCGTCTCGCGCAGCACGCCCGATCCCGAAATCATGGGCAGGTGCGTGAGTTGCGTGAAGTACCCGGCCAGTGCCTTGGCGTTGACCATCTGGTCGTCGTCCGGCCAGAGGCTCCACCTCTTTCCGATCAGCAGGGCCGGATCGAGCCGTTCCAGAAGCTGGTCGTTGTCCTTGAGTGTGTTGTATACGCGGTCGCTGATCGTCGTCCGCCCGTCGTATGTTGACACACCCATGTCGAACGCCCGCAGTGCCTTCTTGTCCGTCGCCACGATCACATGACGGTAGACCTGAGAAAGCACGGCGGGCAGACGAGCTTCGGCATCCTTGAGCCGTCCGGCGAGATCGGAAAGCTGCTCCGGCGTCAGCCGCTTCTTGGTGGCCTTGTCCTCGTCGATCCCCTGCAACGCGAGAAGTTGGGTCGCCGCCTCGGTGATCTCCGCCGACCGCTCCTCATCCGGCGCGATGAAGATCAGCGTGTTGGCGTGCTTGCGGAAGCTCTGCCCGTGCTGCTTGACGATGTCGTTGACGAACTTCTCCGTGTCCTTCGGCAGCGCCCCCTCGGCGGCGGTCTGATGCAAGTCAAGCACGACCAAGCTGATCCTCGGATCGTCGGCCACATCCCGGCTCTCGTGCGGATAACGGAAAACGCGGAAATGCGCCTCGCCGACCATATCGTTGAGCTTGCCCTTCGCGTAGTCGCGCACGCGGTCGTGATCGGAGCGAACCATCTCCTCGCGGTCGAGGATCGTGCGGTTGAGGTTTTGCTTCGCCTCGAACCTGTAGAGGCCACCTTCGCCGTATAGGAACCAGAGCCGTTTGGCCATGCGGTCGAGCGCGTCCGTGATGAACGGCGGATTCATCTCCGGGTTCAGCACGGCCAGCCGTAATTGCGGAACCGTCGCCCCCTTCTGCTGCCCGCCACTGAACGAATACATGAAGATCGCCTTGGCCAGCTTCTCCGAAACGGACTCCTTCGCGTACTCGCTGCCCAAGGATCGGTCGATCTCCGGCGACTTAGCGTCCGGCCCGGCGATGTCGCTATCCACGACGCTATGAAACGCACTTCCCGCGTACCTGACGAGTTCCCCGCGAATCTCGCTGAGGCCGAGGTTTACATCGCACGACTGGATCAGCAACTCGTTGTCCTTGCGGTTGTAGAGATCACTGACGACATACGCGAGAAGCCTCAACACGCCGCGCGTCCGCTGGAAATCGGGCATCGAACCCCACCGTTCGTACAGTATCGTGAGCAATTCAGGGTGGAACGGGTACGCCGCCAGCATGTTCTGCTTGTACGCTGGCTCTTTGACGGCCTGCGGCACATCATCGCCGAGCGCCCGGTACTTCTCCCAGCACGCATCGACCGTGCGCTCATGCTCAGCCTTGTCGCCCAAGTCCTCGAACAGTCGCCGCCGGATCACCTCGTAGATTTCCATGCCCTCGACTGGCAGCTTCACCTTCTCGACCCGCCCAAACACCTTCTCCAGCGACTGGTATGTCCGTTCTGCTCCCACTGTGTCGAGAAACTCCGAAGCCTGACTGGTGAGTGTCGCCACCAGCACCGCATGTGGGCAGTTGGCCACCGCAATCGTCAACTGTTGCAGGAAGGTCATCGTGCTGCCGCGCAGGCTCCATTCGCCTTCCTTGATCTTCTCCGCGTTGACGAGGTACACGAGAATCTCGTCCATCAGGATCACGCACGGGCCTGCCTTTTCCAACATCTCGCCAAGCAGGTTGCTCCCCGGCGCGGTCTTGGCCTTGTCCTCTTTCTCGACCAGCTTGTAGAGCGAGTCAGCGCCGAGTTGATGCGCGATCTCGCCCCACATCGTCCGGTCGCTGGCGACATTCATGGCCGTGCCGACGATGCACGCCAACCGCGCGCTGGGAACCGTCTTGAGTTCGGCGTCCGCGATCAGCTTCTTCACCGGAGCAAGGTTGGCCACCTTGTTCGGGTCGTTGAGCAGGTGGTAGATGGCCAGCAGCGTGTGCGTCTTGCCGCCGCCGAACGGCGTCTGCATCTGCACGACGGGTTCGCCGTCCTTGTGGCCCGCCAACCGCCGCACGACGCCCGTGAGCAAATCGGCCAACCCCTTCGTCAGGTAGGTCTTGCCGAAGAACGCAGCCGGGTCGCGGTAATCCACAGCGCCCCGGCCCGCCAAGACCTCGCCGAGGTCAGCCGCGAACACTGATGCGTCGAAGCGGCCTCGTCGAATATCCTCGTGGGGCGTAACCACCTGCCTCCATGCTTTCAGCGTACTCATGCTTTGCTCCTCAGCCATGCGGCTGCCAATTCGCCGCCCGCCGCCGCGCGCAGCAGGCGTTTCTTCTCATCAGTAAGAACGCGAGGCCCTTGTAGAAACCGCCCGATGGATGCCGCCCTGTCTCGGCCTGCGGGCCGCAGAATGTGATCCACGGGAACCGGATCGCTGAGCATCACCGATCCCGACGGGTCGGCCACGACCCGTTTTCGATAGTCGTCGGTGGGATACGCCGGATCGTCGTCCGCGTTGTCGATCACCTCGCGCACCGCCCAAACGCCAACTAGGAACGCCGCCTGCTCCGCGTCTTGGCGAAGCCCTTTGCCGGATGTTACCATCCACATCCGATCACCGGGCTGCAACTCGGCGATGCACTTGGCACTGCTGTGCCAAACGAGGACGCCGCCGTCGTCCGGTAGACCGGAAGCCTTGCCGGGTGACCTGCCTCGGTTTGCTGCGTAGTCCCGCCAGTAGATCAACACATCCGCCATAAGAATCGCTCAGTTCTCATTTCCCGTACTCAAGCACGCCTGTTGTCGTGTGTATCAACTCGGCAATCTCATCCGGTTTTCGCTTCTCCGCAAGCACATCCCCGACCATGCGGTACAAGTCCCAACCCGTCATCATCAACACAGGATAGGGCGTGAGGAAATCGACGGCTGGCTGCGTAAAATGCTCCTTGCCCGCACGCTCCGCTATGGGCGTCGTCTTGAAAGTATTGGCCAGCAGGATCGTTTTCTCGTCTCGTTCCTTGATACGCTCGAACTCCACGACCTGCCCCAGCTTGTTACTCTTCTTCTTGATGCCTTCGGGCGTACCCGTCACCTCGAATCCGAATTTCCTTGTGCCGTCCTGTACCTCGGCGAGAACATCAATGGTCGCGCCGCGCTCCGATAGCTCCGCCTTGAGTCCAAGCGTTCGCAAACCCTTCACCACGGCCATCTCAAGCTGATCGCCGTCGCCGAACAGCAGGACGAGGTACTCTGACAGGTCGTCGATGATGCCGACCGCCTTCTCCCGCTCCGCTTCCGCCGTCTTCAATGCCGGGAACTTGACATCCTCCACCCACGGCGGGATCGCCGACGGATCGACGGTGATCTTGATCGGCTCTCCCACGAGCTTGACGAGCGCCGGGTTCAGTCCAAGCAGACTCGCCGTCGTCAGGTAGGTCTGTGCCGCGTTGTACGCCTTGTCACAGTTGGCCACGAGGGCATTGAACCCTTCGTGTATGCCCTGAACGCGCCATTCGTCGAGCATTCCGTCCTCGTCGCGTTCAACCTGCCCCAAGACGGTGTAGATGCACTTCTCGGAGAAAAACGGGCAGTTGCCTTCGTAGTGCGCGAAACCCGAATTGAGCAAGAAGTCCGACGGATTCAGCCCGCTCAGGTAGAACTGGTTCGAATGGGCATGAATGATGAAGTCCCCATTCCCGGACGCCTGCTTGAGGTAGGTCAGCACGAATTGGAAGTGTCCGTTGTTTCCCTCATTCACCTTCTGATTGCTGACGCCAGTATGTCCGTCCGATCCGCCACGCATCAGAACAACCTCTCTTCCGCCAGCGCCTCATCAATCTTGTCGCGCTGGTTGAGCAGGCCCTGTAATAGCTGCTTCTCCTTGTCGCCGTCGGGCAGGACTTCGCTGATGGCCTGCGCGACCGTCCAGAGCTTCTCGTTGCGACCGTGGCCGCTGCGGGCGAGGTACTCGGAAAGCCCGCCCGTGTCGCCCTTGTCGCGGAACGCGCAGCAGCGGTGCAGCGTGTCGATCAGCGTCGCGGGCGAGCCGTCCACATTCGGCTCGCCGAGGTCTTTGATCCGCATCCGCTTGGCCACCGTCAGGGCCTGCACATTCTGCCCCTGCTTCTCCAGCACGCCCGTGCGATCCCACATCTCCTCGGTGTCGATGCCCAACGCCTGCGCCAGCTTGAACGCCTCGTCCGCCGCCACCTTGCCGTCGGCGTAGCTCCACTTCCACAGCACATAGAACCGCGTCTCGGAGTCGACTTGCAAGACGGCACTGGTGCCGTGCCCGGTCTTGGCCCCGTGCAGAATCTGGCTCAGGGCGTAGTCGGTCACGACCCCGCGCACCTCGTCGAGGAACTGGCCGACGCTGACCTCCTCGCCCGTCAGCCGCGTGACCTTGGCGTAGCGACCATACACCGACAGCGCCGGGCCGATGGCCGAGATGAAGAAGTCCGCCCCGCGAATCCCCTGCTGCCAGAAGAAGTCCAACCGCTCGCGGGCAACCTGCCGAAGCTCGTCGCGCACATCGTCCCAGTATCCCTCGCCTGCCGTGGCGAGACGCTTGCGGCAAACGAGCGTCACGCTGCTGGCAAGCGCGGCGGTGTCCCGTGCGATCATTCGAGCCTTCATCTCTGTCCGAAGCGGCCAGCTAGCCGTCACTGTTAGTCCGGCACGGACGAGAGCGCCTATCAGTGTCTCCCAAGCACTCGTAGTCTTATGGGCGAACATGACCGCAGACACGCCCCGATCTCCCATGACGCGGTGCATTTCTTGGAAAGCCCCGAACATCATGTCTTCATATGCGGCGGCGGCGCGGCCCCGATCACCATCGTGTCGTTGCGCTGCCTGAATCACCTCCTGTCCTTTTGGCGTCAACGGTGATCTGAACAATTCAGGGTATCGCTCGCCCAATGAACGCTTCAGCCATATGTAGAAGAAGTCGCTGAGATCGGCATACGGTATCGAATCGTAGTAGGGCGGATCAGTGATAACGGCGTCCAGCGATTTGTCTACCTGACTGAGCGACAAAGCGGAACCGTGGACAACCGTTCCTACATCCTCATGACGGAGCGGGTGTGCCAACGGCGGATACGAGCTTATGTCCCCAATTGCTCCTTCGGTGCTGCCGGAGGAACCGCTAAACGGGTTTGCTTCGCAATAATCCCATACCATTGGTATCGCTTGTCGCGCAAACACATTCCGCACCTGCGCATTCCGGCTATGCCAGCTCGTCAGCGTCGCGTTGTAGTCCGCGTGCTTGTCAACCAAAAAAGACAGGTAGGTCTCCACGCCCATCGCATATTCGGCATTGAGCATCCGCTGTAAATGCTTGCCCGCCTCACGAGTCAGGCGCACGAGAGTCGTCAAAGTAAGCAGTTGCCGAGCGTTGAAGAGATCACCCCATTTGGTCAGCCCATAAATCGGCGGAGAAATCTGCCCCCTCGCATTTTTGGTGATTGGCTCGCTTGGAACGATACCTTCGCCGTAGCGCTGTATTGCGTAGCTCAGAGCGCGCTTGGCATCCGAAAACACTCTCTCGTCGTTGTCGTGAGATGCCCTGTAGCGCTTGCCAGTCGTGCCGGGTTTGGTCGTAACGACCACCATAAGAGTCGCGTCCATACGGCCTTCACGGCATTCCTGCCGCAAATAATCGACGGAAGCCATTTGTGCGCAAAACGGGCATTGCGCATTTCCACGCTGAACAGTGCCACCAGCGGGATCGAAATCGAAACGCCCGTCGGCAACCACCTCGAAGATGCACTGTTTCGCACCCGCTTCCGCATGAATCCGTAAGGCAACCTTGAGTCCCTCGTAAGAACCCCCTGTCGATTTTGGCTTGGCGGCGCGGAACGTGC
>CBDUZO010000116.1:0-10288 GCA_965371725.1 uncultured Phycisphaerales bacterium
TGGGCATGGCCCACCATCGGCGGCGATGTTCTTGGTGGGCGGTGCCCACCCTACTCGCTCAATCCGTCCCCCACCCTTTTCTGACGAAAAGGACGGGGCACCCTCCCAAGGCCGCTACGAGGCTGCTCACGCCACCGCGCTGGGCATCCAGTCGCAAAGTGGCTTGCCGCCTGGCGGACAAACTTGACTCAGGATGTTGCGAGCGATGCCAACCGAGGCGTTGCGGAACGCCGTTTCCTCGCCCGGTGCGCTGAGCACAAAATCGCCCGCCACCTCGAAGCCACCGACCATACCCTTGCCATCGGCGTTGGAGAATCGCTGATCCCGCGGGAACAGGAAGATGCACGGGCCGGCCCCCACGGTGGCGACCAGGAGATTCAGGCTGCGGTTCTCTGGATCGCCGGAAAGCCAGCGCTCGGCTGCGAAGTGGGCCTGCTCGAGCCCGTCAAACCGCAGGGTCCCCGCCGCGCCTGGATCGCAGAGGTTCTCCCGGTCACAAAGTAACTGGCCGTGGCAAGACGGCCGGCCGTGGGGTCGGGAGGATGGTCCGCGCGCGTCAAGCGGGAACCGGCAGACAGCGGTCGGGTAGTAGTCCACCTCGTCCCGGTGCAATCGCTCGATGGGCAGCGGCGCGGTTGTGATCTGAAAGTGCCGATGCCACTGGATGCTCGCCCCGGCGCCGGGACCGTTGAACAGCACGCGGAATTCGCCGGCGGTTTGCAGGTGCAGATCGAGCATCGCCTCGAGCACGTGACGCGAATACTCCTGATCAACGTGCTCAGCCGACATAACCGTGAAGTGATCCGGCTCAATCCATGCGAAGTTGGCGCCGGCTACATACTCCTGATCGGCAAGCTGGAGCGGGATCAGCACTTCCTTCGGGTTGCACTCGGCGATGTTCTCCGGGCAGAGGAAGCAGTGATTCCCGCGCGGATCACGTGGATCCCGGAACAGCTTGCTTTGGTCACGGCGTTTGTTGAGGATTCCGCGCCGCTCCAGCTCCTTCACATCGCCGCGAATCTCCCGATGCGGCATCCAGCGGAAACGATAGGTCACGCCGCAACGACGGTCGACAGCCGCCGAGACCAGCATGTCCACACTGGCCGGATCAGCGAGCAGGAACCCATCCCGTCCCTGGGCCGCCCAGGTCTCCACCAGTGTCTCCACCAGGGATTTGTGCGGTGCATGGAAGGCCTCAGACACTCCCCACCTTCCTCTCGGCGGACACACCAAGATCCGACAGCAGACTCTCCGTCAGGTGCTTCCAGGTGAAGTACGGCACGGTGATGTCGCGCGCTTTGTCACCCATGCGACGGCGCAGGTCGTCGTCCTGGAGCAGTTGCAGTATGGCCGTGGCGAAGCCTTCCGTGAAGTCAGCGGGCACCACGATACCGCCATCACCGATCAGGACATCCGCCGGTTGTCCGTCCTTGTCCATCGTCTTGTGCTCGGGGTTTTCTCCCAACAGGTACTCGACCACAAAGGGCACGAGGTTGGACGACACGACGGGCTTGCCCGTGGCCGCCGCCTCCTGAGCACTCATGCCAAAGCCCTCCATCACCGAGGGTGTGCAGTAGACGTCGGTGATGCCGTAGAGAAGCGGGAGCACATCCCAGATGGACCCGAGCGGGATGACGTCCTGCCCGAGACCTTCATCCTGGATCAGTTTCAAGAGCGAATCGTGCAGGTCACCTGCGTGTGGATCGATCGCCACGAGCAACATCGCCTCGGGAACCTGCTTCTTGACCCGGGCAAACGCCTTGATCAGCACGTCCTTCCGCTTTGTTTTGTCCGTTCGACTGATCTCGGTGACGAACGTGCGCTGCCTGAGCTGGTCCACGCTAAGCCCCGATTGCTCCGAGAGGAAGTCCAACACGGGCTTAAGCTCGTTCGCCTGGCGCGGGCGGTACCGTTCCTCGTCCACGCATGGCGGGAGGAAGTAACGTGCATCGTATCCGTAGTCGTTCTTGAACGTGTCCCGGATGGCGGTCGACGTGGCCACGCCGCCGTCAAGCGCCTCGAGCAGCTCTTGTTCGTGGTCGATCCGCTCGTCAATCCGCAGGTCGGCCCACGTTGACGGGTCCATGTTCTGCTTCTTCAGGGCCCCGAGCGAGTGCGGGATCCACACGTGCGTTACGCGCTCGGCCCGGGATGCGTTGAGCATCGCGCCGAGCTTACCCGCATCCCAGTAATGTGAGATGATCAGGTCGTACGTACTACCATCCCGTTCGAGCTTGCGACCAAGGTCCTGCGCGAGCTTCGGCAGTTGCGCATCCATGTCCTCCTTGCGGACGAACTCGGCCAGGCCGTCCTCGACGTAGATGATGCGGGCGTAACCCGACGGGTGGTACACGACGCCGGACTGCATCTTGCCCGTCTTGGGATGAGGATAGCCGCCGCGGTTGGCGATTGTGACTCGGTAGCCTTGTGCGACAAGGGCCTCGGTGAACTGGTTGACATAAACGTTCTGCCCCCCCGTGTCCGGCAAACCCGGGACCACCTTCCATTCGTGTACGCCGTGGTTGGTAATCTGGAGAACGTGTGTTCGTCCACTGCTCACGAACCGCTCGTGCGCTGCATCGTTATTCGTATTGTTCACTGTTGCCATCCTAGTGCCCCTTGCGCAACAAGTCCCCTACGCGTGTCAGGCCCAAGACAGGAAGCGAAGGCCCCGGTCCCACCCGCGCATGTCCCCAGAGATTATAGTCACAGCCACCCGTGGACCTTCAACCCTTCGTGGATTCCCGCCGCGTAAAAAGCTTTGGCGTGATACACGTGGGGAGCCCGAAATGCCTTCAGTTCCTCGGCTGCGTTCCCGACGGCGATGCCCCGGAATCCCAGCTCCGGCCGCATCATGTCCAGATCATTGCCTGTATCGCCGCTTGTAATGACGTTCTGCGGCGTAAGACCGAGGTACTCGGCCACGTAACGCACAGCCTCGCCCTTTCCCGAGCGGATGGGAAGCAGATCGAGGAACTTGCCGGCGGAATAGACGACCTTGGCCTTGAGCCCCGCCTCCTTCAGACGCTGGTGGATCTCGGCGAGCCGCTGCTCGACGTTCTCCTCGAGGAAGTAGCTGCTCTTGAAGGGGGATTGCCATTCCGCATCCTGCATGCGCGCTTCGGGAATGGAGGCGAGAATCTCCTCGACCGTCGTCTTGTCCCACTCCTGCCCGATGATCTCGTGCCATCGCTCATCCAGGCGATAACCACTGTCAACGACCGTGGCGTTGCCGGTGGCAACGGCGTTTCCGGTGCCGACCGTGGCACCACGGCAACCACACACCGCACCGCACGCCGCCGTCTCAGTGCCGCTCTCGCGGAAGTGGATGTCCGTGCCGACCATACAGATGCACACGTCGGCGCGATGGGTGACGTTCCTCTCGCCGTAGAAATCCTGGATCGACTTGAGGTGTCGACCGGTGGAGAACCCGACCAGGATCCCCTTTGCATCCAACGCATCCCACAGCAGGTGCATCGCCTCATCGTCGCCAATGAAGGTGCCGTCTAAGTCCGTTGCAAGTAACCGCTTCGTTGACATATAAACACTCCACGCTACCGGTTCGACGTCTCACACTTGCGACGCCGTGAGATTCGGTATCGGACCGTCCGATAGGGTCCCCAGGGCCTCCTTCGCTATGGTGTCGTGGTCAACGCCTGGACGGACCGGCGGTGCCATCCTTGCCGCCCGACCGCTCCGGCGTCCCGACACGCTACGCGTCGGCAGTGGCACCAGCTACAGCTTCCAATACACCGGGCGAGCCAGCAATCGCATTCGCCTCATAAGGTCAAGTTTCTTACATTTTCGGGTTGACCCGGCGGGCTCGGTCGGATCGCAGCCAATAGGGGACGGTGGGGCTCGAAAAGAGCTGTCGGCGGTCAGCCATCGGTTATCGGTTCCGGAGCCCGTCGTTGATAGGTCATGGTGCATCCGTCCCCCGAAAGGAGCCCCCGACCCGTTTATCGCGCCCGGGATGTTCCTCTCCACTCCACTTGCGCAGCCACCCCATTCCTCCCCGTCTCTCCGTGGATTCGTTCCTTGGATCTACTGCTTTTGTGTTTTCTGGATTCTGGCCCAGGTGTCTCTGAGGGTGGCTGTTCTGTTGAAGACGAGGCGGTCGTCGGTCGAATCCGGGTCGACGCAGAAGTAGCCCTGCCGCTCGAACTGGAAGCGATCGCCCGGTTTCGCCGTGGCCAGGCCCGGCTCGAGACGGCAGGTCGCCAGGACCTCCAGCGAATCCGGGTTCAGGTTGTCCTTGTAGTCCTGTCCCGGTCCCACGTTGCCCGGGTCTTCCTTTGCAAAGAGCTTATCGTACAGGCGGATCTCGGCTTCGATCGCGTGGGCGGTGGAGATCCAGTGCAAAGTCGCTTTCACTTTTCGACCGTCCGGGGAATCACCGCCTCGGGTCGCCGGGTCATACGTGCAATGGAGTTCCGTCACCTCGCCCGTTTTCTCGTCCTTCACGACACCCACGCACGTGATGAAGTAGGCGTACCGCAACCGCACCTCGCGGCCCGGTGCCAGGCGGAAGAACTTTCTCGGCGGGTCCTCTCGAAAGTCGTCCCGCTCAATGTAGAGCACGCGGGAAAACGGGACCGTTCGCGTACCCATGCTCGGGTCTTCCGGGTTGTTGACGGCGTGCAGCTCCTCGACCTGGTCTTCGGGGTAGTTGTCGATCACGACCTTCAGCGGTTTCAGGACGCCCATCGCGCGCCGGGACCGCTTGTTCAGGTCTTCGCGCACCGCGTGCTCGAGCTTGGCGATGTCGATCGTGCTGTTGAACTTGGCCACGCCGATCCGCTCGCAGAATTTGCGAATCGACTCCGGCGTATACCCGCGTCGCCGCATGCCCGAAACGGTCGGCATGCGAGGATCGTTCCATCCACTGACGTGTCCCCCCTCGACAAGTTCGAGCAGCTTTCGCTTGCTCATAACGGTATAGGTGAGTTCGAGGCGGGCAAACTCGATCTGCTGGGAGTGATACACGTCAAGCTGGTCCAGGAACCAATCGTACAACGGACGGTGGTTCTCAAACTCGAGGGTACAGATCGAGTGTGTGATCCGTTCGATCGAGTCCTCGAGGCCGTGTGCCCAATCGTACATCGGATAGATGCACCACGTATCACCCGTGCGATGATGGCTCGCGCGCAGGATACGGTAGATGACCGGATCGCGCATGTTCAGATTGGGCGAGGCCATGTCGATTTTCGCACGGAGGGTGCGCGAGCCGTCAGGGAACTCGCCGGCCCGCATGCGCTCAAACAGATCGAGGTTCTCCTCGATACCGCGATCTCGATAGGGGCTGTTTCGGCCGGGTGTGGTCAAGGTGCCGCGGTATTCGCGGGTCTCGTCGGGGCTGAGGTCGCAGACGTAGGCCTTGCCCTTCTTGACAAGCTGCACGGCGCATTCGTACATCTGCTCGAAGTAGTCCGATGCAAAGAGCAGCCGATCCTCCCAGTCGAACCCGAGCCAGCGGACATCCTCCTTGATCGACTCGACGTACTCCTCCTCCTCCTTGATCGGGTTTGTGTCGTCGAAGCGCAGGTTGCACTTGCCGCCGTACTTGCCGGTCAGACCGAAGTTCAGGCAGATGGATTTTGCATGGCCGATATGAAGATACCCGTTCGGCTCGGGCGGGAACCGCGTGTGGACCCGGCCGTCCCATTTCCCAGTTCTCAGATCGTCCTCGACGATCTCCTCGATGAAGTTCAAAGACGGCCTGTCGTCGCTTGCCGGCATGGCTTTAACACCGTTGCTTTCTGTTGCACCGTCGCGCGACAGTGACTACTCAAGTGGTCCGCAGGGCGGAGGCCACACACCTGTTGGGTCGGCCGTGTCCACGCTACGAGATAGTGCCGTTTCCAAAAAGGCAATGGTGTTCCTTCCTCCCCTCCTTGACAAGGAGGGGTTGGGGGAGGTTCTTCTCCGTCTGCATGAACCCCCCTCAGTCCCCCCTTGGTAAGGGGGGAAGGAAGCAGACCCCCCGCTATCTCCGTCTTGGTAAGGGGGGAAGAAAGCGGAACGACCTTTGTGAAACGGCACTAAACTTCCTCGATCTCTTTGCTCTTGGCTGCGATGAGCGCGTCGATCTCGTCCTCGTATTTCTTGGTGGTCTTCTGCACGCGTTCCTTGGCGTCCTTGGCCTCGTCCTCGCTCGCCTCCTTGGCCTTCTCCGCCACGTCGATGGTCTTGTTCGCGTCCCGGCGGGCGTTGCGAACCGCGATCTTCTGAGCTTCGCCCATCTTCTTGACCTGCTGAGCGAGCTGTTGCCGCCGCTCACCCGAAAGAGGCGGGATCGGAAGGCGGATCGCCTTGCCGTCGTTCATTGGGGTTACACCGAGGCTCGACGTCTGCAACCCCTTCTCGATGTCCTTTAAGGTCCCCGGGTCAAACGGTTTGACCAGAAGCGTGCTGGGATCGGGCACGGAGATGGTGGCCATCTCTCGCAATACCATGGTGCTCCCGTAGGAGGCAACCGCGATCTTCATATGCTCGATCAGCGCGGGACTGGCCCGACCGGTGCGCACGCCCCGGAGATCCCGTTTGAAGAACTCCACGGCTTTGGCCATCTTCGAGGAACACTCTTTCTCGATTACTGAGATCGACATTCCTAAGGTCTCCTCCAACGTGCTTCGACGACGCCCGCCGCGCCGCGACCTCGCCGGGATCAGTCCGTCGGATTCGGGCAGGCCGCCCGACGGTCGTACGGGCCGCCGCACATCGTCGGGCGGTCATCCGGCATCGATAAGCGTGCCGACCCCCGTGCCCAGGACAACGTCCCGCATGTTCCCGGTCTTCTTCAGATCGAGCACGATGATCGGGATGCCACTTCGTTGACACAGGTCCACGGCACTGACGTCCATGACGCCGAGGCGTTTGTCAATCACTTCGTTGTAGGTGAGCCGCTCGATACGCTTGGCGGACGGGTCGGTCACGGGGTCGGCTGTGTAGACGCCGTCCACCTTCGTCGCCTTCAGCAGGGCATCCGCGCGGACCTCGGCCGATCGCAGGGCGGCGCCGGTGTCGGTGGTGACGAACGGGTTGCCCGTCCCGGCGGCGAAGATGACCACACGACCCTTTTCCAGGTGACGGATCGCCCTTCGACGGATGAATGTCTCGCACACACGGTCCACGGCGATCGCGCTTTGCACGCGCGTCGGTACGCCGATGGATTCGAGCGTGTCCTGCACGGCGAGGGCATTCATCACCGTGGCGAGCATGCCCATGTAATGACCGGTCGTCTCCTCGATCGGGGAATCCTTCGCAATCACGCTGCCCCGAACGAGGTTCCCACCTCCGACGACCACGCAGAGCTGAACCCCCAGCTCGACAACGAGCTTGAGCTCCTCGGCGATTCGTCTTAGTTCCTGGCCGTCAATCCCGGATTTTCCAGGACCGCAAAGCCCTTCCCCGCTGACCTTCAGGACAACACGACGGTATTTCGGTTCCGCCATGGACCGCGCTCCTTGGCTTGCCCGACGCGCAAGATAAGGGGGCACGCAGGCCCCCGCCCGGCGACTACACGCCGATCTTCATGATGACCAGGTCGGTGATCGCATCGACACCGGACTGCTTGAGTACGTCACCGACTTTTGTCTTGCCGTACGCATCCGTTTTCACGTGCAGTTGTTCCCAGAGCACTTTCTCGGCGAAGAAGGCGTTCACCTTCCCCGGTACGATCTTCTCGATGATATGCTCCGGTTTCCCCTCGTCCAAGGCGACTTGGCGCGCCCGCTCTCGCACCTTCTCGACCTCCTCGGCCGGGATGCCGTCGCGCATGATGGCCAGGGGTTTGGTGAACACCGCGTGCATGCACAGATCGGCCGCAACGGGTTTCTCCGACTTCGGTTCGCTGCTGAGCGACAACAGCAAACCGCTCTTGCCGTCATGGTGTATATAAGAGGCCAGATGAGCCCCCTCGACGCGGCGACATCCGGCGAGCTTCATGTTCTCGCGCATCTTCCCGAAGACCTCGGTGAACTTCGCGTCCATGTCGGGGTCATTCCTGACCGCCTCGACGTCGGGCGACGCCTCCGATCCGTCCGCCACCTTCCTCGCAAACGCGTTTGCCAGGTCCACGAACATCTCGTTCTTGGCGACGGGAACCGTCTCGCATCGGAGCTCGACAATCGCTCCAACCTTCCTGTTCTCATCAATATAAACCGCGACGCGACCCTCGCCCGTATCACGATCCGCGCGCTCGTCCAGCTTTCCCTTGTGCTTTCGTCGCAGCCATTCGATCGCGCTCTCGACGTTGGCGTCGCACTCCGTCAGGGCCTCCTTGCACTCCATCATGGGGAGCCCCGTTTTCTCGCGTAGCTCCTTTACCATTTGGGCTGTGATTGTCGCCATCTTCCGGTACCTTCCATTCGTGCTCGCGGCGCGGCGAATCGCGCCGAATGTCCATTGATTCTCTTGCGTATACACCGCCCCGCCTATGACTTAGGCGGCGCCATTCCCCCGACTAGAGCAAGCTCTCTTTTCGTGTAGCGGTGAAGCAGATTTTTTCTCCCGGTGCCCGCTACACGAATTCGGAGAGTGCTATAGGCTTCACGGATTAAGCGGCAGATGTCGGCGAATCGGCGCGCGCCGATCCGGTTGACGTTACGCAGGCTCATCCGGCTTCGGGGTCGTCGCCGGTGCCACGTTCGCCTCCGGTTCGGTTGCCGGAGCCACGTTCGCTCGCGGTTCCGTCGCCGGTGCCAAGTCCGCTCGCGGTGCGAGCGGCTCCTCGCGCTTTGCCTCGTCGCCTACCGTACTCTCCGCCGCCGCGTCGTCCGCGCGGGCTGTTGTCGTCCGGTGTGACCGCCGCCGCGCCGGAGCGCCATCGTCCTCGGGAGATGGATCGCCTTGTCGCGCTCTGCGGCCAACCTCCACGGCATCTGCCAGGTGTGTCAGCACTAGCTCGATAGCGCGCATCGCGTCGTCGTTACCCGGGATCGGAATATCGCAGGCATCCGGGTCGGAATCCGTGTCGATCAGGCAGATCGACGGGATCTTCAGCCTTCTGGCCTCGCGTACCGCGTTGCGCTCGCGATGGACGTCAATCACGACGATCGCGCCGGGCAGCTTATCCATATTGCGAATACCCTCGAGATTCCGCGTGATCTTGCGCAACTCGCGCTGGCGCGAAGCGATCATCTTCTTGCTGTACTCCATCGCGGTCCCGTCGGCCTCTTGGACCTCGAGTTCCTCGAGCCGGGTAAGCCGTGATCGAATCGTGCGGAAGTTCGTCAACGTCCCGCCAAGCCATCGCTCCGAGACAAACGGCATCGTCACACGGTTGGCCTGCTGCCTCACGTGATGCCGCGCCTGGCGTTTCGTACCCACAAACAACACATCCCCACCCTTGGACACCACTTGCGCGATGAACTTCTTCGCCCGCAGCAGACCCTTCACCGTCTCACGAATGTCGATGATATGGATCGTGCTGCGCTTTCCGAAGATGTACGGAGCCATCTTCGGGTTCCAGCGGCTCGCGCGATGGCCAAAGTGAATACCAGAGTCAACTAGTTGACGGACCAACTCCGAAGCCAAGAAACACCTCCACAAACAGAACCAATGTTGACAACGTAACGCTCGACCGGAACTCCGCGCGTTTTCGCCCAGCGCCGCCCGCAGGCAACGTCGCACCATCCGCCGGACAAGAACGGAGTCCGCTCTAGAACCCCTCAGTCTATCAGATGGTCCGCCGTCTTCAAGTCGCCCCAACGCCAATCCCACAGGTCGGGCCGACCGGCTCACGCATTGTACGAAACCCCAAGCGTATGGGCGGCGTCGGTCTCGTGTGGCAGGAACCTTCGACACGGGCCTACTGCCATCCACGAGCCCCCGAGCTTCTCCCGCAGGCGATCCTTCGAGTTCGATTCTCCGTTTACAACAGACAGGGGCACGTTATCCTCTCGGCTGCGTGAGCTGTCAAGTTGACCAGGGGTCCGTGACAGTTTAGGCGGCTTTAGTGCCGTACGCTGCTACAGCCTGAAAGGCTGACCTACAGTAGCCGTGGGCAAGTCCCGCCGAGGCGGGACGCCGCCCACGGTAACCCCAACACCCGTTCCATTCGACCCTGTAGGGGTCGCATAAACGTCCCGTCGCACACGCCGCAGAGAATAGACGACCCTTACAGGGTCGGGCGGTTCGGGAACGGCATCCTCCGGGGGCGGCGCTACGCTTGCCCCCGGCTACTGCAGAGCAGGCTTTCAGCCTGCAACGCCACCCGGCTATGACAGAGCAGCTTTCAGCCTGCAACGCCACCCGGCTATGACAGAGCAGCTTTCAGCCTGCAACG
>CBDUZO010000117.1:0-10275 GCA_965371725.1 uncultured Phycisphaerales bacterium
CGATGTCCTTGTCTTTCAAGGGGTTACGTCAGTAACTTTTTGGGAGGAGAACCTTGAATGATGACGCCGACAAGTCTGTCGAAAGCTCGCATGGTGTCCGGGCCGAGGGAGGCTTCCTGCTTGACGGCGGCCAGCAGGTTGGCAGCTTCGTTCGACAGGGCCATGAATCCCAGTGTGCCGGCAGTGCCGACGAGTCGATGGAGGATGTCGCGCGTGGTTTGGAGATCGCGCGTTTCGAGAGCGGCTCGCAGTTTCTTCTGCGTGTTGGGAAGGCCGCTCACGAATGTGGCGATCGCGGCGGCCATGCGAGGATCCTCAGCCGGGGGACGTGGCGGCGAGGCAGTTACGGTTGGGCCGTTGGGGGATTGGTCCGGCACGGCGCCGACAAAGTCGGCAGCGAGCGTGACGAGCCTCTCGAGCGACATCGGTTTGAGCCACACGTCATCGAAGCCGGCTTCCAGAAGGTGATCGTGGTCGTCCTGCCCCGTTACGGCCGTCAAAGCAATCATGGGTGTCAGGCATCCGCGACGGCGGAGTTCGGTTGCGGCTGTCTTCCCGTCCATACCGGGCATGCGGACATCCATGAGTATCAGGTCGAAATCCTGTTCCGCGGCCGCCTTTAACGCCGCGCGGCCGTCCGTAACGGCCTCGACGTCGGCGCCCGCGTTGGTCAACGCTTGGGCAGCCAGCTCGCGCAGGTCGCGCACGTCCTCGGCAAGGAGGATTCGCCCTCGCAAACGCGGCGTTGCCGCGGCGCCTTCACGTTGTGCCTTTTGGATTCCCGTCATGGATTGTTCAGGAGACACCCAGTCCACACCTTCGAGAGATCCGGTTGGTACGCGAAGTGTGAACGTGCTGCCCCGGCCCACGATGCTGGTGGTCTCGAGCGTCCCGCCGAGCTGTTCGGTGATCCATCTGGCCAGTGGCAGTCCCAGGCCGACGCCGCTTGCGGCGAGGTGGGACGGGGATTGGATCTGCGTGAAAGCTTCGAAGATCCGATCGATGTCCGCAGCCGGGATTCCACGTCCGGTGTCCTCTACCTTAATGACGAGGAAAGGCGTTTCGGTCTGTGTGTCGACACTGAGGTGGACGTGAACATGACCCGACTCGGTGAACTTCAGTGCGTTGTTGATCAGATTGATGGCCGCTTGTTTGAGTCGCGTGGGGTCCGTGTGGATAAGGGTGGGAAGGTCGGAGTCACGGACGATTTCGTATTCGACATTCGGGCGTTGATGAAGTGGGAGGGTGACGGCGTAGATGTCGGCGATGATCTCGACGAGCGAACAGCGTGTCGGTCGAATTTCGAAACGACCCGCTTCCATGCGTGACATGTCGAGCAACCCGTCGATAAGCGAAAGCAGGTGGTGCCCGTTTCGCAGGATCATGTTGACACGAGTGTGTACGTCGGGGCGCTCTGGAACACCGGTTTCCAGCAATTCGGCGGCGTGAAGCAGCGCTGTGATAGGTGTTCTGATTTCGTGGCTCATGTTGGCGAGGAAGCTGCTCTTGGCGCGGTTGGCGGCCTCGGCGGATTCCTTGGCCTGACGCAACTGCTCGTCGGCGTGGACGCGTTCCGTGACGTCTCGCGCGACGCCGATGATACCTGCCACGCGGCCGTCTTCAGTGAAATAGGGGCGTTCGTTGACCTCGAGTGTGATTCGGCGGCCCGTTCGATGGAAGAGCTCGACGAGGTAGGGCGGGCTTTCCTTCCCGGTACGCAGCGTTTCCTCGGTATAGGCGATGACCTTCTCGTTAATCGGGTTGTCCGTCATGTTCGCGGTATAGTGGTTGCGCCACTCGTCAACGGAATATCCCATGATTTGCTCGACGGCCGGCGAAACGTAGGTGAATACGCCTTCGGTGTCGTGGCGATAGACGAAATCGCGTGTGTGTTGCAGGAGGACGCGCTGCTCCTGGGCGAGAGCTGCCAGTTTTGCCGACGATTCCCGTAGGTCGTTCTCGGCGCGTTTCTCCTGCGTGATGTCGCGGATGAGGGCGAGGGCGAAACGGTGACCCTCGTGTCGACCTATCGAGAGGGACAGCCCGATGGGAAACTCGTGGCCGTCACGGCGCAGAGCCGTGAGCTCAACCGTCTTGTCAATAGCGCTGCGGGGCTTGCCGTGCTTGAAATAGGACTCAATGTACGATTGGTGACGGTTACGGTGAATCTCCGGCATCAGGTCGTCGAGGTGGCGACCGAGCATCGTATCGGCCGGGCGTCCGAACATCTGTTCCGCCGCCGGATTGAACAGCGTGATCAAGCCGTCCTCGCCGATGGCGATCATGGCATCCTTGCTGGCGCCGACGATGGTGCGGAGACGTTCCTCGCTGGTGCGGAGCGCTTCGTCGGCCCGTTTACGTTTGGTGATGTCACGACCTTCCGGGATGAGCAGGCTGACATTCCCTACGTCGTCTGTTACAGGCTTGAGTGAGAAATCGACGTGGTGAAGCTGGCCGTCGGGTGCCGGATGCGTCGCTTCGAACCGGACGACGTGACCGGCGGCGGCCTTCCTTATGGCATCTCGCAACTGATTCTGCAATTCGGTCGAATGCGTCCACCAAGGCGTCTCCCAAAAGGGCTTGCCCAACACGTCGGATTCCTTCACCCCGGCGAAGTCAAGAGCCGTTCGGTTGGCGTCGATCAGAGTTCCATCAGGTGCCAACATGCCGATGAACTGGAATGAATGATCAAGAATGGCGCGGGATCTGCGTTCGCTCTCTCTCAGGGCCGCGTCCGCTTGCTTTCGTTCGGCGATCTCGCGCTCCAGGCGCTCATTGGTCGTCTTGAGACTCGCGGTGCGTTCCGCGACGCGTGCCTCGAGCTCATCGTGCGCCCGGCGCAAGTCCGCCTCGGCTTGCTTGCGCCCGGTAATATCCTCAACGGTTCCTTCATAACACACGATACGACCATCGGCATCTCGACGTGCCCTGGCGTTCTCCCGGATGACGACGACCGAACCGTCGCGGCGCTTCCACCGCCCCTCCACGCCTGAGACAACACCCTCACGCTCCAGTCGCTCACGGAATTCACGTCGATCGTACTCGGGCTCGAAACCGGCCTGTTCAAGATTTCGCGCCGCGAGTTCCTCAAACGACGAGTACCCGAGCAGCTCGATAAGATAGGAATTGGCTTGTTCGATTCGCCCCTCCGGAGTCGTGCGGTAGACCCCAATGGGTGCGTTGTCGAACAGTGTCCGATACCGCTGCTCGCTCTCCTGTAACGCGTCTTCCATTTGCTTGCGCTGGGTGATGTCACGGACCGTCCCGATCATTCCAAAGGGGGTTCCGGCTTCGTCTCGCAGGATCGTGTTGTGCATGAGCGTCGGAAAGACTCTGCCGCTGCGGTGGGCATGCCAGATCTCGCCGTTGAACGTGCCTGTCTCTTTGATCCGCCGATTGGCCGCCTCGACAGCGGGCATCTGCTCGGGCGTATGGAAGATGGAGAGGTGTTTCCCGGCGAGCTCCATCGGAGCGAAGCCGTGCATACTCGCGAAGGCGGCGTTGGCGAACAGAAGGTTGCCATCGAGGTCCGACATGGCGATCCCCTCGCTGCTTTGCTCGGCGGCGGAGGAGAGAAGCTTCAACCGGTGGTCAGCTTTCCTGGCTTGCGCCGCGTCGCGCTGTAGGCCTGCTACCTGCGCGCGCAGCGCCTCAAGCTCGCTGACGGAGTCGGCGTTGTCCCTCGTTGAATCGCTCATGTCTGTGTCGCCATCGGTGCGCCGGTTGACGTGATCGACGCCCGGACACGGATTCAGTGTATCCTTCCGAGTCGCCTGCCACAACGGTCGCAGTGGTACCTGCTTCGTGTTTTAGTGATGCGTGCAGATGCGGCACCAAAGCGCATCCGACTTAGGACGGTTGCGTCATCCGCCCAAGATGCCGGAGGACGGTTTGCATCTGGTTTGACCCATTCCCTGCTAATCTCTACGATCCAGCCGGGTGGCACGGCAGGGGGCTTGAGCTCGTTTGGGGTCGCCTGTGCGAGCTGCCGTCTGAGAGCGAGGAACCGATGGGCGACGGTAACGAGGCTTGACCACCGATGGCAGATTCCATGGAGGGTAATGCTCCGGTCGATCTGAGAAGTGATACGGTAACCCGTCCTTCGCCGGAGATGCGCCGGGCAATGGCCGAGGCCGAGGTCGGTGATGACGTTTTCGGCGACGATCCGACCATAAACCGTCTCCAGGAGAGGGTCGCGTCGCTGCTTGGGAAGGAGGCGGCCATTTATGTGCCCTCCGGTTCGATGGCGAACCAGACCGCAATCCGGTCCCAGACCGAACCGGGCGACGAGATCATCACGCACGAGGACGGACACATTTACCACTACGAAGGCGGTGCCCCTTCGGGCTTGTCCGGTTGTTCGCTACGGTTGCTCAAGGGGGATCGCGGACGGTTTGACGCCGATGCCGTCCGGGCCGTGATCCGACCGGAGGACTCCCACTTTCCACAGTCCAGGCTGATTGTCGTCGAGAACACGCACAACCGGGGTGGTGGGACGATCTGGTCGGTGGAGGCAGTCGCCGCGATCCGTGAGGTGGCAAACGATCACGGATTGAACATGCACCTGGACGGTGCACGACTGATGAACGCATGTGTCGCTACGGGGCACGCGCCGACCGACTACACAAAGTTCTTCGATACGGTCTCGATCTGTTTTTCGAAGGGATTGGGCGCTCCGGTGGGATCTGCCGTCGCCGGTTCCGCCGCCACGATCAGACGGGTCCATCGCTTCCGCAAGATGTTCGGCGGTGGGATGCGACAGGCGGGGATCATCGCAGCCGCAGCGCTGTACGCGATCGAGCACAACATTGACCGTCTTGCGGAGGATCATGCCAACGCGAGGCGGTTGGCCGTGGCGGTCGCCGATATGCCGCACGTGTCCGTCGATGTGGATGCTGTTGAGACGAACATTCTGTACGTCGATGTTGACCCTGGGATCGGCCCGGCTGCGGATCTTTGTGAGGAGCTACGGTCGTGCGGCGTCCGTGTCCTGGCCACCGCACCGCAACGCATCCGTGCCGTGACGCATCTTGACGTGTCCGCCGATGACATCGAGCGGGCCATCGGCGCGTTCGGGCGGGTCCTTGAGCCGGATCTTGGCGCTTAGGAGAGTGAGGGTCGTCGTCCGAAGCGAATCTTTCCTACCGTTAAGAGGAGCAGGGCGATGATCAGAAGCCCCCATCCGCCTACTGTGGGGATCGTGCAAATCTCCGTGCAAGATAGGATTGGTGGCGGATAGTCAATTGGACAGTCCTGACGGTTGTATATCGTGACGGATTGTCCATTCTCGTCAACGAGAAGGGTCGTCATCGGGTTCACGCCACTGAAAATGCACACTTCGTCAGGCCGGCTCTTCCGGGCAATAAACGATAGACAGGCCATTGTCGCGGGGCCGGTTGTTCCCGCGGTTCCGGCTGCAAAGTCGATCCCAACCGCGTAGAAGATATCGCCGTTCTCCTCGTCAACGTTCTTGAAGAGTTCCAGCGCAAAGGGAGAGGATGCGTCGCACGCGGTGCCGGGCTCGATGCCGATGAACGTGACCGTGTCCGGGTTATAGAAGATCGAGAATTGTCCGCCGACGACCGCCGCGTCGCCTTCGCCAAGCACAATACTCACCGCATTGGGGATGCCGGGTCCGACACAGTCATCCTCCACGATGCAGAGGCTCGGGTCTGTGCAGATTGATCCGAAGCCCTTGCACTCGCCGGCGATGCACCTGTCGTGCGGTGTACAGGCATCGCCATCATCACACTCATCACCTTGATTGATGGGCACCGTTTCACATCGGCCGGTCTGTTCGTTACAGACCCCGATCCGGCATTGGGCATCCAGTACGCTGCAGTCGGCTGTTCCGGTTGTGCAGGTGCAGTCCTCGTCCACCTGAACGTGGTCGCATGAGAGGGCCGGTGGGGGTGAGTCGGGAGGGCAATCCCCAAGGTTGTAGATCGACACCTCGTGACCGAGGTTGTTGATAAGCATGCTGGAGGGTTGATTCACGGCGCTGAGCAGACAGACGTCGCTCTCCGTGTCGTCAACAGAAGCGAATTCGAGACAGGCGAGCGTTGCCGGCCCCTCCGTACCGGGTGTGCCGTTCTCGAAAGCGATGGCCACCGCGTAGACAATCTCTCCGGCACTCTCGTCAACTTGTTCGAATACCTCCAGGACGAAGGGGGATTCGGGCGAGCACGCAACGCCTGGGGCAATGCTCCTGAAGCTGAGTGCGTCCGGATCATACCGGATGATGAACTGGCCGCCTTTGACGAGGGCATCTCCCTCGCCGAGCTCGAGCCTGACGTGAGCCCCATCGAAAGCGTAGCATCCCACATCGGCCACGACGCAGACACTCGGGTTGGTGCAGCCTGATCCGATGCACACGCCGCTGACGCACAGATCGGTCGTCGTGCATTCGTAGCCGTCGTCGCAGGGCCCTCCCTCATTGGCCGGCTCGGGCTCGCACACGGCCGTGTCTTCCCTACACACGCCGACGTTGCAGTCGTCGTCCCAAGCGCTACAGTCCGGCGCGACCGTGTCGCACATACAGGTGTCTGCGCTCTCGATCTCAGCGCATGAGACGGTTGGGGGCTGAGACTCGGCGGGGCAATCGGTCGTGTTATCAATGGTGACCTGGTTGCCGTCTTCGTCGGAGAGGAAGTTGGACATGAACTCAGGGGAAAGGCACACCACACTGTCCGTGCGGTCCAGGGCAAGGAAACGGATGCACGCCATCGTGGCTGGTCCGGAGCAACCAGGTGGTCCACCAAGTCCCACGCCAACGCTGTAATGGATCCTTCCGTAGGCTTCCTGCACGTCCTCGTACAGCTCCAGTGTGAACGGCGAATCCGGGACGCATGTATGTCCTGGTGAAATGTCGAGCAGATCAAGATGAGTCGGATCGTAGTCGAGGGCGAGCTGGCCGCCCGTGATCGGATGATCGCTTTCTCCAAGCTCCAGCGTGACGCGGACGATGCTTCCCGGGACGTGGCAACCCTCCTGAGTGACCACGCACAGGCTCACGCTCGGTTCCGCAACCGAGCGCTCCGATCCAGCAGCGTAGGAGAGGCTGGCGGTTAACGACGCCAAGCAAAGAATCGTTGTCCTTTGAACGAGCATGCTTTCCCCACCTGTGTACGTGCCTGTGAAACGTGCCAGAGTGGATGCCCCATCCTCTACGCAACGAAGGTTGAAGATTCTGATCCTATCGGAGGTTGGGGGACAACCGCTTCGCCGGGAGGATTCGTTCCCACCCTCTTCTATCAAAAATGATCGAACACCCGCACGAAGATCCTACTCGGCGCAGATACACGTGCACGTGAACTCCTTTCCCTCAAGGAGACCGGCCAGGGGCGCCGGACCACGACACTGATACACATCTTGCAATGCGTTTCGCTCGCACCGCAGTTTACCAAAACATCATTCCGAACGCAACTTCACGCCAGGATGGGTGCGGTTGAACTTAGACTGTAATATTTCAGCGGTTCCATTCGGTAGTACGAGCGGTCGGGAGTCTGTCTGCGTACGCCAGACCGGCGAAATGAGGCAGGCACGCAGGGTTCATTGCCTGGGCGAGACCGGATCCGGCTCAAGAATGCCGATTCCCTACCACCGAGCCGCGCTTCAGCCTGCGCGGACGCGAAGCTGCAGGAAGACGCCAGGAAACCTGATGCGGCAGATGGGCATTCTCAGACTGCCCTTGGTATGAGACACCCATGCTGGGCGCCTGCAAGCGTTACACCGGCCCGCCGGGCGGAGATCAGCCCGGCGGACCGGTGTTCATAGTGCCATGCGCGTGGCACGTCATGGAGGTTCGGCTGCAGAACGGCTGCGCCGTCCGCAAAGCGGCTGCGCCGTCCGCAAAGCGGCTGCGCCGTCCGCAGAGCGGCTGCGCCGCCGTTTCAAACCCGCCCTACCATTGCGGTTGAAGCAGGAAGTTCTGCTCGATCGTCACGGGGTTGTCCGGCGGCAGGAAGACGTCCGCCCCTTCGGGTATGAAGCCCGGGGCCTCCGCCACCACGTGGTAGGCACCCGGGGGAAGCTCGTGGAACTCGTAGATCCCATCGCAGTTCGTCGCCGTCTCGCGGATCAGGATTGGCGGTTGGCTGTCGTCGGGAGGATCGGGTGGTGCGGCGAAGAGCATCACATGGGCACACGGTAGCGGCTGTGACTCATCCAAACTCGGTCCGCCGCGAACCTGCCCAACGATGGCACACCCCTCGACGGGACCGGGATGGAGAAGGAAACTCATCTCCACGGTCTCTCCCGGCGGCACGTGCAACGGTTGCCGGTGGACGGGCATGAACCCCGGCGCGAAGGCACTGGCGGCGTAGGGACCGGGCCGTAGATCGGGAATGTGGTAGAAGCCGTCATTGTTGGTCAGCGTCTCCACGACAAAGTCGGGATCGTTCGGACGCGAGAGGCGGACCATGGCTTCGGCCAGCGGGATCACCTCGCCATCCTCGAGCTCACCGAGAACCCGGCCTGTGACGGCGCCGGGCATCAGACCGGGAGCATGTGACAGGAAGCCGACCGATGTGAATCGACCGAGGCACCGTAGCGGGACCCTGACGATGTGGAATGGGTTGCTCAGTGCATCGCAGGCACCCGGTCTCTCGTCGTCGACAATCCCGACCATGACCGAAGGGCCGCAACGCTCAACACGGGCGATCTCGATCATCGGACCGCATGAAGTCGTTTGAACGCCCTGGATCGCGACGATGACCCGCCACTCCCTGAAGTTGACGGGAGGGGGTGGGCTGTCCGCATGTGTGTGGTGGCTCCAGAAGCGCTCCCACGAATGCCGGTCACGGATCAGGGCCGTCAAGCCCATAAAACCGGGATCCTCGAAATGGAAGAGGCTTCGTTCGCCTTGCTGCAGCGTTACGACCGGGCACTCGACGCAAACGCGACCGTCGGCAACCGCTTCCCACCCGTCATCCTTGTCGCCGTGCGATAGCACGCGACCCGGGTCGTTGGCGAGGGCGACGCCGCCCGTGATCACCGCGAAAGTGAGGCACCATCCTACCGTCATTCTGGTTCGTGTCATGTCATGGCCTCCTGTCAAAGGGTAGCAAGCGGACCGAGAGAACACCCATCAAACTCAGGAAAGACTCGGAGGAGATCCTCCAACGTTACTATTGCACCGTCCAGGTGTCCGGCCATCGGAGTTCAGCCGGCGCCGACGACGCCCGTCCGCGGTCTGGTTCGCGGTGGGCACGGTGCTTGATCGCATCCCGCGTTTCAGCATAACGCCCGCCAGGGACACTTATTGCGGAAGCGGTCCCCAAGCGAGAGCAAGTTCTATTTTGATATAGCATCCGAATCCCGAAGTTCCCCCGGAGATTCTTGGCCGTCGGACGCTACGAGACCACTGAAAGCGCTATAGGTTTGACTAGCCCGTTTTCGGGAATCGTGTGGCGGAACCCCCCTTTCATCCCCCCTTGACAAGGGGGGAAAGAGGGGGGTCGGTCGCCACACAAAAACAGACTTTGCTCTAACGTAAGGCGGCGAGGCGTGTCGAAACCTAGTACTGCGTTTCACAAGTCCTGCGACTATGATGTCGCACGGGACTACAGGCTTAACCGCCACGTGAATGTCCGCGCGGACTCCCGACAAAGTCGGGACAGGTTCCGTCCGCGGCTCGCATAGTCGTGAGACCTATGAAACGCAGTACTCGTGTCAAGGATGAGAGTGCATATTCTGCTGGAGGTTTGGCTGATGTCGTTGCGTTCCTTACTGTCACCCACCGTGTTGACGATTGCGGCGATCCTGGCGGGTACGGGTTGTCATGGAAGCTTCGTATACTATGACGATGGCCACACCACGACGAAGCGGCGCGTTCAGCGCGGCCATGTTCATGTCAAAACGTGCCACGACTGCTACTACGACGGCCCCAGACTGATCGTGTTGACGGGACACCGGCACGGTCCCGGTTGTGGGCACGTGTGGAACGGTAGACACTGGGTTGTCGCGCGAAAAGCCCCGGCCAAGAAGCGTGTGGGCGTCTACACAAAAGGGCATTCCGACCGGTATTGGAATGGCAAGAAGTATGTGATCATCAAGGGCCATCGGCATGGGCCCGGCTGCGGGCACGTGTGGAATGGTAAGCACTGGGTCACGGCCGGAAAGAAGAAGGACTCCTCCAAGGCCAAGGCCAAGACGAAGGTGAAAACCAAGGGCAAGACCAAGGCCAGGAGTCAGCCCCAGAAGGATCCGTCGAAAAAGAAGGGTTCTCCTCCGAATTAGTTACTGGAGAATCGCCCCGGTAATGCCTGTTTGACC
>CBDUZO010000118.1:0-10020 GCA_965371725.1 uncultured Phycisphaerales bacterium
CTAACCGGTTAGCAGCGTCAGGTCATGACGCTGCGCGTCATGCCTGACGCGCGCATGAGAGAGGCCCGGCGGGGTGGACCGGGCCTTGGGGGAAACCGACCCTTGGGGGGATGGGTCGGTATGTGGACTTATTGGACTACTATAATGTCCCACATATCGGTCGGTTCCGCAAGTGAAATCCTGCGAAAAAATCCATTCCGCCTTAGAGCGATCCATGGTTCTCGTCTGACTTTATCCCACTCACGGTTGCCGGAACGTCTTCTGCGAAGCAGTCTGGGCAGCACTGCGAAAAGCGTTCCTTTCCATCCGAGCACTGTCGTTCTCCGGTGGCTTACTTACCCGATGTGTGTTCTCCCCCAATCCGCGCCAAACACCCCACCTTAGCACCGGCGCGTGCGTAACGGCAAGCTTTCGCGCCTCGGCGGCGAGCACAGGCTTGTCCAGCTTCCTTCTCTTCCCCACTCTCACCGGGCGCTGGGCGCGTGGACATCCGTCACGCCGCGCCAGGTCGAGGCACTTGGCCCGGTGTCCGAGACACCCGGAGGACGGGGAATGCTCTTGCCACGCCATTACAACGATGCCGGCCAGGCGCCTTGGAATGCGGCAATCGCCTGGTAATACATTTTGTACACTATGGGTGACTTGTGGTCCTGCTCGGAAGTTGGCGGCCCGGGGATACGCCGGCGGTTTTACTGCACGTGCAGAAGTCCGGAGACCTCGTGCCGGGACGCGTGATGGACGGGGTAGTCACGTCCAACGGCGGCGATGTGCGCGTCGACGGCAAGCTCGGGGCGGTTGTTCTCCAAACTCAGATGCGCGACGGCGACCCAGCGGGGCCGCGTGTGACCGCATGATTGCACGAGTCGTGCGGACTCCTCATTTGACAAGTGCCCTCGTTTCCCGCGAATGCGGGCCTTGAGGTGTTCCGGATAGCTGCCCGTCTCGAGAAGCTCGGGATCATAATTCGATTCGAGGTACGCGCCGTGGACCGACTCGAGGATACGTTTCAGCGCCGGGAAGGGATGGCCCAGATCGGTCAGAATCGCCAGCCGCTTCCCTTCACATTCGATGACGAAGGCGACGCCGTCGGCTGCGTCGTGGGCGGTCCTGACCGTGTGAACGACCACGCGCCCGAAGGTCAGGCTGTCGCCGGAGTCGAAGTATCTCACGTCTGTGACTTCGCCCAGGTTGCACCGCGTGGAGGCGATGGTCGGCCGCGTGATATAGATCGGCAGGCCGAACTTGCGCTGGAAGACACCGGCGCAGCGGACGTGGTCCGCATGATCATGTGAGATGATGACGGCATCGACGTCGCGGATGTTTCGGCCGTGCACGGCCATGCGGCGCTCGGCCATCGCACCGGAGATTCCTGCATCAAACAGCAGTCGCACGCCGTTTGCCTCGACGTAGATGGAGTTTCCGTTGGACCCGGACTGAAGCGAGAAGGTAAGCATGCGGAGATTGTAGCAGAAGAGCTCGTGTGTTGCCTCTCGTTTGTCCATTGGCGGGCTTGCACGGGCGACGGTAGGATGCAATGCGATGGACACACCGTCGGACAGCCAGCCGACCAGGGAGCAAAGAGCACGACTTTCTTGGGTCGAGTGGTCTTGCCTGGCCGCCGCCGCCGCGATTCTCATCTGGTTCAGGCATCACGCCTTCGAGCTTCCTCTGGAGACCGATGAGTGCAATTACGCCCATATCGGCGCGCGGCTGCTGGCGGGCGAGCGGTTGTACGTGGACGTGTGGGACCATCAGCCGTTCGGTGTTTTCGCGCTCTTTGCGGGGGTCATTTCGATCTTCGGCGATGCGCCGGAGGTGTTCCGATGGCTTGCGGTTGCGTTCTCGCTCGGATCGCTCGGTCTGATCCACGCGATTGTCCGCACCTGCGCCGGTCAGCCCTCCGCCATCGCGGCAGCGCTCCTGTTTGCCGTTGTGTCATCCGATCCCGGTACGGCCGGCGAGGGCTGCAATCGTGAAATCTTCATGAACACGTTCATCCTGGCCGCGTGGTGCCTCGCGCTGCGTAGTGAGGGACGTTGCGGCTGGTTGCTTCTTGCCGCCGGCGCGTCGCTGGCGATCGGGTCGAGTCTGAAGACCGTGGTCGCGGTGCACTGGTTGATGCTGGCGTTCTGGATCACGTGGGTCGCGTGGCGCGCGTCGGCGCGGGACCGTCGCGTCCGGTCGCTGGTCAAGGCGATTGCGCTGCTGGGACTGTGCCCGGCGATCCTATGGCTTGCCGCGCTCGGCTACTACGCGCTCACCGATCGACTGAACGAGTTCATTGACGCAGTGTTCCTGTTCAATGTCAGCTACGGCAGCTCGTCCGAGACCATCTTCCATCGGTTCATGCTGTTCTTCTCACCGCCGCGGCATCCTTTCACGTTCGACAGCGCCTGGCCTTTGTGGGTCGGGCTGATCGCAGCCGTCGGGTGGATGATGTTTGATGCGATCCGGCGAGGGCACCGTGGGGCGGTGGCCGTCTTGGCGCTTGTGGTCGGCAGTTACCTGGCCGTCTGCCTTCCGGGGAGGTTCTGGCCTCATTACTACTACCTGCTCGTGCCACCAGCCGTCATCGCCGTGGCGGTCATGCTGGGCGGCGTTTCGGAGCTTCTCTCCGCCCGCGCTGGGTCAAGCCGGCGCGTTCGGATGTTGGCGTCGGTCCTGATCCACGCCGTGGTTCCGGTCGGTCTTGTCTTCACGGAATGTGAGGACTATTTGAGCCAACCGCCGTTCGGAATCACGGTGGACCGGTACAACTCCCGCGATTTCTGGGGCCGGGCACAGGGCGAGAACGTGGGTCGTGTGACGGACCCGGGGGACGAGATCTTCGTTTACGGGAACGAGGCGGAGATCTATTACTATTCACAACGGCGCTGCGCGTCGCGCTACACGATGATCACCGGTCTGTCCTCCGGCATGGGTGGGGTTGACAGGCGGCGCGAGATCATGATGTCCGAACTCCGTGAGCGCCTTCCGAGGGTAATCGTCGTCCTGTTCGACGAGGAGCCGTTTGATGAGTGGAAGGCGTTCCTCGACGAGCATTATGGTGAGCCTGTCGGGTGGGATTTTCACGACAAGTCGCGTAGCGCGATCATGTTCGTCCTCGCCCACCGGGACCGACCGATCGAGTCGATCAACTGGGATTGGGATCGAAGCGAGGTTGGCGGATGGTTCCCCATTCGCAAGCGGTAGGGCATGAGTTGTCCCGCCGGGTGCGACCATGGTATCCTCCACATACCATGTGGCCGGGCACAATCAACATCGCTCGAATCCGACAAGAACGGGGCACGAAGCGTATCGGTCGCCACATCGAATACGTGGATTCAACGTCAAGTACGAACGACGAAGCGTGGGATCGGATCGAAACCGACTTCGCCGACGGTATGGTGATCCTGGCGGAGCATCAAACCGCCGGGCGAGGACGATTGGGGCGGAGGTGGGACTCACCGCGCGGTGCCAGTCTGCTGTGCAGCGTGGTCGTGATTGACGAAGCGGGTGAGTTGACGGGCGGCGAGCTTGCACTACTTCCGGCTGTGGCTGTCTGCGAGGCGATAAAATCGCGCACCGAGATCATCCCTGCCATTAAGTGGCCGAACGATCTGCTGATCTCGGGGCGGAAGGTGGGTGGCGTTCTCGTGGAGGCGCGTGCTCGGCGGGACGGGGCGTGGGCCTACGTCATTGGGATCGGGATCAACTGCCTGCAGCAGCGCGGGCATCTGTCGGGCGAACTTGCCACGTCCGCCACCTCGTTGGATCTGGAAAGCCGGCAGACGATTGATCGAACCGCTCTGGCGATTTCGTTAATCCGCGAGCTGGACCGGTGGTTGGCGCAACCGGACGCGTGGAACTATGCTGAACTGCACGAGGCGTGGCGCCTGCGGTGTGAATCGATCGGCGGGCGCGTGACGCTACGGCATGGGAACAGGAGCTACAGCGGCACCGTGCTCGACGTGGATCCCAAGGCGGCGCTGGTCGTGCAGCTCGACGAAGGTGGCATTCGTACGTTCAACGCCGCCGACACGACGGTGGTCGGTGGGGAGGGTACAATCCATCCCTGACGGCTGAGCGGATGACCCGTCCGCGCGCGGTATTTCCGGGGCAGGAGGCCCAAGGATGCCAAAACGGAATCGGCCAGGTTCGCATCGTCGGCCCTCCGGTCGATCATCCACCTCACGCGGACCCTCGCCGCGCCGTTCGCGGCGGATGCACGCACACGCTCGCAGGAACGTCCGTCAGCGAGACTCCTTTGCAGGCAAGCCGCCCACCGAGGCGAACCCGAAGGAACCCACGCCCGCCCAACAGCGAGCCGCCGTTGCCGTTGCATGTCTGCCGGTCTTGCTTGGCGCCTCGATTGCGATGGCTGTTGTGGGGCTCATTGCGTATTTCAGCGGCATTTTCTCCGATACGAAACACACGGTCAGCGTGGTGCTCCTCAATTCGCTCCTGGGTCTGGGGATTGGCGTGCGGATGCCGCAGCGTTTCGCCATGTGGCTCTGCTCGATCGCATGGCGGCGATTCGTGCGGCGCGGCGAAGCGTGGGAGATATCCAGCCTGGCCATCAATCACGGTGGCGTGGACCGGCCGCTTTATTGGGTCGTCCTTTCGGTCATCGCGCTGGCAAGCGGGGTGGTGATCGGTCTCTTGCCGCTTGAGGTTCGGGCGGCTTCGGCGACGTATGGCTGGATGCTCCAGCATTTCTTCTGGACGGCGGCACCGCTGGCCGTGCTGCAGCTTCTGATCGTCTTCGCCGTTACGGTGATACCCATGTCGCTTTGCGGGTTGGCGGTCTCCTGTGCCCATCATCTCAGTTGCCGGTACGGCCAGTGGAACCCCGAGGCCACGGGACGGCTTTTGATCGGGGCCGCCGTTGGAACCTGGTTGGGAGGAGCCCTCCTTACAGCCACCGGCAAGGCAGACCCGGTCTTGTTCGCCGCGGCACTTCCGGCGCTTGTCGTGGCGGTGTGTTCGGCTGCTTCAACGGCGGCGCGCCGTGATAACGATGAAGCTGCGATCGACGCGGTTTCAACGACCCTTCCCATGTGGGTCGACCGGTGGCCCACGCTCTTGCGGGCGAGCATCGTCACGGTAGCGGGCGGCGGCGTTTGTGCGGCGTGGGTGTTGGCGGAGCATGTTCTGCCCATCGCGGACCAGCCGGGAGCAACGGGTTCGGTTGTCCTGCTCTCATTGGGGTTCGGCGTCTCCGTGGGGTGCGAGACCGGTCAAGCGAGGTTGCGCTCGATCGGCGGTTTCGGAGCGGCGTGCGCCGTGGCCGGCGTGGTCCTTGGACTTGGCGTGATCACGCTGATCGCTTCGGGCTTACTCGTGGGATGGTGGCTGCTCCTGCCGGCAAGCGCGAGTCTGGCGTTTGTGGCGTTTGCCGTGGCGTATGGGTCCGGGGCGTTGTTGAATCGAGTGGCCGGCCAGACGGCGGCGGGAGCCACCATACTCGCGCGTGTGCTCGTGGCCGGTGGGTTGGCAGGTTGGGTCGTGGCCCCTGCCCTCGTGCAATTCGCGGGCGGCCCGGGTGCCCTGGCAATTCTCGCACTGGGGCTCTTGGCGCTCGGAGGGACGCTGATCCTGTTTGATCCAGACTGCTCGACCCGAACACGGCGGGCGCGCTTGCTCGGGGTTCTCGGTTCGATCGGAGCGGTTGTCGCGTTGTCGCTCCACCGGCCGGGCGACTTCCCGGGGCGGGCGGAACCTCCGTCAGTTGACTCCGATGGACCGGCCCACCGCAGCACGATCAACACTTCGATCGTGCCATCTAACGGCACGCGAACGACCGATAACGGAATCGATTTCGGCGTTGACGAGCGCGTTGCGCTCGAGCGTGAACAGGCTCCGCGCGGATTGCCTGTCGTGCGCCGCGCAGAAGATCGTCAAGAAGACTGACCGACCGGATCGAGTCAGTCCATTCAAAGGGAGACTTGTATGCCCATCGCATATCAGTATCAGAAACGGCGCTTCCTGCCCCATGCGGTCATAGTATTCGTGCTCTTGACCTGCCTGTGGGTCTGGGTGGGACCGACGGCGGTGCTTCCGGCGGCCCAGGCGCAGATTCCGGATAGCGGTTTGCAGCGAAAGCTTCTGCTGGACGAGGCCAGACGCACGAACCTGCTTCTGGTGGAGATCAAGCAGATTCTCACGTCCCATACATTCAACGTGCGCATGGAAGGTGCCGATAACCAAGCACGCCCGCCCGTAAAGCCACGGGTGGGCGGTGGGTAAGTTCCGCGTCCCGGCATCGCCGGTCGTCACCGTGGACCGGAACGCACGGGCTCTCGGAACAACAGCGGCCTCGTAGTCGATTCGCGTGAAGCGTGACGCGGTTCGCTGCGCGGGCGGTTTGGAGTCGGTCACATTGACGTGACCGGGCCACGAAATGGCACCAGAGCAAACTAGCAAAGTGACGACCGACCCTCGCGCGCGACCCGTTCGCGTCGCTGCCGTGCTGGCGTTGCTTCTTGTCGCGCCGGTCGCCTGCTTTGCACAGCCAGGCGACATGAACTCACACCCCAAACCGGAGGGTGTCGAGGTAACCGCGCGCGGGACGGTCGAGCTTCACGTGGCCGATCTGCCCCTGCCTGAGGTGCTTCAACTCCTTTCACTCGAAGGAAAGGTCAATATCGTTGCGTCGCCCGGCGTGACGGGGGCCGTTACCGCGAATCTTTACAACGTTACGTTCGAGGAGGCGCTCGAGGCGATTCTGACATCCAACGGGTGCGGATACCGCAAGGTCGGCCACTTCATCTACGTGTACACGAATGATGAGCTGGCCGAGATTGCGGCTGCGGCCATGGGTAGACCCGTCACCCGCGTCTTCACGCTCAATTACGTCACCGCCAAAGATGCCGAGTCGTACGTCAAGCCCATCGTCGGTGAGAATGGCAGCGTCACCGCATCACCGCCATCCGCCACCGGGCTGATGTCCGAAGCCTCGGACGGCGGTGGTACCGCGAGTGCGGGACAAGATTTCATTGTCGTGACCACGACGGCAGAGAAGCTGGCGGAGGTGGAGCGCATCCTCAAGAAGATCGACGTAAGACCGCGACAGGTACTCGTGGAAGCCACGATTCTGCGAGCGGAACTGACGGATCAAAACGCGCTTGGGATCGACTTCTCCATTGTCGGCGGTGTCGATCTGGAGCTTCTCTCAGCCACGTCGAACGGCATCAGCAACCTCGTGCTGGGACCGCTGCCGCAAGAACGGTTCGAGAAATTCAACGCGATCTCCTCCACCGACTTCGCTGCCGACGTGGCGGAGGGCGGACTGACATTCGGCATCATCAAGGATCACGTGGCTGTCTTCCTCCGGGCGCTCGAGCAGGTCACGGACACTACCGTATTGGCAAACCCGAAGATCCTGGCGCTGAACAAGCAGAAGGGGCAGGTGATCGTCGGACGGCGGGACGGCTTCCTGACCACAACCGTCACGGAGACCCAGGCGATTCAGACGGTCGAGTTCCTGGAGACCGGAACGCAACTCATCTTCCGGCCCTTCATCGGGTCCGATGGCGTCGTGCGGATGGAGCTTCATCCGGAAGACAGTGTGGGCTTCGTCAACGCTCAGGGGTTGCCCTCCGAACAGACTACGGAAGTCACCACGAATGTTCTGGTGCGTGATGGAGAGACGATTCTGATCGGCGGGCTGTTTCGTGAGGTCACCACGGACGCCAAGAAACAGATTCCCGGTCTGGGCAATCTACCGATCGTGGGAGCGCTGTTTCGGTCGAAGAATGATGCAACGGCTCGTGAGGAAGTCATCATCCTTCTGACCGTGCACATTGTGAAGGACGACGGGGCCTTGGCCGACGCCTCGGCGGAAATGTACGAGCACTTCGAGCGCATCCGAGTCGGGACTCGTCAAGGCCTGATGTGGCACGGGCGTGAACGGATTGCCCAGACACAGTACCGCAAAGCACTGAACAAGTTCGCCGAGGGCGATGCGCGTAAGGCCTTGTGGCATGCCAACATGGCTTTGCACAGCTATCCGAGGTTCGTTCCCGCCATGCAGTTGAGGGAGACAATCCTCAACGAGCGTGCGTGGGAGGAGGACACCAGTGTCCAACGGCAGTTCATCCGACGGCTCATCGCGCGGGAGCGAGGATACGGCCTCGTTCCGTTCGAACGTCCCGTTCGCCCGAAGAGGCAAGAGGGCGAATCCGACGCGCCGGTTTCGCAGCCGGACCGCGAGGCGGGTGACTAGTAAGGCCACTGTGTGGCTAGTGCCGTTTCCAGAAACGTAATGGTGTTTCTTCCTCCCCTCCTTGACAAGGAGGGGTCGGGGGAGGTTCTTCTCCGTTTGCATGAACCCCCCCCTTGTAAGGGGGGAAGGAAGCGGAACAACCTTTGTTGAAACGGCAGTAGATGATGCTCCCAGCTTTCAAGTTAAGCGTACCAGCCATTGCACGGATCGTCGCCGCGATCGCAATCCTCGTCATCGGCGCGTGCCAGACACCGCCACATGGCCAGGCGAAAGTCGAGGCGGAGCGACATTGGAACCAGGTCCGCGGACGCGTCAAGCTCCAGCTTGCCGAGAAGGAGTTCGGCGATGGGCACTTCGAGCAGGCACTGAGCACGGCCGCCGAGGCGATTGCGCTCGACCCGGGCTTGACCAGTGCCCATGGTCTGCTTACGCGGGCCAATCTGGAAATGGGAAAGCCTGCCTCAGCCCAGAAGACCCTCGACGCCGCCAAGCAGGCGGGTGTGGCCCATCCCGATCTGATCTACTTGCAGGGTGTGATCTTTGAACAGCAGGGGCGGATCGAAGCGGCACTTGCCAGATACACCAAGGCGCGCGAGCTTGACCCGACCAACGTCGATTATCTCGTGGCTCAGACCGAGTGCGTGGTCGCGCTCGATCGCCCCGACATGGCGTGGGAGTTACTTCGCACAATCAAAGGCGCCGCGATTGATGATGCCGGGACGGTGGCTGTTCTTGCCGCTCGCGTGGCGGAGTTGAGGGGTGATCCGGAGGGTGCAGCCGGCCGATATCGTGATGCGATGGCGGCACTTGGGAACGACGCGACGGTTGAGCGGGAACTCGGGTTACTGCTCGTGCGGCTCGGTCGGTTTGAAGAGGCCGTCGCCATGCTGGGTCCGCTGACGGAGAGCCTCCGTGATGATGTGGGCGGCGGTGCGGTCCGTCGTGCGCTGGCGACGTGCTATCTTGCCGGACGGAATGCACCCGCGGCGCTGGAGATTCTCGGCGCGTATGCGCGGTGCCATCCGGATGACACGCTGGCGCAGCTTCTGGTTACCGAAGCCGCACTCGAGTGCGGCGATCCTCTGACGGCACTCCGCTCGATCGAGGCGGCTTATCAACACGAGCCCGGCAGGCCCCAGGTGCGACTCCTGCGAGCCGTGGTTCAATGGCGGCGGCAGGATCATGGGGAGGCCGTCGCCACACTGTTCGATCTGCTTGTCGATCATCCCGATGACGTCGAGGTCCACTGCCTGCTGGCGGAGGTGCTGCGTGACCGCGGACGTGTCGAAGCCGCACGGGAGCATTTCAAGCTCGCGCTCGATCTGGACCCCGACTGCACGTGGGCAGCGGACGGCTTGCGATCTCTACCCGTCGTGGCGCAACCGGCATCACAGCCACCAACATCCAAACTGACCTCGGCTTTTTCTCCCGAGCCATCATCGGCTTACCACAGCCAGAAGCCAAACCGAACCGTCAATCAGACCCCTTCTGCAGCATCCTGCTAGTGCCGCTTCCAGAAAGGTAATGGCGTTTCTTCCTCCCCTCCTCGTCAAGGAGGGGCTGGGGGAGGTTCTTCTGTGCCTGCATGGACCCCCCTCGATCCCCCCTTAGTATGACAGCGCTAGAACGAGTTTTACGAGCCGCAGGCTTCAGCCTGCGCGGTCTCAAAAGCGGCTTGAGACTTGCCGAAACCTGGGCCCCGCGCGGGCTGAAGCCCGCGGCTCGCTTCGTTTTCAGCAATCTAGCGCTGTCATGTTAGTAGGTTCTCCTCCCAAAAAGTTACTGACGTAACCCCTTGAAAGACAAGGACATCG
>CBDUZO010000119.1:0-9966 GCA_965371725.1 uncultured Phycisphaerales bacterium
TCCATGCAGGCACAGAAGAACCTCCCCCAGCCCCTCCTTGTCAAGGAGGGGAGGAGGAAGAAACGCCATTACCTTTCTGGAAGCGGCTCTAGGACTCCGGCAGGACGATAACCTGACCGATCTGAAGACGAGTCGGGTCTCCCTTGATCGCCTTATCGTTGAGCCTCAGAAGCTCCCTCCAACGAGATGCATCACCCAGCGCGTCGCGCGCGATTCCGTACAGCGTGTCGCCCGCCTTGACCGTATAGGTTCGGCGCGATGGCGCCGGTTCGCTCTTCGCAGCCACGGGAACCGTGCGCTTCTCAGCGGACGGTCCGGTCACCGGTATCGACAAGGGTGGAATCTTGACCACGGCACCAACGGCAAGGCGCGTGGGACCACCGACCTCGGGGTTCTGATCCATGAGAAATTGAGCATGCTTCGCGTTTCCATAGTACATCTGCGCAAGTGACGAGAACGTGTCACCCGGTTGAACACGATGCGTGTCCACGGCCGCGCTCGTCGTGTTGTCCGAGGAAGTTCCCTGCCGACCCGACAACGCCACGCGCGATCCGCCGGCCGGTAACGGTGAACTACCTGGCGCCGCCCGCGTCTGTTGTGAGGAAGGACCCCGATTGCTGCGCTGTCGGGTCGCCGGTTGGCGATCCGAGGACCTGCCCGCCACACGGTTCGACGCGGCGCCGCCGGCGCCCTGAGCGGGTTGCAGGCCTTTCCCGGCCGCGGGCGGGGTCGTGGGAATGTTGGCAGCCTGCCGGACGTCATCGGAAGCCTGACCGCCGGGTACGGCATTCGGCCGACCCGTTGCGGCACGCTTCGTTCCACCCGCTTCCTGCGGCGGCGTGCGGCGCGGCGAGGACCGGTCACCTGCCGCCGGCTGTGACGTCTGTTTGCGATCGGCGTCAGCCACCCGCTGTCGCTTCTCGCTGTGGCTCTTCCCGGGTGTCAAGCGACGCCCCTTTTCACCTTCACCCTGCGCGGACGCCGGTTTGTTCCGGTCGGCTGTGCGCTGGGCTCCTCGCGCTGCCTGGCGCGAGGTTGCGGACGCGTCGGGTTTCGTGTTATCCGCAGGCTGCACTGCCGACGCCGAACCATCGCTCATTGGAATCGGCGTCTCCTTCCGGTCTCGATAGATGTAGTATCCACCGGCCACCAGAACCACTATGATCGAGATCACCATCCCAAGCTTCACTTCTGCGCGCATGACAGAACTCCCTTTCAGCGTTAGGCTTGAAACCCGGCGGGGACTTGGAGCAATGACTGCGTGCGTGGCGTCCGTGCCGGGTCAGGCCAATCCATTCAAGCGCGGCGCAAACCACCGAGTACAATCGGATCCGCGACCACCCCGACCGGAACTGTAAACCCAGGTAAACTGCGGGTCAAGACCTTAGCGAATAATGGCGCTCTCGCACCTTGCCCACTGGAAACTCACAGCCGTCAACGAAGCCGGGACCGGTAGGCAGCCCGCCCACCGGCCCCGTCGTTGATTCCATCAGGCAAGAGTGCGTCATCCAGGACGCACAGCCAAACAGCTACGCCGCCACCGCCCGACCCGGCTGTGAATAACCGCCGGCCATGAGGAGCTTCAGCACCATTCCCAGGCAGGCAACCACGATCAGGCCGACGACCACCAGTTCGACGGTCTGATTCGGTATTGCCAGGAACGTCATACCGATCAGCGTCAGCGCGGCGATCACCGTCACCACGACGCGTAACACGAGCGGACGATAGAGCATCGGAGCTGCGATTCCGATCGAGCTGTAGGTACCGATGACCACTCCGATCAGAAGCGCGAAGCAGAACCCGTGAACGCCCGACCCGCCGAAGCAATACAGGACGAACACCACAAGGAATGTCGTGAGCGACGTCAGCACCGTCCTCGACAGGGTCTGGTTCAGGCTGTTGTTGATGATGTTCGCCTGAAGGGCCCCGATCTTCCCGCGGTTCTCACGAATCCTGTCGAACACAACGATCGTGTCGTTCAGGCTGTACCCGATGACCGTCATGACAGCCGCGATCATTGGAAGATCCACCCGAAACGCCTCGATCGCCAGAAAATCACCCACAACCGTTCCGGCCACGAACCGGCTGATGCTCACAAGCCCCAGCGTCACGGACACGTCGTGGACCAGCGCGACAATCGCCGCCAGACCGAACTCCTTGTCCCCAAACCGCAGCCAGAGGTAACTGATAATGGCCGCCAGCGCCAGGATGACCGCAAAGGCCGCCCGACTCTGTGCCTGCCCCGCGATCTGCGGGTCAAACCGAACGACCTTCGTCAGCGATTTCTCACGGGACAGCGCCGCCTCGACCTGCGTCAACTGCGGGCGGGCGAGTGCTTCCTTCCACAACTCATCGCCCACCCTGATCTCGTCGGTCAGGACGGATTCTTCGACCGCCAGCACGGCAAACTCGTTGTAGCCCGCCTCGGCCGAGCCCGACCCGAGCGGGAACACCGCCGTCTCACGCGTCCGGTAGTGCTCGGCGTCGGTCTGGAGGGAAACCTCGCGAAGCCGGCGCTCCAGGTCCGCCACGAGAAGCGTTTCCGCCCCATCCAAACGCACATGGATCGCCACGCCGCCGCGGAACCGTCGGACGTCAAACGCCGCATCTCCGCCGACTACGTCGCGCAAGTACCGGTCATCCGCCTCGACCACGAAGTACGGCTCGTGGAGAAGCTGCTCATCCTCGATGACCTCGAACTTGATTCCACGCTGAATGCGTAGCTTATTGCCCATCGTCGCAAGGATCGCCTCCTGCACCAACTCGCGATTTGTCGCAATCGTGACGATCTCAAAGGCCAGCCCCACGCCTTCCGCGGCGTCGATGTCGGCCACGCTCTGAACGCGGGCGTTGCTCATGTGCGCGGCTGATTCCCTCGTGGCCGCTACAGCCTCGGCAACCGCCTCCTTGAATGTGTCGAGCGTCAGCGCGCCGGGTTTCGTAGCGAACGCCACCGTCTGTCTGTCAATGGCCTCGATCCCGCCTCGCTCAATAGCGTCCTCAAGCGTGCTACGCATCAGGATTCCAAGCTGCGCGGGCGCGATCGCCGGGGCGTTCGACGTGAGCGTGAACTCACCCGCGATCTCACCTTCGGCAGCCGTGGCCTCCGCCAGCACTTCGGCTGCCTGTCCCAACCATTCCACAGCGGAGGTTCCCTCGCCGGATCCGGAACCGCGGACCCGGTCGGCCATCTCCTCATCCGTAAGCTCGACACCGGGCTTGAGGTCCACCTGGATACTGGTGCCCCCAAGGAACTCGATGTCGAAGATCGCCTCCTTGTTGGTCACGCTCTGCTCCACGAACAGGAACAGGCCCAACCCGGCGACGACCAGCGACACGGGCCAGAACACCCGCCGCATGCTCAACCAGTCAATGGACGGACAGCCGATCAAACGCCGCATCGAGAACGCCTTCAGAGTCCCTCTGGCGATCAACGTATTGAATACGAGGCGTGTGACGAACAACGCCGTGAACATGCTCGCGACAATGCCGATCCCAAGCACGATTGCGAAACCCTTGACCTCCTCGCTCCCGACAAACCCAAGGATGATGCACGTGATCAGCGTTGTCAGGTTGGCGTCCATAATCGTGGAGAACGCCTTGTCGTAACCGAGGTTGAGCGCCTTTTTGAACACGATGCCACGATCGACCTCCTCGCGAATTCGCTCGAAAATCAGCACGTTGGCATCGATGGCCATCCCGATGGTCAAAATCAATCCGGCAATCCCGGGGAGAGTGAACGTGGCCTGGAGAAACGCCATGGCCGCCAACACGAACAGCATGTTTAACGCCAGGGCGATGTCGGCCATCCCGCCCGCGGCAAACCCATAGTAGAACAGCACGAACGCGGTGACGGCGATCAAACCCCAGGCCGCCGCACGGAAACCCTTCTCGCGATTCACCTTCCCAAGACTCGGGCCGATGGTCTTCTCCATCAGCGGGGTTTCCTTCAACCTCGCCGGGAGCGAACCCGCCTCGAGCGTACGGACCAGGTCTTGTACACGGTCGGGCGTAAAACTACCCGAGATTCTCCCGCGTTCGGTGATACGATCCTGAATCGTCGCATACGACATCGCCTGCTTGTCGAGCACGATGCAGAGGTTCTTCTTGAGGTACGTTCCCGTCAGCGAACCGAAGCGCTGGCCCCCGCGCGCGTCCAACGTAAAGCTCACGATGGGTTCGCCGGACATGTAGTCCCGATCCGGATAGGCCGCCTTAAGGGACCACTTCTTCCGACCGGTGCTCTGCAGCATACGCGAGCTCGCCACGTCATAGGTAAGCACGTAGTACTTCCCGGCATACTCATCGAACACCGGCGAGGCGGGATCGTCCTTGCGCAGATTCAGGTCCTCGAAGTCGTCCGCCCGGAAGAACTGCAACGGCGACTCGATCGAGAACCACGCGAAACGGTCTCCCGGCGACTTTCGAGGGCCTCGCTTCGCGAGCTGCAAGGTGTACTTGCTGATCGACTCGGAACTTTGCTTCTCGGAATCGAGAACGTTCGAGGGAGAGCTGGGATCGCGCTCGGCCAGAATCCTGAACTCCAGCACGCCCGCGCCTCGGATACGACGCTTGAGATCGGATGGGTCCTCGAGCTCGGCCTTGTCCTCCGCCCAGCCGTCATACGCGATCACCGCCTTCGACAGCAACTGACCGTCCGGGCTGGCCAACTCACCCGTATCGTAGGAGGGCCACTCCTCACGCAGTTTCGCCAGCTCGGTTTGACGCTTCGTACCCGGCCCGAGGGCCAGGATGTCCGTCAGACGGTTGATCGGGAGGCTTGTTCCCAACAGCTCCACCATCGCGTCCTCGTAGACGGTGGATGTTTCGGAGATGCGGACATCGTCGCCCGACGCCTCGGCGGCCGTGTAGTCGTCAAAGGCCTTCTCGACGGCCTCGCTCAGTGGGGCCCGCTCGACCACGCCGCGCTCGAGTGCGGCCCGAGCGGCGGTCCGCTCCTCTCCAACCATGTTCAGCGCCGTCTCAACGTCAAACCGTCTGAGGTTCAGACCGGCCAAACGGTCAAGCGCCTGTTCCTTCGCATCGCGCCGGGCCAACGCCTCCTGCGGCGGGCGCGGCATTCGGATCTCGAGCCGCGTGTTGCCCACCGGACGCCACTCGAGATTGAGCTGTCCCTGTGGGTCCACGCGTTCCTTCAGAATCTCCATCACGCGAGAGGACAGACCGGCCTGGTCCTGCGGATCCAGCCCCGTCGTGTCGATCTCGAAGAGCATGCTCGTTCCGCCGACAAGATCGATCCCGCCCTTCAGCTTTCGCTCGGGCGGGTACAGAATCAGCAAGGAAAGCACCACCATCGCAATGATCAACAGCCATTTTGCCAGACGATTCGGATCACTCATGTTCAGGAACCTCCACGGCCAACGGCAAACAGCCGTCACCGACGTATTGGGTCGTTTTCATCTTTGGACGAATGCGCAATATAACGAGTCGACAGACTATGCAAACACGGGGTCCCGCGAATTGTCGGGTGGTGCGTGACTGCGCAGGCAACACGTGACAAGCGCAAGCGAAGCCGACGCGCCCCGCGCCCGGCTCAACATACGCCGATGCCTGTGTCGGGATGGGTCCGCCGGTGACGTGCCCGCCCCCAATCCCGGAATTGCCGAAACGAGGGGCTTTTGAATGGAATGTACGCGTTGCAACCGATGCTCGATCCGCGGCGTGTCCGTTTGCACTACGATGCGGTCGTTGGGGACGGCGGGTTTCGCCCCCTCCTGCTCGGGAGGCGTCCGCTCACCTTCGGTGGCGGGCACGGCGTGGTCTGCGACCTCGCCGTGTAACGGACATGGGCGCTCGTGCGGCGTGCTGGCTCCGTCCCCCAACAGGGGCAGGAAACATCCGATAATCAGAGCCGCGACCGGTCGCATCATGATGCGGCGATTATAGAGCAGCGAGAACGCAGAGCAATGGCGTTGCCCCGTATTAAAGCGGTCCAGCGGGGGATGTGATTTCTTTTCGGCCCGTCCTCCCGGAGAGTCAATCCAAACGTCCGCAATCGTTACGCATTGGCGCGGAACGGCCGATAATACATTGGTTTAAGGCATTGTCATGCGGAAATGCAAGGAATCGTTGGTCCAAAAAATAAAACCGTGGAACTCGGACTCGCAGGCCTTATAATCGCGGGAGAGTTAAGGCGACTACGCACAACCTTGCTGTTTCAGAGGATCTTGTGGAACGAGGACAGACCAAGCCCATTCAACGCGTGGAGGACCTTCAGTTCTGCTTGTACCAGAGGGCAGTCCATCCAGAGCTTTTCCGGATTGACTGCGTCAGGCGAATTCAGCAGAACCGCTACCAGGCCGAGATCTGGGTCACCGGACTGGCCCATGTGGTCGTGGTCCAGATTGGCGACCAAGTGATCACGGAGGTCATCGCGGAGGAAAATGAGTTCCTGCCGAAGGCGGGGATCGCGGCCTCGTTCCGCTTCAGGGGCGAGCGTGACCATGTGCAGTCGTTCAACGGCGGCCAGAAATACATCCTCTCCACCCAAGTTGAGCGAATGACCCCGCAGCTCTTCCCGGCCACACACCGCGACTACGTCCACTTCGCCAAAAACCGCGGAATGTTCGTGCCCTTTAATGAGTGGGTCCATGACGGGCTGGCCCCGTTCACATTCGTCGACTACGAGGCTCGGGACCACGAGTTCCACGTACACGCCTTCCACGCGTTTCCGGAGGAGTTCACGCTTCTCAAGACCCAGTCGATTTTCGAGATCGGCGCACGCAAGATCTCGACGGACTGGTAGGCTACAGGTCTTTCCGGGCGGTTTCAGCGCGGGCGGTCTTTGTTCGCACCCACCCGAAATCAGCCCCCCCAATGCTGCCGTCGGCGTTTCCGGGTGATGCTGACCGTCAAACGCGTTGAGCACGTGCGGCGGGTTCTTGGCCGCGTTCTCCTGCGCGAAGACGCATCGGTTCAGTTCCCACGCTGATCGTTCCGATATCCACAAAGCTGACAGATCCTCGGTTTCATGCACATGAGAGGAACCACGATGCGCCCGCCCGGCGATCAGAATCACGCTGGTTCGATGACCCGCCGGCGATTTCTGGCCCTGGGAATGGGGGCGGCGGGGGCCTCGCTCCTGCGGCCTCATCGCGGTCTTGCGGGGGAGCCCAGGCTCACTCTGCCGCACGGAGCCCCCCGGCCCCGCGTCGTCCAAGTTCGGTCTTCCGATGTCGTGCGGGGGCCGACGGTCCATCCCGGAATCGCCAGGGAGATGCTGGAGGAGGCATTGACGGCACTGACCAACACCCGGGACGTCGCTGAAGCGTGGCGCGCCATCCTGCGTCCGGAGGACGTCGTCGGGCTGAAGTTCAACCAATCGGGGCAGGACGTCATCCATACCACCGGCGTTGTCGCGGACGCCCTTGTGTCGTCGATCATCGCCTCAGGCTGGAGCCCCGAGCGGATCGTATGCTTGGAGGCGCCGTCCGACGTATCGAAGCGGTACGGCACGCGGCCGCCACAGCCGGGGTACGAGGTCGCCGCCACGGATTTCGGAAGTGGGTCGGATCACTTGTCGTCCGCGGTAGGCCAGGTGACCGCGCTGATCGACATCCCATTCCTCAAATCGCATCGCATTGCCGGGATGAGCTGCTCGTTGAAGAACCTGTCACACGGGCTGATCAAGCACCCGGCCCGGTTCCATGCCAACGGATGCTCGCCGTATGTGGCTGACATTGTTGGCCTGCCGGCGATACACCGTAAATTGCGTCTCTGCTTGGTAGATGCACTACGCGTTGTATACGACGAGGGCCCGGAGGCCACGGAAGACACTCTGGTGGACGAAGGGGTTCTCATCGCGTCGTTCGACCCGGTCGCAACGGATTCTGTCGGCCTGGGCCTGTTGAACGACGTTCGCCATCAGCACGGGCATAAACCGATCGCTCGCTCGCCTGCGGATTTGGGATACCTCGCAGCCGCCCACCAAAAGGGCCTGGGCGTCGCACTCTCGCACGGTATCGACCTCCTTCACCGTCGGCCCAACTGAGCCGATTCCTTTCCGATTTTTGCCGAGGACGTGATTGACACCGCGGCTGGGTCCGGATAGACTCCTAGTGGTAAGGTGTGTTGGGAGATGGCCCGGCGGTTTCCGCCGAATCCGTAGATCGATATTCATAAAGCAGTCGTTATTCGTAGTACACGAGCGCCATCGTAAATTCTTATTAGTAGTGTCGTATTCCCTCCCGCTCTCTCGGCCCGCCAAGGTGGTTGAGGCTTGCCCGAAGGACGGCGCCGTAACAGGCCGTCGGTACGGGATCAGCCCATGAGTACCACGAGCAAGAAACTGACAATCAGGGGCACCGGCCCTATGTTGCGTGTGGTATCCGCTTGAGGCCATACGGAACTTCGGTTAGGGTGTAGCCTGTTCAGCGTATTTCGTTTGGCGGGTCGCCGTGCGTATGCGTAGGCGTGCGGTGGTGTTTGATCCGCGGTGGATTGGCCCGCTGGGAGTCGTGAGTTATGCAGTGTTGCGTCGTTGTCTGACGTGGTATAACCGCATTACAAGGAAATCGGACTTATTTGGTACCCTATAGCACGCGGTAGCGAACGTCGGCGCAACGGAGTCGTGCTGTGTCTTTGAGGAGGTAGTGTTGTGAGTATCAGAAAGCGGATTCGAGGTTTTACATTGATCGAGTTGCTGGTCGTGATTGCGATCATCGCCCTGCTGATCTCGATCCTGCTTCCGAGCTTGTCCCGCGCTCGGGAGTTGAGCAAACGGCTGGTATGCCAGTCGAACATCAAGGGGATTGGTACGTCGGCGAAGATTTACGCCAACGACAACAACGAGAAGTGGATGATCCCACCGTTCTCCAAAGAGATCCTGACCAACGATGAGCGTGTCGCCTACACCGAGCAGATTGGGGAAGATCGGGAGTGGCCGAGCTACTCGCGGGATCCCGGCGCCAGTACTCAGCTGTCGACCACAAGAGCCTACTGGATGTTGGTCCGCTCCGGTGACGTCACGCCGAAGCAGTTCCTTTGCCCCAGTAGCGGTGATGAGGTGGACCCAACCGAGAACATTGACTTCTACTACGACTTCACGGACTGGGAGAACGTCAGTTACGGTTATCAGGTTCCGTTCGGCCCGCGCGACACCCAGCCGCGCGAGGGCATGGACAACCGTCAGCCACTCGCGGCGGACAAGGGACCGTTTTACAGAAGCAATAGCGGAAACCCGGACTGGAACACGGGCGAGGGTGGCCGGGAGGTCTGTCTGGACGATTCGCCCAAGAACTGGCGGAACTTCAACTCGCCGAACCATGGTGGTAGCGGCAACGGCGAGGGGCAGAACGTCCTCTTCGCGGACGGCCACGCGAGCTTCGAGCGGACTCCGGCCATCGGAATCGACCACGACAACATCTACACGCTTATGACCGACGAGTGGTCCCTCGATGGCTCGTTCAACCGGATCCACGGTGAGCCGCCGACGTACTATGAATCTTCGGAGTCCCCGTATCCCGGCGACCATGCGATCGATACGGACGCGTATTCGTCGACCGACTCTCTGATCTATCCGTAGCCCAACATCGGACAGGTCAGCAGCGTTGACTGAGTTTGCGAGGCGGCGGGTGTGACATATCACCCGCCGCCTCCTTTTTGGTGCGTCAGGCATGACGCGCAGCGTCATGACCTGACGCTGGATAACTGGTTAGCGAAAGCGACCCAGGAAGTGACTTGCCGGGTGGAAGTCCCGGTGGAGGCCTTGATGACAGGAACTCCTAGTGTGGTGTCCCTAACGGTTCTTTACTTTCGAAGAGCCGGTGAAACCAGGCTCAATCGCGGCAATCGTCCAACAACCACGGCGTTTTTGGGCCATCTTAAGTCAAGGAACTTCGCGGACACCACACTAGCCGGACCGCAAGGGTGTCCGTCGTGAGGCGGAATCCGAAGGAAGCGGCAGGCAAACTCCCGGCCCGAGGAACACGAACCGCATACGAGGCG
>CBDUZO010000120.1:0-9844 GCA_965371725.1 uncultured Phycisphaerales bacterium
AAACAGGCATTACCGGGGCGATTCTCCAGTAACTAATTCGGAGGAGAACCCCTTATTAAGGAGGGGAGGAAGAAACACTATTACCTTTCTGGAAGCTGCGCTATAGCGCTTTCAGTGATCTCGTAGCGTCCGACGGCCAAGAATCTCCGGGAAACTTCGGGATTCGGACGTCACATCAAAATAGAACTTGTTCTAGTTTTCCTTCAAGACCTCGTCGTCGTATTCAATCTCAAACCGCAACTTGTGTTTGGCTTCCTCCTGGGCTAGCCCCAGTAGCGTCGCCTTGAGCGCAGGGTCACCGGTTGCCGATGCCAAATTGCTGTACAGCTTGAAGGCGGCCTTTTCGGCTTTCATCGCCAGGATGAGAGCCTCCTGATAATCGAGGTCGGCGGAGAGACTGATCTCGACCAAATGATCGCCGATCTTCAGATCCAGCACGCGCTGCTCAACCGATAACATTTGCTTGCCTTCCTTGATTGCCAGAAGCTTGGCCTTGTGGCCCTTCTCCTCTTCCGCGAAGCTGAGAAAGGCCTCTTTCATATTCTCGTGACTCATCTTGTTTGCCAACTTGGTGTAGAACTCGGCTGCGTGCTCTTCGCTTGCAATCGCGAAAGCCAGAATCTTGTCTACGGTATCTAGTGCCATGCCTGTCTCCCTCGAAAGTAAGTTCCTTGTTGCCGTCTATCCGCGTCGCTACTTCGTATGCTTTGCCAAATAGTCCGCCACGCCCTCGGTGGTAGGCTTCATGGCATCCTCACCCTCACGCCAGTTCGCCGGACAGACTTCGCCATGCTTCTCGGTGAACTGCAAGGCACCCAGCATCCGCAAGGCCTCGTCGACGTTCCGCCCGAGCGAAAGATCATTGACCAGGGCGTGACGAATGATTCCCTCCTTGTCAATCAGGAACAGACCGCGCAACGCCACGGAGTTGTTAAGCAGCACGCCGTACGAACGGGCGATCTCCTTCGTGAGGTCGGACACGATGGGGAATTGTACGCTGCCGATGCCACCTTTCTCGCGCGGTGTGTTCTTCCAGGCGAGGTGGGTGAAATGGGAGTCCACCGACACCCCGATTACCTCCGTGTTCTTCTCCTTGAACTTGTCCAGCGCCTTGTCGAACGCGATGATCTCCGATGGGCAGACGAACGTGAAATCCAACGGATAGAAAAACAGGACCACGTACTTGCCCCGGTACGATGAAAGCTTCAACTCGGCAAACGTGTTATCCGGCATCACAGCTTGTGCCGCAAATTCCGGCGCTTCTTTCGTCACCAACGTACTCATGTTCAGTGATCTCCTTCCAGCTTGCTCCTGCACAACTGCAGACTGTCCTTACTAAAGCATCACGCCCTGACCGACCAGGCCACTTGTTTCCTGTAAGTAGCCTGCTAAAACGCCATTTCTGGTTTCCAGACTTCCCAGACTTTGCCGGCCAGCTCAGGACCCGGCTTGAGCGTGGTCTTCCCGGGCATCCATCCGGATGGCGTCGCCTCACCGGTCTCGCGTACATGCTTGAACGCCTGTACCTGACGGATCAACTCCGCCACGTTGCGTCCGACCGGCGGCGTCAGGACCTCCATCGCCTGAATGACACCATCGGGATCGATCACGAACCGTCCCCTGATGTCGACCCCGGCGTTTTCGTCGTAGACCCCATACACCTTGCCGATTCGTCCGCCCGCGTCTGAAACCATCGGGAACGGAACCCCGCCCGGGACCATCTTGGAAAGCTCTTCTTCTTGCCAGATTTTGTGGGAAAAGGAGCTGTCCGTGCTGACGGAGAGCACCTGAACTCCGAGCTCCTTGAACTCTTCGCGCTTGACGGCAACTGCCGTCAATTCCGTCGGTCAGACGAAGGTAAAGTCGCCGGGATAAAAGCAGAGCACTACCCACCGCCCTTCGTAATCGGACAGCTTGACGTTCTTGAACGCGCCGTCTACATAGGCCGTTGCTTCAAAATCCGGCGCCGGACCGCCAACACGTGCAACCATCTCAGATTCCTTTTGTTCGGGTATATGCTGAAGTCGAGTGGGCTCAGCGATCTCAGCCAAACCGATCGGCCCCTTTGCAGGTTGAACGCACCCATGTTGTTCCTTGGCCACATCAACACTCCTCAGGCACTGAATTAGCCCCACTTACCCTTGGCGATGTGGATCTGTATCTCCGTCATCGAGAGCTTCATGATCTCGTAGCTGTGCGCCAGGGCCTTCTGGAAGACGTCCACACAGCCGGGATCGAGGTTGTCTTCGATGCCGTCCTTGCAGACCTGCTCCATCTTGCGACCCAGGTTCGCCAGCCGGCAATGCAGGGCATTCGTGTGCCGCGACCGCTCCACCAGATCAGCCGCTTTGTCGTCCAAACGCGTGAACTTCTCCGCCGGCGCCCCGCACTTGGGGCACCGCGCCGGGGCCTCGTCACCGTCGTGAATGTATCCGCATACGCATTTCCACTTTTTCATCTCAAAGTCTCCTTATCGTTGTGCCCGCAGGTCTCTCGATCGTCATGGATCCGCCCGTCAACACGCAAGGACGTTCCGTGTCAAGCCTCGGCCTGACCGGCAGCCGGCGGCGTGCGCTGGCCCAACTCCCGGTCGAGCATAAACAGCATACCCCCGCGGTCACCAACCAGCTTGAGCTTGCCGGCAATCTCCTGTACCGAGGCCTCCTCCTCAACCTGCTCCGTGACAAACCATTGGAGGAAGGCATTCGCGGCGTGGTCTCTCTCGCTCAGCGAGAGGTCCACCAGATCGTTGATCAGACTCGTGACCTTGCTCTCGTGCTCGCAGGTGTCCTCGAACACATGAAGCGGCGAACTCCATTCCGTCTTCGGCTCTTTGATCTTGGCCAGCGTGACCCTGCCGCCGCGCTCGTTGATGAAATCGAAGAACTTCATCGCGTGCATGTTCTCCTCTTGCACCTGCATCCGCATCCACCCGCCCATCCCCTTGAAATTCTGTGACTCGAAATACGCCGCCATCGACAGATACAGGTAAGAGGAGAACAACTCCGCGTTGAGCTGTTCGTTGAAAGCACTCTCGATTTTAGAATTCATCACGGTTTGACTCTCCATTTCCGTAAGTCCGCGTCGCATGCCTTGCGATCGCAGGAGCACACAGCTTCCGCCAAGCCGTGCCTCACCGCGCCTAGTTTCCGTCTTGCGGCGGCGGTCCGCCACCGTCCGTCCCACATCCGCCTTGGCAGTCCGGGCAGACGCCCAGGAAGTCCAGGCGAAACCCGACGATGTCGTACCCGGCCAGACTCCGGACCTGTCCCTTGACGAAATCCCCGGGCAGGTCGTGAACGTCGTCGATGCGCTCGCAGTGGATGCACCGCACGTGGTAGTGCCGCTTGGGACTGCCGTCAAACCGAGCCTCGGCCCCGCCTATCTCCAGTTTCTGAATGACCCCGTTCTCCGCGAGGAGCTCGAGGTTCCGGTAGACCGTTCCCAAGCTGATCTTGGGCATGCGGGCCCGGGTGATCTCATAGAGAGCCGCCGCCGTCGGGTGGGAAGTCAGCTTCCGGAGTTCTTCCAATACCACCTGGCGCTGCCGTGTGTTTCTCTGGGCTTTTCTGTGGGCCATCCGCCACTCCTTAACACTAATACCTAGTATTAGCGATAGAGAGCGGCTTGTCAAGAGGATTCACGAAGAAAAATCGATCGGCGGAGACACCACCAGCTGCTCGGGCATGCGGCGCCCGGCGGCAGGCTGCGATCGGCTGTTTTCTGTTCGCCTAGCCGGCATTTATGCGCTGCCATGGGACGACTGAGGTTGGGGGATTGGCAACCCCAACACGTGCGTCGTAACGTGTTTGGTGGCAACGGATTACGTTCCATCGGTACGCCGCTTGGCGTTCTTCTTTGTGGGTCCCCGCAGCGGCGTCGACGCGGCCAATCACCGACCGTCCGTTCCCCCTCGCTCCGCGAAGGACGGGGGATCCATCGTGGATTCCACGACGAAGACACAAAGACTCGCTACCCGCCATTCTGCATTTGCTATTCGCTCATCCAGTATCCGCCGTGTTTGTGATCGAATTTGACCTCGCTGCCGCGGACTGATTCGTCGAAACGGACCTGTGCCCCGCTGAGATCGCCACGTGCGGCGCCCGGAGCACGACTGTCATAGACCTGGCATCCCATGACCCAGGTGCGGACGGGCCATCCTTGGAGTTCAACACCGTCCCAGGGGCTCCACTTGCACTTGCTGATCTGCTCGCCGTCGCGGATCGTCGCCCGTCTCTGAAGGTCGACAAGCACCAGGTCGGCGTCGTATCCTTCGGCGATCCGCCCTTTGCCTACGATATCCCACACGCGCGCCGGAGCTTCACACATCCAGCGGACCACCTGTTCAAGCGTGCAGCGCCCGTGATTGACCTGATCGAGCATCAGGGAGAGTGCGTTCTCAACGGACGGGATACCCGACGGCGATTCGGGATAGGGCGCGGCCTTCTCCTCCAGCGTGTGCGGCGCGTGATCGGTGGCGATGACCTGGATACGACCGTCCAGAAGCGCTTCCCACAACGCCTCGTTATCGTCGGCGGTCTTGACTGCCGGGTTCATCTGCACGCGCGATCCGAGGCGCTCGTAGTCACTTGTGGTGAACAACAAGTGGTGCGGACACACCTCGGCTGTGATCAAGTTGTGATGCTCGGCCAGCAGCGCGGCTTCGCCTGCCGTCGAGACGTGCAGCACATGGAGACGATGCTTGTGGCGGACTGCCAACAGAATGGCACGTTGCGTGGCGATGATCGCGGCGCTGTGATCGTGGATGCGCGAGTGATCGGAGTAGTCCCTCCCATCGCCCACGGACGCGGCGTTGGCCCGCATCACCAACTCGTCTTCGGCATGAACGCAGATCGGCAGGATCGTCTCGGCAAAGATGCGTTCGAGCACGCTCGGGTCCTCAAGCAGCAGATGACCGGTGCTCGATCCCATGAAGACCTTGATCCCGGGTGTTCGCTCGATCCGACACAACTCGGGCAGATTGTCGACCGCGGCAGCGACGTAGAACCCGAAGTTCACGACGCTCTTTCGGGCTGCCAGGGCAAGCTTCTCCTCCAACCCGGATTGCGTGGTGGTCGGCGGTTTCGTGTTGGGCATGTCCAGAAAGGTTGTAACGCCGCCTTTGGCGCAGGCCAGGCTGCCGGTGTGGAGATCCTCCTTGTGTGTCAGGCCCGGCTCGCGCAAATGCACATGGTCATCGATGACGCCCGGGATCAGGTGCAACCCCGTGGCATCGACCACATCGTCCGCCTTGCTGTTGGCTGAGGCGTCGACATCGATGATCTTCTCACCATCGACCAGAACATTGGCGCGACGTGTTTCCTTCGGCAAAACCACGTTCGCGTTCTTGATCAGCGTGCGCATGATCGTCAATCCCGATTCGTCTTGATCCGAAGGCACACCTGGACCCGTTCGCTGTTCGGCAAAGGTGTTTCCTCGAACCCGAGCTTGCGTGTAAGGTTCAACATGGCCTTGTTGTCCGTCAGCACGCGTCCGACGATCCGCAGCGTGCCACGATCCCGGCAGTAACGGATGATCTTCCTCATTAGGAATTCGCCAAGCCCCGAGCGTTTGATATCGGGCCGGACCATGACGGCGAAGTTGGCTTTGCTACCGTTCGGGTCGAAAACGGAGCGTGCGACGGCCAGCGTTTCATGCTTCCCCTGCTCGTTCGGAGCGGTTGCGATGAAGGCCATCTCGCGGTCGTAATCAATCTGGACAAGCCGGGCCATTTCTGAGTGTGGAATGTCTCGGATCGCCCCCAGTCGGAACCGAACGTCCTCGGGAGGGAAGCGATGAAAAAACTTGTCGTGGGCGGGTTGATCCTCAGGCCGGATCGGGCGCACGAAGACCTCGCGTCCGGATGGAAGCCTGATCGTCTCCTCGAGCTCGCGTGGATAGGGCTTGATCGCGGGTTGCTTCCCCATCGTACCGGGCTGTGCGATGCGGATTCTTGCGTCGAGAGCCAAGACGCCCCGGTCGTCGGCGATCAGCGGGTTGATATCAAGCTCGATGATCTCCGGCCAATCCACGATGAGCTGGGAGACCTGGATCAGTGTCATGCAGATGGCGTCGAAATTGACAGCCGGTCGGTCCCGGTAGCCCTTTAGAAGCTTGGATACTTCGGTCCGTGAAATGAGGCGTCTTGCCAGGCTCATGTTGAGCGGAGGAAGGGCGACCGCGCGATCCCCGACAACCTCGACGGCCGTCCCGCCCCGGCCGAACAGGATCACCGGTCCGAAGATCGAGTCGGTCGTCATCCCGACGATCAGCTCGTGCGCCTCGGGTCTGTGGACCATTCTCTGAACGGTAAAGCCGGTGACCCCGGCCTTCGGCGCGGATTTGGCGACGCGGGCGAGCATGGCCTCGGCTGCGTCCCGCACATCGTCGGCGCTTCCCAGACCAAGTGCCACACCTCCGACATCTGATTTGTGCGTGATGTCGGGTGAGAGTATCTTCAGCGCCACGGGCAGCCCGATTTCCTCAGCCAGTTTGACCGCCTCGTTGGGCGTGGTCGCCACGCACGTCTCGACGACCGGGATGCCGTAGGCTGCCAGGACCTGCTTCGCCTCCGCTTCGGTAAGCAGCTCCCGTTTCTCGCCGAGCGCCATTTCGATCAGCGAGCGGGCGACGTCGGGTTGCGGCGTGAAATCGGTCGGCGCCGACGGTGGGACCTGGGTCAGGATATCCTGGCTTCTTCGATACCGCACCATGTGCATGAACGCGCGGACGGCGCTTTCCGGCGTGTCGTACGTGGGGATGTTGGCCTGGCCGAAGATGCGCCTTGCACGGTCGGCGAATTCTCCGCCCAACCAGCTTGTCAGGATCGGCAAGTCCGCCTGGTTTATGACATCAACCACCGCGCGGGCGGCGTCCTCCGGCGGGGCCAAGGCGCTCGGCGCGTTCATCACGAGGATCGCGTCAACGAGCGGGTCATCGATCAGGACGCGAAGTGTTCGTGCGTACAAGTCCGGACCGGAATCACCGATCATGTCGACGGGGTTCGCGTGGGACCATGTGCCGGGGAGCATCGCGTTGAGCTTGCGCATCGTATCAGGGGAGAACTCGGCCAGTTGGCCGCCGTTGGCCACCAGTGCATCGGCCGCGATCACGCCGGGCCCGCCGCCGTTGGTGAGAATGGCCAGCCGTTCTCCTTTCAGCGGTTGTGATCGGGCAAGCGTCTCGACCGCGTCAAAGAGCTCGTCGAGATCAAACACTCGCAGGATGCCCGCGCGGCGCAGGGCCGCTTCATAGACATTGTCGGAACCCGCCAGCGCGCCGGTATGAGATGCCGCGGCTCTGGCACCTTCGGCGTAGCGACCGGCTTTGATGGCCAGGACGGGCTTGTTACGGGCAGCCGCCCTGGCGGCGGACATGAACTTGCGGGCCTCGTCGGCGCCGATGGATTCCATGTAGAGCAGGATGGCCGTCGTCTCCGGCTCACTTCCGAGATAGTCGAGTACATCGCCGAAGTCGACGTCCGCTGCGTTTCCGAGGGAGATGAAGTGTGAGAACCCGATCCCCCTGGCCCGCGCCCAATCGAGCGTGGCCGTGCAGAAACCGCCGGATTGCGAGACGAAGGCGAGTGGGCCGGGTTTGATCTGTGCGTGTGCGAAGCTCGCGTTCAACCCAATCCCCGGAACGAGAAGCCCCACGCAGTTCGGCCCGAGGATGCGCAGCAGGTGCGGTCCGGCGGCTGCCAGCATCGCCTCCTGGATCGTGCGCCCGTCGCGGTGCTTCTGCTCGGAAAGTCCGGCAGTAATCACCACAGCCGCCCGAGTCCCGCGCTCCGCCAGTTGGCCGATGAGATCGGGCACCGTCGGTGGGCTCGTGCAAATGACAGCCAGACCGGGTGTGACCGGTAGGCTTTCCACATCCGGGTAGGTCAGCACGCCCGCCACGGCCTGGTACTTCGGGTTGACCGGCATGATCGGGCCGGTGAACCCCGACTTCAGCAGGTTCCGCATGACCACGCCGCCGATGCTGCTGGGGCTATTGGATGCCCCGATCACAGCCACCGACGCAGGCTTGAACAGCGATTCGAGATTCCTGATGCTCATAGGTCGAATCCTACGGAGAAAAGCGTAGTGTAACGATCTGCCGGCGAATGGGAACCGGACTCGAAACGAGTGAGGGTGAGGCAATCACGCGCCTATAGCGCTTTCAGTGGTCTCGCAAGCGTCCGACGGCCAAGAATCTCCGGGGAACTTCGGGATTCGGACGCTACATCAGAATAGAACTTGTTCTTATTCGGCAGGAGCCGTTGGGGGCGGTTCGCGCTGCGCTCCGCATTCCGGGCAGCGTTTGACATCGCCACCCAACCCGCGTAACCAATACCCGCACTTCAGACATACGTCGTAGCCGTGCTGACGTGTTGCCCGGTATACACACGGCGCGAAGCGGAACCGCTGCAAGACGGCCCCGCCTGCGACGAAGCATATTCCGAAGAGTGCGACCGGTGCCCCGGCTCGGAACATCCTATGGATCGATCCACTCGCGCCGAGGAACGTAGCTACCCAACCGCCCACATCGCTGGCGAAGAACACGGTGAGCAGGTAGAACCCGGGCAGCATGAGATACAGCGCGATGTTCCATCTGTTCGCCCACCACAGTTTCCACGCATCGTGATGAATCACCCTCCGCTCCTGCTTGGTCGGCGAAAGATCGCGATTGAGGTACTCCGGCCAAATCCAGCTCATACTGCTATATTCCGAAAGCCGCGTTTCCCAAGATGCACTCGTCAGTCTGTTGAATAACCCATTCGCGCACGCGCGCCAACACCGCGGGAGCGATCGTCTCATCGATCCGCCCGTACTCCGTCGGCAAACCGGTTTCGCACGTTTGGAAGGAGTGATTCAACCTCGGCGGAACCTCGACCGAAGACGCCACGTTGCCGGCCCTCACCGGCCGGTGCCACAACGCGCGGGCGCGCCGTCACTGCGGTGGGTTTTCCATGATAGGCTCGATGTCAGCGAAGCTCGCACTGTTGTGGAATGTCATCGCGTAGACATCCACGCAGTTTTGCCAGTGAACAGCCAGCATGGCGTATGTCACCAGGACCACCAGGGCGCCGAGCTCGGCAATCCGCGTCCTGCGGAAACGCAGGAGTGGGTAACTTCCGATAAGCACAAGCCCGATCTTGAAGAGCATGACCGACGGCGTGCCCTCCGCAAGCACCTCGCGCGCTACGGGGTTTTGCTCGTCGAGCATCCCGCTGTCGTGCGACAGAATGGTCATGGTGAGATCGAACCCGTTGAGAAGCCAGATTCCGAAAATCAGGCACCACACGCGGTGCGAGCGAGATTCAGCCACCCAGTGGATCAACCGCGACCACCAATGCGCGCTCGATTCGAGTGGTCCCAGCGCGGGGACCGAAGGGATTGTCTGATATCCGCTCACATCCAGTTGTATCGGCTTCGACGCAAGCGGACTGAGGTACGGGGCATCCGGTCGGGAACTTCGACCCCCGCCCCGTCAGGGCTGTTTCAGCCAGAATGGATGCGGTCCGATCCCGACTGGAGCGCTCTCAGTCGGAGCGGCCACGCAGAAGCTCACCAGGACAGGCCATGTCCCATATCCCTAGAGCAAGTTCTGTGTTCGTGCAGCGGTTTCAGGATGGAGACTAACTCCTCGTTAAGCCACCGCCTCCGGCGGTGAGAATTGAAGAGGCTCTGCCGCTTTGGGGCGTGTTTCAAAGGATCGTGTGTGAGGTTACAGATGTGGTGGTGGTGTGTGTTGTGCGCGTGGAGTGACTCTCTGTGACAGCCGCGCCTCTCGTCCCGTAGGGACGGAATGAGAGTAGCGTGGTGCCCCGTCCTTCGCGGAGCGAAGGGTGGGGGACGGA
>CBDUZO010000121.1:0-9829 GCA_965371725.1 uncultured Phycisphaerales bacterium
AGGTGCAAACTGAAGTCCGTGTACCCGAACATTAAGCTGTGACAAAGCACTAGTGTGGTGTCCCTAACGGTTCTTTGCTTTCGGGTAGCCGGTGAAACTAGGCTCAATCGCAGCACTCGTCCAAGAACCCCCGGGGTTTCTCGTCATCTTAAGTCAAGGAACTTCGCGGACACCATACTAGCGCTGTCATACTAGAACAAGTTCTACCTTGCTGCGGTCTCCGAATCCCGAAGTTTCCCGGAGGTTCTTAGCCGTCGGATGCTACGAGACCACTGAAGGCGCTATGGGCTCCCGGGCCGTCTTGGCCCCACGGACGGACCGTGATAGAATCCCAGCCGTTGGTGTGGGTGTTTCATGCGCAGACGCGTCCGTCTTTCCCGGGCGTCGGCCTGTGCCATGAACACGAACGCTTCGTAGGCGCGGTCAGGATAAACCCATTGGACACTTCAAGCAGGACCAGGCTTCACCGGTGTCGGCTTCTCGTGGAACGCAGTTGTTGGATGGCGGTCCTTACGCTGCCCACCATCGTGCTCGCGCAACAGGAGCCCTCACGCACGATCCAAGCCGTTCAGATCAACGGACTCGAGCGCATGGACGCCGGCTATGTCCGGGACGTCGTGCGCGTCCGAGCGGGCGACCCCCTTGACGAGGCAGTGTTGGATGCGGCTGTGCGCAGGCTCCTGGGCACGGGGCGGTTCGTCTCCGCCCGCTACGACCTGACGGAGCAGGATGACGGTGTTCGTGTGGACTTCGAGCTGCGCGAGCGAACCGTCGTCACAGCCATCCGTTTCGAAGGCAATGCCAAGTACAACGACGGGAAGCTCCGTGAGCAGATCGCCGTCAAGGAAGGGCAACCGATCGACTGGTTCACCGTGCGCGAGGGCCGTGATACGATCAGCGCGCTCTATCGCGATGCGGGTTACGGCGACGTTGACGTCAGCTTCGATCGTGAACACATCGAGAGGACCGGCGAGGTCGTCTACCGCATCGAGGAAGGGTTGCGGGTTCGCGTTCGCAAGATCGAGTTCGAGGGCAACACCGCCTTTACGGTCGGTCGTCTCAAAAGGCAGATCGATACGAAGACCGCACTGTGGGTGCTGCGGTCGGGGGCGTTCGACGAAGATCAGGTCGAGATCGATGCAGCCTCCCTCCGGCGCTTCTACCGCGAAGATGGGTTCCTCGATACCAAGGTCAGCTACCGTCGCGAGTTGAGTGAGGATGGTCAGGACATCTCCCTGATCTTCACGATCGCCGAGGGAACCCGGTACGTGATCGAGGACATCCAGTTCCAGGGTCTTTCGGCTTTTTCGCCCGAGGAGTTCCTGGCGATCGCAGCTTCGCGCGTGGGCGGGATCGTCAGGTCGCCGCTTGTCGAGGCGGACGCCCGTCAGATCCAATCCAAGTATTGGGAGCTGGGTTACATCTATGCGACCGTGCGGCCCATCCGTGTGTTCTCGGATGAACCGGGCCTGGTGCGCGTCAACTTCCAGATCGAGGAGGGCGACCAGTATCGTGTCGGTGAGGTGAGGGTTCGCGGGAACACGCGCACGAAGGACAAGGTCGTACGGCGCGCGCTGAACCTGTATCCGCCCGATGACCTGTTGGACTTGAACGAAGCGAAGACGGCGGAACGGCGCCTCCTGGAGACGCGCATCTTCAGCTCCGCCCGTGTGTTCCCGACGGGGGACGATCCCGGGCGGCGCGATGTGGAGATTCACGTCGAGGAGGCCGAGCGCTCCGGGGATTTCCTGTTCGGCGTCGGTGTTACCAGTAACAGCGGGTTCGTCGGAAGCATCGTGCTCGATCTCAAGAACTTCGACCTGTTTGACTACCCGCGCGACTGGAAAGAGTTCATCAAGTTCCGCTCCTTCTTCGGTGGCGGACAGCGGCTCCGGCTCGAGTTCCTGCCCGGCACGGACGTCAACCGCTATCGCGTTGACTTCACCGAGCCGTACCTGGCCGATCGACAGATCCGTCTCGATACGAGCCTCTACCTGTTCGATCGTGAGCGCGAGGGCTACATGGAGCAGCGAGGCGGGTTCATGATCAGCCTCGGCAAGCGCTTCGAGCGGGGTCTGCTTCACAACTGGTCCGGGGAGCTTGCCCTTCGAATCGGAACCATGTCGATCGACGACGTGGACCTCTTTGCCTCAAGTGAAATCCGTGATGAGGAAGGCCGTCACCTCTTGACGAGCCTGAAGACGTCGATGGTGCGCGACCGAACCGACAGCCGGTTCATCCCCACGACGGGCGACCGGTTGCGGGTCAGCTATGAACAGTATCTCGGAGACTACACGTTCGGCAGGCTGGCGGCGGGTTACTCATGGTACAAGACGCTCCGTGTCGATCCGCTCGAGCGCAAGAGCGTGCTGCATCTTCGCGCGGAAGGCGGCGTGATCGTCGGTGACGCCCCGGTCACCGAGCGCTTCTACGCGGGGGGGACGGGGTCGATCCGGGGGTTCGCGTTCCGCGGCGTCGGACCGCGTGATGGGATCGACGACAACAACATCGGTGGCGATATGCTGGCCCTGTTCGGGGCGGAGTACTCCGTCCCGGTCTACGGGGACAACCTTCGCGGTCACGTTTTCCTGGACACCGGTACCGTTGGGTCCGGTGCCTGGCGAGCAGCCGTGGGCGTGGGCGTCCGGTTGACCATCAACATCCTCGGGCCGCTCCCGCTCGAGCTCAACTTCGCCCTCCCGTTCGCCTCTGATTCCGACGACGATACACAGGTGTTCAGCTTCGTGGTCGGCGGATTGTTCTAGTGCCATTTTCAGATAAGGTAATGGTGTTTCTTCCTCCCCTCCTTGGCAAGGAGGGGTTGGGGGAGGTTCTTCACCGTCTGCACGAACCCCCCTCAATCCCCCCTTTGTAAGGGGGGAAGAACGCGGAACAACCTTTGTTGAAACGGCACTAGCTGTCCGGGGTGCGGCATGTGCCGGGCGTCGGGGGCAAGACGGCTTCGTGTGCGGGATCGGGTGGGTGGGCCGAGGTGCCCTGGCGACGGAATACGGCCGGTCCGCCGGCTGGATGTGCGGAACGGAAATGCGACGGTAACCGGATAACGGCTTGAATCGAGGGAAGCACAATGACGCTTAGTTCGCTCTGGATCGTAATGGGTCTTCTGACAGCCGCACAGGACGTGGCGGTCGGGTCGGTACGGGTGGCGGTGGTCAATGTCGCTGTTGTGTCGGAACAGTATCGACGCACGGCGGACCTGGAAGCACAGTTCGAGGGGAAGCGTCACGGCCTTCAGCAGCAACGCGATGCTTTGGGCGAGCGGATCGAGAAGGGAGCGCGTTCCCTCCAAGAGGAGCTCAAGCCCGGCACGGAGGCCTTCGAGGCCAAACGCAAGGAGGTGGCGATGCTCGAGGCCGAGCTCCAGTGGTTCATGGAGACGGAACGGCGCAGGATCGAGCAGGGCCTGGCTGAGTCACTCAGGAGCATCTACCGCGACATCGAGCTGGCTGTCCGTGACGTCGCCCAGAGCAGGGGAATCGACGTTGTTCTCTCGGGTGACCCGCTTCCCGACGGGATCCCCGCAACGCCAATGGAGGCTCGACAGCAGATTCTCTTTCAGAAGGTCGTCTACTGGACCCCGCAAGTTGACCTGACGGATGACGTTATTCTCCAGCTTAATGCGAAGTATCAGCCTCAGGGCGCTGCGCTTCCGATTCGACCGGACGGGCAGGCTCAAACGGAGCTCGCTTCCGCCGATCAAAGCCGGGTGGCCATGCCGATTAGTAATGAAGGCCGATGAGCACGTCTTATACAGTCCGTGAGTTGGCCGAGATTGTCGGCGGGGAGGTTCGCGGTCGTGGTGATGCGCGCATTTGCGGCGTGGCCGAGGTTGCCGATTCCGGTCCGGATCAGGCCGCCTTCGTCTCGAACCCGAAGTACGCCCGAGACCTCGAAGCGAGCAAGGCGGGAGTCGTTCTCGTCCCGAACGACTTCGATCCCACACCGATGCCGGCGATCCTCTGCGACCACATTGATCAGTCCGTGGCGAAGCTGCTCGGCGCCTTTGCCCGCCCGGTCAGCAGACCCGAACCAGGTGTCCACCCGACAGCCGTGATCCACGAATCCGCCCGCATCGGCCCCGATCCCTCGATCGGACCTCATGTGGTGATCGAGGCCGACGCCTCGATCGGTGCGTCGTGTGTGATTCATGCGGGTGTGTTCATTGGCTGCGGCGTTACCATCGGTGATGACTGCGCGCTTTGGCCCAATGTCGTGATCCGGGACGGGTGCGTGGTCGGTTCACGGGTTCTGATCCACCCCAACGCCGTGATTGGCGCGGATGGGCTTGGCTTCTACTTCGAGGAAGGGCGTCACCACAAGGTTCCGCACATCGGCGTCGTGGTCGTGGAGGACGACGTCGAGATCGGGGCCTGCGCGTGCATCGACCGGGCGAAGTTCGGCCAAACAGTCGTTGGAGCGGGCACGAAGATTGATAATCTTGTCCAGATTGCCCATAATGTGCAGATTGGCGAACATTGTATCTTGGCGGCGCTGAGTGGGATTGCCGGGAGCGTGCGTATTGGGGATCATTGCCTCTTCGGTGGAAGGGTCGGCGTGATCGACAACCTGACGATCGGCCCCCAGTCGCGTTTCACGGCGGGCAGCTTGGCGATCAAGGACGTGGCGGCGGGTTCGACGGTTTCGGGTTACCCGGCTCAGGATCATCGTCAAGAGTGGCGCGAGCGGGTATGGCTTCGTCGCATGCCGGAGTTGGCGGAGCAGCTCAAGGACATCATCGCGCGGGTGGAACGGCTTGAAAGCTCAGACGACCATAAGTCATGAGGTGGAGCTTGAGGGGCGCGGGCTGTTTACGGGAGAGTCCGTGAGCATGCGCATGCGCCCCGGCGAACCGCACACCGGTATCAGCTTCATCCGGTCCGATCAGTTCCCGCCGGTTTGCATCGAGGCTTGCGTCAGGAACGTCTCCAAGCGCGCGCGTCGCACGTCCCTCCGCAACGGCGCCGCTGCGATCGAGACGGTCGAGCACTGTCTCGGCGCGTGCGCCGGGTTGGGAATCGACAATCTCCGGATCGAGGTAAACGGGAGCGAGGTTCCCGGTCTTGACGGTAGCAGCCTGCCCTTCGTGGAGCGTCTTCGCGCAGCCGGTATCCGCGAGCTGGACGCCGCCTGTGAGGTGTTCACCATCTCCGACGTGGTTCGCGTGGCGGACGGTGACAGCGAGGTGATCGCGCTGCCGCCGCTCGATCCGGCGTCCGAGGTGCTCGAGGTGACCTATGATCTGGACTACGGGCCAGAGCATCCCGTCGGGCGGCAGCACTATCGCGCGGTCATTACGCCGGAGAGCTTCGAGGCCAACATCGCCCCCGCGCGGACCTTCGTGCTGAAGGAGGAGGCGGAGCAGCTACGCGCACAGGGGTTGGGCCAACACCTCACCTACGCGGACCTTCTGGTCTTCGACGAGAACGGACCTATCGAGAACACGCTTCGATTCCCCGATGAATGCGTGCGACACAAGATTCTCGATCTGATCGGGGACATCATGCTGCTCGGTTGTCGGGTCGTCGGGAGGATCTACGCGCGCAAGAGCGGCCACGCGCTGAATCACGCCCTCGTGCGATCGCTCGAGGAGCAGCGGGAGACGCGGAAGCGAGAGGTGTTTCGGACTCGCAGGCCCGAGCTCGATATTCACCACCTGCAGCGCATCCTCCCACACCGATACCCGTTTCTCATGCTGGATCGGATCATCGAGATCGAGGGCAGCAAGCGGGCTGTCGGACTCAAGAACGTTACCATCAATGAAGCGTTTTTTCAGGGGCATTATCCGGGTGACCCGATCATGCCCGGCGTGCTGGTGATCGAGGCGCTGGCGCAGATCGGCGGTGTGCTTCTCAGCCAGGAGCTGGAACACAAGGGCAAGGTGGCTGTCCTGCTCAGTCTGGACAAGGTCAAGTTCAGACGGGCGGTACGTCCCGGCGATCAACTGATCCTCGAGGCCAAGGCGATTCGCGTTCGCTCCACGACGGGGCATATCAAAGGGCGGGCGCTGGTGGCGGGCGAGCTTGTGGCGGAGGCGGAGATCAAGTTCATCCTGACCGATGCGGAATCCCACTGACCTGATGTGGAGAATCTGACGACCGTGAAGATCCATCCAACAGCTATTGTCGAGTCGAAGGCCGAAATAGGTCATGACGTCGCGATCGGCCCCTACAGCGTGGTCGGTCCGAATGTTGTGCTGCGCGATGGGTGCAGACTGCATCACCATGCGACGGTCGAAGGGCACACTACGCTGGGCGAGGGGTGTGAGGTCTATCCGCAGGCGGTCCTGGGCACACCGCCGCAGGATCTCAAGTACGCCGGCGAACGGACGATGCTCGAGATCGGGAAGGGAAACCTCTTTCGAGAGATGGTCACCGTGCATCCCGGGACAGCCAACGGCGGCGGCGTCACGCGAATCGGCGATGGGAACCTGTTTTTGATCGGCGTACACGTCGCGCATGACTGCCGCATCGCCAACCGGTGCATCCTGGCCAATTACGTCCAGATCGCCGGGCACGTTCACATCGAGGATAACGTGAACATGGGCGGGAACAGCGCGGTCCATCACTTCGTCACCATCGGAAGGCATGCGTTTATCGGTGGGATGACGCGGGTGGCCGCCGATGTGCCGCCGTTTATGGTTGTGGTCGCTGCGCGGGGTACGCGTTCGGAAATCCGAATGGTCAACGGCGTCGGGCTTCAGCGCTGCGGGTTCAGCCATGAGGACATCGCCGAGCTCAAGGCCGCGTTCGTGAGGCTCTTCTCGCGGCGGGCCCGGACGAACGGGACGGCCATCCGCGATCGCGTCCTCGATATCCTGCGCGACGAGCCGCTCAACCCGCTGGTCAAGTACCTCTGTGACTTCCTGATGAGGTCTTTCGATTACGGGCGTCACGGGCGCTACCTCGAATCCCTCCGCAACGATCCCGTTCACCGAGATACCTGGAAGCCGATGGGCGAGTACAAGCTGATCGTTGACGTGATCGGTCAGGGTTCGGTTCAGAAGGAGCGGACGGTCAACTCCGCCGCGACCCACGAGGTGCTTCGTTTGACCGCATCGCCCGATCCCGGTTGGGCGTTCGCGGGGTGGAACGGAGGCCTGTCCGGCGGACTCAATCCGGCCAGCATTGTGCTCGATCGCAATAAGAACATCACAGCCACGTTTGCCCCCGCGTTGTGACGGGGAGAGAGGCAATTCGACATGAGCAAGAAGGTGCTACGCGCAGCCCTCGTTGGCGCGGGACGCATGGGTCAGCATCACGCCCGCATCTACGGTCAACTGAAGGACTGCGAGCTGGTGGCTGTCATCGACAAGGACATCGACCGGGCCCGCAAGATCGCTTCCGAGCACGGCGGTGAGGCGTTCACGAGCGTTTCCGATGTCACGGGTGATCTCGACGCGGTCACCGTGGCTGTCCCGACGGTCTACCACGCCGAGGTGGCCATCCCGCTGATGGAGCGTGGGGCCGCCGTGCTGGTGGAAAAGCCTCTCGCGCCCGATACGACCAGCGGCAAGCAGCTCGTCGACGCCTCGCGTAAGTACAACCGTCTGCTGCAGGTCGGTCACTCGGAGCGATTCAACCCGGTCGTCCAGGCCATGCTCCGCATGGACCTGACGCCGCGGTTCATCGAGACGCACCGGATCAGCCCGTTCACCTTCCGCAGCGCCGATATCGGTGTCGTGTTCGACATGATGATCCACGACATCGACATCGTGCTTCATCTGGCCCGGCAGCGTGAGTACACGATTGATGCGGTGGGGGTGAACGTGCTCGGGCCTTGTGAGGACGTGGCCAATGCGAGGGTCCGGTTCGCCAACGGGATTGTGGTGAACATGACAGCCTCGCGCCTGGCATTGAAGACCGAGCGCAAGATTCGCGTTTTCGCGCCGATGGGCTATCTCTCGATGGACTATCAGAAAAAGTCCGGCGTGGCGATCAAGTTCGATGACAATCTCGATCTGATTCGCATGGCGCGTGAGCGCAACTTCGAGGACCTCTCGCAGATGCAGAACCTCGATTTCGGGTCGATGGTCCATGTCGAGCCGCTCCAGATCGACGACGTCGAGCCGCTCCGCGCGGAGATCGAATCCTTCCTTACGTCCATCCGCAACGGTACCGACATCGGCGTCAGCGCCGAGGAGGGCTATGCGGCTGTCGACATGGCCGAGCGCATCACCAACTCCGTCCGCGACCAGGGTTGGGGAAAGGGCCTGACGGATGCGGCGCGGTCGTAGAGACATCCGCCGCCTCTCTGGTCGGAGTAAAGCGTAGGTCGGGCTTTGCCCGACGGAACGTCATCCAGTTCACCGATGTCGGGCCGAGCCCGACCTACCCGGCTTGGTCAACGTCCGTTTTGACAGTATTCATCCGTTGCCGTCCGGATGCCCAACAGTGCCACGCCGGCCGAAACCGGGGTGGCGTTGGCGATCACCACCAGACAGCGAGAAGCAGACTCGTCAAAAGCACAATTGCCGCCACGATCAGCATGAGGTCCATGTCCCATCGACCCGTTGTGAAACGAAACAGCGAACGTTCGACACGTCTCACCGGCGGCGCCACCTCCGTGCCACACTCCGGACACACGCCCGACACATTCCCCGTAAGATCATACCCGCACGGGATGCACAGGCCCTTCCGACGCCGACGATACCGCCGCAACGGGCCACGGATGAAAGCGATTGTGGGGTAGGCGGCAAACAGGATGAACGGTGCCCAGAGCGGCAAGCGAAGAACCTCTACGCGTATGAAATTCTTCCTTTTGAGCCTGTTCCTCTCCCTACGCTCGTCAGCAGTGTCCTTCCAGTCGGAGGACCATGGCAAACGACGTCCGCGCGGTTTGACTACCACAACCTTGACCATGCACCCGGCGATGTCCTCCGTTATCGTTGGGGCGGGGGTGCCTGCATCAATGAGGAAGGCATGTCGGAAGTACGCTTTGCCCGCGACAAGGTCGACCCGAGAAGGCCAGGGGGAACACGCGAAAACCTCCTCGTACACCCCAGGCCATCTGTAACCGGCCCAAGAGAACGGTGACATCAGACTCCACACCCATGCCATTGCCGTCGCAATCGCACCCAGCGTCAATACGACGATGATCGCCTTGCGGATCATGGTCTCATTGTACCGAGCGGATGGCCTCCCCACATCACTGCATGAGTCCGTATCCGGTGCAAACTGGCGAGGGATTTGCCGGTAGAGTCGCCTGGCTGGACATCGGCGATGGTGGGAGTGCGGGCGCGGGCTGCCTATCGCCCAGACTGCGAGAATGACATCAGCCCGTGCAACGCGCGTGTCAGAACCGTTTCTTCTTGCTCTTTCTTTTCCAGACGGGGGTTCTGGCTTCGCGTATGCGGAAGAACAGCCAGATCACACCGAGCACCCCAAGCATTCCGATGGCGATACCTATCATCATCAGAAAGCTTGATATCGTCAGCATGGGGCTGCCCCCACCGGGGGAGGTGCTCTGCTTGTCGGCCTGGTCCACCAACCGTGAGAGCCAAAACAGCAACGGACAGCCTACGGCGCAGGCAGCCGTGTAGGCTGTGATCTTCCAGATGGGCCAACGCGTTGATTTCTTCATGCTTGCCCTCGACGCTGTAGGACTCGCCCGGTCTCGTCCACGCCGCTGAGCCCTTCACGAAGAGTCAGGACCGCTGATTGGAATACACGTTACGGGTCACACGGCCGGATAACCGAGTGCACCCTACTCTCCCCGCGCTTTGGCTGTCAAGGATGGGTGGATGTGCTGAGTCGAGCTAGTGCCGTTTCAACAAAGGTTGTTCCGCTTTCTTCCCCCCTTACCAAGGGGG
>CBDUZO010000122.1:0-9650 GCA_965371725.1 uncultured Phycisphaerales bacterium
CGTCAAGAACAAGAAGGCAGGATAACCCGAATGCTTAGCTGTGACAAAGCACTAGAGGCAATGCTCTAGCCCGCATTTCTCACCAGGTCTGTAGAAAAAGGCTGCTCCTTCTGCGATAAACACGTTGCCAACACAAGTTTATCGTTCATGGAGGAGCAGCCTGATGAAAACACAGTGTAACCGAGGATCATTCGGATTTCACGCCCTGGGAAGACGCGAAGTTGTGGCACGGTTTGACGGCGGCCAGATCACTTCGGACGGCGGCGGGCTCCTGCTTCGAGAGACGGAGCAGGCCACCGGGATCATCGCTCAGTTTGCGGGCTGCTTCACGGATCATCGCGATCCGGACCTGATCGAGCACACCGCCCTGGAATTGATCGCCCAGCGAATCTACGCTCTGGCGTTGGGCTACGAAGACCTGAACGACCACGACGACCTCCGCAACGATCCCCTGCCGGCGGTGCTTGTGGGGAAGAAAGACCCGCTCGGTCGCGATCGGCGGCACAAGAAAAACAAGGGCAAGGCCTTGGCGGGCAAGAGTACGCTGAATCGGCTGGAACTCACACCCGCCCGAGCGAACTCCGCCAGTCGCTACAAGAAGGTTACGGTGGATCGAGAAGCGGTCCTACGGTTGTTTACCGAACTCTTTCTGCAATCGTACGGCACACCACCCAGGCGAATCGTTCTGGATCCGGACGCCACGGATGATCTGATTCACGGTCACCAGGCCGGACGGTTCTTTCATGGTTACTATAAGAACTACTGCTACCTGCCGCTGTACATCTTTTGCGGCGACCACTTGCTGAGTGCACGACTGCGTCCATCGAACATCGACGCCTCGGCCGGCAGCGTGAAGGAGTTGGAGCGCATCGTCGGTCAGATTCGTGCGCAGTGGCCGCACGTGCAGATTGTCATTCGCGCCGACTCCGGCTTCTGTCGTGAGCGGATCATGGCTTGGTGCGAAACGCATCATGTCGATTTCGTGCTGGGATTTGCGAAAAACAAACGACTCGTCAAGGAGATCGCAAGCGAGCTTAAGCAGGCACAAACGCAGTTCGAAGCGACCGGGGAAGCGGCTCGTGTTTTCAAGGACTTCGTCTATCAGACGCGTGACAGCTGGAGCCGAGCTCGTCGGGTCGTGGGCAAGGCGGAGCACATGGCGAAGGGAGCCAATCCCCGCTTCGTGGTCACCTCCCTATCCGCAGACGAGATCGAGGCCCGGCCGTTGTATGAAGACGAGTATTGCGCCCGCGGTGACATGGAGAATCGGATCAAGGAACAGCAGCTCAATCTCTTCGCGGATCGGACTTCCGCTACGACGATGCGGGCGAACGAGTTGCGTTTGTGGTTCTCCTCGGTGGCCTATGTGTTGCTGAACGCCTTGCGACGGCTGGGGCTCAAGGGAACGGATTTGGCGAAGGCACAGTGCGGGACGATCCGGCTGAAGCTACTGAAAATCGGAGCGCAAATCCGTGTGACCGTACGGAAGGTGTGGGTATCGCTGGCCGAGAGCTACCCGTACCGAAACGTCTTCCATCAGGTGTACGACCGGCTGCGCAAGCTATGTCCGACACCTCTGCGGTGCTGACGCTTTCAGGCGTCCACTTGACCTCCTTGTGCACAAGGCGAAAACCGCCCCGGAGCCGGTGTGCGCCGATCCGGGCTCTTGCTCCTGAAAACCGCCCTCCGTTGCGTCGAAGACCACGTCATGCGCGGCGATAGGGCCCCAGGCTTCGGCCAGAGGCTCGTCGCGCGAAGACGCCGGCCGCCAGAACCCGAAATCAATCAACCCGGTGAGAAATGCGGGCTAAGTGCTTTGCTGACAAGAAGTACGGAAAAAACAATAGGGACAGCACGGCATAGTAGCGAATGTGCCCCATCAGAACCGACCGCAACCACTGGCCCACTTCGGGGATGGGGTGATGCATGCATGGCCGGAGTTCGAGCTCGATCTCGCGGAGTTTCACTTGCAGGCGCTTCCGCATGGTCTGCCGCAGCACGACGAACTTGCCGTTTCTCGTCTTGTCGCAGCTGTGCGTAATGCCGAGAAGATCGAAGGACTCGGGCTTCCCCCTCGGGGGCGGGTGGGCTTCTTACGAAGCCCACCCAACCTCTTCGGGTTACATCAAGTCAACGCACGACATCTGCTAACAACCGCACGGTCCGGCGCCCGGGTACGGCTTCGACTGGAAGCCCGCAATCACAGCCAGGATGTCGTCGATATCGACTACCTGGTTCGTCATGTTGTTGGTGTTGGGCGGCGGCGGAGCGATATCGAACTGACAGTGCGGGCCCCCGAAAATCGACTGGAACGCCCTGATTTCGGCGAGAATATCGTCGATATTCACGTCGAGATTCGGGCCCAGACATTTGTCGTGAGCGCACGTACCGACCACGTCGCCCCACAACGTCGGCGTTTTCAGACTCAGCGGGGCGGAGTAATCGCCCTCGACGCCGGTGTCCCCCGTGTTCGGGATCGCCTGCACGATATACGTCCTCTTGGTGCACACTCCTTCAGGACAGTCTTCCGGCATCAATGGGTCACACGATAAGCCATTGTTATCGCCACCAACGCACCCATGGCCGGGCACGATCTCGCAATCGGTGACATCCAGCTGCGCCGGCCACATCGTCCTGTAGACCGGAGTGTCAACCAGGATCGCGATGGTCATCGGGTATGGTCCCGACTCGTACGGATCGCCGACCCACCACGGGCCACACGCATCACCCTCGAGCTTCACACGAAGCGCGGTGGACGTTCCGGAGTTGTTCGAGTTGTCGACCTGAAGGTAGCGCTGGCACGGCAGGTAGCAGCTACCCTCGGTACCGCCCTCGTCGAGAATACAGTAGCACTCACTGGGCGCCCCATCGTTGCAGTCACAGTCAGCATCCGTGGTGCACCTACCACCGACCGGATTGTGCCCCACGTCCTCGCTCGACCACTCGACCGGGTTCGGACGAACGGGGCACACGCTTCCTGATCCCTGCGGGACACCGCCGAGTTCATTGACACAACACAGAGCGTCGGCCATGACACAAGTACAGTCGGGCAGCAAACAGGCCTCGGGAGCCGTGCAGACCTCGCCGGGAACCGACGTACCACCGATCAGCTCACAACAGACCCGAGCAAGCATTTCGCATGTGCCGTCCGGGAAGCAGCACGCCTCCAATGTGCAGTCTTCCTCCGGATATGGCACGCCTCCATCGAGAGGACAGCAGACCGCATCAAGCATGGTGCATGCGCCGGTGACTGGGTCGCAGCAAGCCGCCGGTGGCGTGCAGAGCTCGCCGGGAACCGGTGTACCCTCGGCCAGCTCACAACAGCGAGCGTCGGTGTTGACGCACTCGCCGTTGGGCAGGCAGCACGCCTCGGGCAACTCGCATCCTTCGCTAGGATACATGGGAGTATCATCGGCCACGTAACAGTCCACCACATGAAGGTCCTGACACTCGGGGTCGGCACCCGAGATACAACAGACATCCAACGGCGGACTCCCGGGCGGCGGGCCGGTCCACGCATTCTTGAACAGCTCCCAATCATCGGGGTCGATGTCGCCGTCGCAGTCGAAGTCAAAGATCTCGCACCCGGGCGGGTCAGGCGGGATCGGGCCCCCGTAGGGTGGAGGGTAGCATTCGAGGAACGCATAGTAGTCAACTACGTCCTCGTCGCCGTCGCCGTCGTAGTCGCCCGGGCGTGTCGTTGTCTGGCCGAACGAGCCGCCTTGCCCGTCGCAGCCCTGCTGTCCTTGCGCGCCATCTCCGCAGCAGTGCCCCTCTTGCCACTCACCATCCCCACCGCGACCACCACAGGGGTTACACCCAGGGGTGTCCCAGCACGGACGCGGGCTACATTGTTCGCAGCACGTCGGGTTGCAGCCGGGCCACGAATGGCCATAAATGGGCTCGATGCCGTAGAGCAGCCCGCATCCCGTTCCTGGAGGGTCGCCACCTTGACCGCCGATCCCACCGGATCCGCCTGCCCCGCCGGCAGCACTGTAGAGACCGAGAGAATCGCCGGGGCGCGGGTGATAGAGGCTCAGCGTCCCACCGGCCCCACCGTCGCCGCCGGCGCCGCCACCCTGCCCGCCGCCGCAGAGGTCCAGTGACGGTGCGATCTCCGGGTATGCGTAGTATTCCCCGTCTCCTCCTTCGCCGCCCACTTGACCGTCCTCACCGTCAGCGTGGATGTGTCCGGTGCTGTTGATGTTGAAGGCCCAGACGCGAACGTAACCGCCACCGTCGCCACCATCGCCGCCTTTGCCCCTGTCGTTGTCATTGTACTCCGCATCACCACAGACGGTGCACCACCCGCCGTCGGCATCGAATTGTACGATAATACCGTCGCGTAAGGCACCGCCGCCGCCACTGCCTTGGCAGCCGCTCCCGCCGCCATCCCCTGCCTCAGGAACTTCCGCCTCATCGCCAGGCAGACCGCAAGCACCGGGCTGGCACCCATCGCCGCCCATGGGGTTTCCGCCCCTTCCCAACCCGCTCGGGCCGGGAGCACCATCGCCGCCGGACTGCCCGTCGGTGATGGCTCCGCCTGGATCGATTGTCAGATTGCCGCACACACGCACGATGTACCCGGCCGTGTCGTAGGTAACGCCTGGGTAGACGTGGAGGTCCACGCAATTGACATCGAATTCCAGTGTGGTGTCCGCCTGGATGTCGCCGCAGTACTCTGGAAACTGTTGACTCGTGCTCCCATCGCCATAGTAGCAGTTGGCCGGGCTCCAGCTGCAGCAATTGTCTTGGGCTGTAGCCGCCGGACCTAGGAGCCATACGACACACAGGATCAGGCTGGATGCACCTGCAGATACGAGACTTCTCTTTCCATTCATGACATGCTCCTTTTTTTCCGCGACCGCCATTCTCGAAGCCGGTCGCTAGACACCATGGCGTCAGAAGATACATGGCCGGGCTTCACAACCCTCCACTTCACTACGCTGCTCAAGAGATGCACCGCCAGCCGCCCGAACACTCGATTCCACCGGGCGCCAACCGCAAACGCCAAACCGCAGGCCGGTTGAGAAGCTTGGCTTTACCTGCCTCAGCCGGATCGCGGGCCCAAGGACTCGCTCCGGTCCGACGATCTCAAGAACGAAAAACGCGCGCGCAACTCACGGAAAATCCGCCATCTTCTTGCTTTTTCGGCGACCGGTGGTTCGCGAATGTGGCGCACGTGGCCGAGCTTGCAGTGGAGGTGTAGAAACGGCTATCATGGTGGACGAACGGCCCTCAACGAGCGGCCGACACGTCGTGATTAAGGTGGGATATGGCTGGTATGGACGATGGCCTGCTGGAGCGAGCGATCGAGGGAGACCGCCACGCCCTTGTGACCCTGCTCGAAACGCACAGTCCGGCTGTCAGGCAACGCTTCGGTAGCAGGATCCCCCGGCGCTGGCAATCGGTACTCTGCGTGGATGACATTATACAACAAATGTATGCCGACGCGTTCATCAAGATTCGCCAGTTCGTCCCCCATGGGCCCGACTCGTTCGTGGGGTGGCTGATCACGCTTGCGAAGTGCAATTTCCTCGATGCTCTGAGGATGCTCGAAGCGGAGAAACGGGGGGGGAATCATAGACGCGTTGAGGCGGTGGGGACGGAAGAGTCATGCCTCGTGCTCTACGAGCTGCTCGGCGACAGCGTCACGACACCGAGCCGACACGCGGCCCGGGCTGAGGCATGCCACTTTCTTGAGGAGAGGATCGGGCAGCTCCCGGAGACTTACCGTCTTGTGGTTCAGATGTACGATTTGGAAGGCCGGTCGATCGATGATGTCGCAGATCGTTTGGATCGCAGCGTTGGGGCAACGTTTATGCTTCGGGCACGGGCCCATCGGCGGTTGGCTGAGTTAATGGGAAGAGCTTCGCAGTACCTGACGGGCAGTGGATAGGGGGGGGGCGGTGCAGCGCGCCGTCCGCGGCGCGAGCCCAATCCAAGTGTGTGTGACGGAGCTGGGAATGAGCCCTTCGGATGACATCGGCGAAACACACAGCTCGCGTGATCGTGAGCTGATCGAAGCGGGTGAGCGCGATGCCCTGGAGCTGATCGAGTCCGCCGCTACCTCATCATCACTCATCGGTGCGATACCCGGGTACACAATCATCCACGAGATCGGTCGGGGCGGCATGGGCGTCGTCTACAAGGCGCTGCAGATCACGACGAAGCGTGTCGTTGCCCTCAAGGTCATGCTGGCCGGACCGTTTGCCTCACCCATTACTCGCCGGCGCTTTCGGCGTGAGGTGGAGTTGGCAGCCCGATTCAAGCATCCGGCCATCGTGCGGGTCCTTGAAAGCGGAGATGTTTCCACCGGTCAGCCGTACTACACGATGGATTACGTGGAGGGCGTCCCGCTTGATAGCTGGGTCCTTTCGACGGATCCCGATCCACCCAGCGTCCTTCGGCTGTTTCAAGAACTCTGTGACGGGATCGACTATGCACATTGCCAGGGCGTGCTTCATCGAGATCTGAAGCCGAGCAACGTGCTCATTGACGAGGACGACAAGCCGCACATTCTCGATTTCGGGCTGGCCAAGTCCACAGATCACGCTCCGACGGGTGACACGATGACTGTCTGTGTCTCCTCGCCGGGCCTTGTGCTGGGGACGCTCCGGTATCTTTCACCGGAGCAGGCAGCGGGAACACCCGACCAGATCGATGCCCGAACAGATGTCTATGTTCTGGGCATCATGCTGTTTGAGGCGCTGACCGGCGCCCTACCTTTCGACAACGCCGGGGCTCTCTCGGAGGTCAGTAGACGCATCATCGAAGATCCGCCGATACGACCCAGGTCCGTTTCGGCCAAGGTCGACAGGGACCTCGAAACGATTATCCTCAAGGCGCTGAGGAAGGAGAAGGACCATCGGTATCAGTCCGCCGAGGTGTTTGGCGAGGACATCGGCAGGTACCTGCGCAACGAGCCGATCCTGTCGAGGCGTCCGAGCGTCCGTTATGTGCTCGGTAAGAAGCTTGCCAAACATCGAGTCGGGTGCGGCCTTGCGGCGATTGGACTGATGCTGACGGCCGCTTTGCTCACCACCCTAATCTCGTTGGGGCAACGCGAGCGGTATAGATGCCGTAGCGAGACACTCTCCGTACAGTATAGCTTGGAGGCCCGCCACAAGGGCGTCTCTTCTGCAACAGCCGGTGAGCTCTTCGGCCGGTGCCAGGAGCTACCCGAGACTCGCCTGCTGTTGGCACACTCCATGTTCAGGGAAGGGGAGCAGAAGGGAGACAACAGCCTTGTGGCTGAGGCGCGTGCCCTCTTGGAGTATGTGCCTGCTCGCGACCCATGGAAATGGGCGTACGAGGCGTTACTCAGCGAGATGCCCGGCACGCCGAGTCGTTCGGACGCCGAGATGCATTTCGATGTCCCCGATACGGCCCAGGCGTGGTACGTTCGAACCTTCGCAACTCTGGATCTGGAGAAGGCCGCCGGCTATGCGAGAGAGGCATTCCTCCGTAATCCCGACGACCTGTTGATCTGTGAACGTATCGAGAACGTCGCCAGACTGACCGGACACTTCGACGATGCCCTGCGGGCCAAGCGGAAGCTGATCGATCCACAAGATGAGCCGGTTGCCTGGTTCTTGTACCAGGGTGACCTTCACCTTCTGCAACGCCGATACTTGGAAGCCGTCGGCGAATACACTCAGGCGGTCGATTATTCGCCGACCAATCACGATGCCTATCGGCGTCGTGCCGCCGTCTATCTCTGTTTGGAGGATTACGAACGAGCCGTCAACGATTATTCAAAGGCCATCGAAAACGCGCCGCAAGATGAACGCCCTTGGGTATTTTATCAGCGGGCCTCATCCCGTTGGATGATGGGCGATCACGAAGGGGCCGCGAAAGACTATAGAGCATTCCGATCGGAAGCCGCCCTGCGGCACGCGTACGCCGATATACGGCTTTTTCTCATCCTGCGTGATCGGGCGCATAGCCCGCGAGAGACGCCTGTGCAAACCGATGCGGACCAGATCCAGAAAGAAACAGACGCGGCATTGCAGGCAGCCCGGGAACTTGCCCCGACGGCAAGCTGGCCTCGCAGGATCATTGAGTGTCTGGCGGGTACAATCTCGCCTCAGAACCTGGCCGACGCCGCCGACCCGATGGATGTGGAGCAGCAGTGTGAAGCCTTCTACTATGCCGGGGAGGCCTGCCTCCTGAAGGACCAGATGACTCAGGCTCGGAACTGGTTCGAGAAATGCGTGGAAACCAACCTCGCATTCGACTCGAACAGATGGCCGCCGGACCCCATGAACGAGTATCACTTGGCCAAATGGCGGCTGGAGTCGCTATCAGGGAATAGCTCGACCGAAGGGCGATCCGGGCCGGGATAGCGATGTTCCCGCCCGTGGATACGCGTTTCGAGTGGCCCATGGGGACAGGTTCGAGTGTCGGACTTTGGCCGCCGAGGTCGCGTTGTGCCATGGAAAGCCAAGAACAGGCGTGAGTCCTGGCTGCCGATTTCGTTTCATCAGGTAGAGGTGGCACGAGATGGGCCGTGCCGCGACGAGGACGTACTCCTTCGCGCGTGGATGGCAGAAGCGAGGCTGGCTCAGGGCGGCGGTATGAGACTGACACGCGACGAGGTGCGGGCCTTCCGCTCATCGTGGCGGATGCGGGCAACCACGACACTCGCCATCTGTTTTGCTGTCACTGTCGCCACCGTAGGCGGGCATGGCTTCTGGAAGAAGCCGTTCGCGTTCCCGATGCTCCTTCCGCACGTGTTGCTGCTGGCGTAGGGCATCCACGGCGGGTGCCCGCTCGTGCGCGACGCATTGCGGCTCAAGGCCGTTGTCGTTGTTGCGGCTACGACCCTACCGGTAACGTTTCGGGCGTATGTCCGGAGTGTGGGGAGAAGGCGCAAGAGACGCGACACGCGAGAACGCCATTGGCTGACCAAGGCCCATCCACGACGAAGAAGGCGGGACGGATCAGGGATGCACGCGGGCGCGTTGTGATCCAGCTTGATCCGTATGCCCTCTATCTGCTTCGGCGCCACGACGTGATCCCTGCCGAGCCGCTTCGCCGGCAGGCGGTAGAAGCGGCCCTTCTCGTCGGCGCGGGTGGTCACGACACAGAACAGCCGGGCATCGGCCGCGCCGCCACGGCGTTGCTTGAGTTGCGCCCGCACCGAGTCCACCTTGGTCGTAAAACCGGTGGCCGGGCAGGTCGCGCTGCCTCGGGCGACGGTACCGCCTTCGACCTCGCTGTCTTTGGCGGGCTCGAAGATCTCGAGTAGCGGGCGTTTCACCCGTTTGGTGACGGGCTGGCCGTCCTCGACGTGTATGACCTCGATCGTCTTCGTCTTGACCGTCTCTTGCGCGTCGCGCACCCATCGCAGAGCCCGCTTGCGTCCGGCCTTCTTCGCCAGCCACAGCGAACGCATCAACGGAACCTCGACGGGGATCTCACCCACGCCAGGGGCCTCCGACAGAATCGTCCGTGCCCACAGGTAGGCGATCACAGCACCTTGGGATACAGGCCGTCAGCTCCGTAGGCCGTTTTCTGAGTGCGAATCATCCGGTCGCCCGATTAGCCACACTTGACCAAGCACTACGTCCGTTGGCTGTACAACACCTCTTCACGGCGTAGAATCCAGCCTATCTGGGACGTGTTCGAACGGCTGACACCGCGAA
>CBDUZO010000123.1:0-9649 GCA_965371725.1 uncultured Phycisphaerales bacterium
TCCGCCGAACCCGGCGCCTGTTTTTTCCCGTACCCGTGGTCGTCCAGTAGTGCTCACCGCGCATCCCGGTGTAGTGCGTGAACGTGAGTGAATCAAAGGTCCAAAAGGGCAAGTACGTACCGTTGAACCGCCCTTGCGCGCCGCGAGCCTTGAAGTCGTTCGGAGCGAACCATCGAGAGCGAACCCACCCGCGCAGGTTTGTGTGGGCTGTGTCCCGCTCGATCAGAAACGGAAGCACGCCGTCGACCCCAACGCGATGTTCGGCGCGTCGCACATCACTGCGCTGGAGTGGAACTCCGCAATAGGCACACTCCATACTCGTCAGCGTTCCCGTGAACCGGACCGTGGCTCCACACGATGCGCAGTGAACCTCGCTCAGGCCCTGCTCGTCCTTTTGACCCTCGCCGCGCTGCTTCGTAAGGCGTTCGAGTGTCGCGCGGAAGTCCTGCTCCGCGACGACATCGTCCGACTCGAGCTCGATCGGTTTGACGAACCCGCAGTACGGACACTTGAGACTCTGCTTGCCGATGTGGAACGTCAGGTCGGCTCCGCAACCTTCACAAGGGAACGTTCGCGCGGAGCCCTCGTCGCCTGAGCCGAAGGCTGTCTGCGTCGAGCCTTCCGTGGACGGGACTGCGGGAATGAAGGGCGGTGTTTCCGTCATGGCTACCGACCACTGACTAGAACAAGTTCTATTTTGATGTAGCGGTGAAACAACCCCTTTTCTCCTGGGTTTCTCGTCCCGCCTCCACTACACAGATTCGGAGAGTGCTAGTTTGCGACAGGCGATATCCGCACGCGGGTCCACATCAAACGATCACCGCATAAGCCGAAGGATGAAGCGCAGGGCATGGCGAAGAGTCAGCGTGCCGAAGGCGAGCCCGGGCTCGGGGCTCCACGAAGAGGCTGGGGGCTCCAGTGGCTTTGAGCGATGTTCCTTTGCCTTGCGCTGCTCCCGTTGCCTCTCCCTTTTTTCGGCGTGAATCTGGCCTCCGGCTTTGACCCACTTGAGGATCTGCCCCAACTCGCCACCATCCAGCCAGACGCCGTGGTCCTTGCACGTGTCCGTTATGACTCCGGACCTGGCGCCGTAGCTTCTGCGATTCATGAGCTTTCGACATACGGGACACTTCACGTACATTGCGATCCGCTCGCGCTCAATCCCCTCCTCCTCGATCAGGTTGCGCATGCGCTGGTAGTCAACCGCATGGACATTCGAGACCGACGTGTCGATCAGCGCGCCAAGCTCTCCGGGATCGAAGAAGATCCCCATGCACTTATCACACCGCTCGATGAGAAACTTCCCCTCGATGCCCAGGTCAAGCGAGTGCATTGGAACGTCGCACCGTGGGCAGGTGCGATCGGTTTGCGGGCCTCGCCCGGCCTCGGGATGGATCGCACGCAGGTCGGTGTCGTTGACCGCGCCGCAATAGGCACAGATGTTGGACTTCGGTCTAAGCGGCGCTCCACACCTCACACAGTCCATTGGGATCGTCCAGCACAAAAGCCACGGAACATCACTCGCCGCGCGCCGCGCTTTACGGTTTTGGCGGTGGCGGCGGAGGCGCCGCGGTGAACCGGTCCGCCAGTTGCGGCATCTGACCCGCCGGAGCCCAGGAGGCCATCCCGGTCGTCCAAACGAGTGTCGCAGGCGTGACACTTCCCTGGGCGATGCCCGAAGTGAGCTGCTCCAGCGTGAACGGCCCCTGCGTCTGGCCGCCGACCGCAACATGCCACACTCCGCCCGGCGGTGGTGGCGGCATGGTGCCCGGAGCGACACCGGTCTGCCCCGCGCCCTGCATCATTCGCCCCGCCATGGCGAACCCCATTCCCAATCCCATACCCTCAGCCGCTCCGCCGCCGGCGGGATTCTCGGCTGCGGCCGTCATGGCCTGGCCCATCTGGTACTGCTGGAACTGGTTCATGTCGCCGATGACGCTCATGCTCGTTCGCGTATCCAGCGCCTTGCTCACCTCCTCGGGAAGCGAGATGTTCACGATGAAAAGCTGCGGTACGTCAAGACCGTACTCATCGTCCACACGTTCCACGACCCTCTCGCGCAGGCTCGCGGATAACTCCTGATACTTCGCAACCAGGTCGAGCGCCGCGATCTGGGATTCACCGATCAAGTCGGCAAACGCCGTGGCAATGATGGAGCGCATCAGCTCGTGAATCTCGTCCGCCTCGAAAACGGCATCGGTCCCGACCAACTCCTTGAGCAGCGCGCTCGGGTCGGATGCCTTCAAGGTGTAGGTTCCGAACGCGCGCAGGCGGATCGGTCCGAAGTCGGGATCGCGCATCATGAGCGGGTTGGGTGTTCCCCATCTCAGTTCGGTCACCTGGCGCGTGCTGACGAAGTAGACCTCGGACTTGAACGGGCTATCAAAGCCGTGTTTCCATCCCATAAGTGTACTGAGAATGGGGAGGTTGTCCGTCGTCAGTTCGTAGTGGCCGGGCTCGAAGACATCCGTCAACTCGCCGCGGTGAACGAAGACAGCCACCTGCCCCGGGCGCACGATGAGCTGGGCGCCGCTCTTGATCTGGTTGCGATAGCGTGGAAACCGCCACACAAGCGTGCCCCGCGTGTGGTCGATCCATTCGACGATGTCAACGAGTTCGCCACGAAGCTTGTCAAGCAGGCCCATTGGAGCACTCCCTAAATTGAAACCAAGGCCGCACGAGCGCCGGTTCCCGCCGGCACAAACATGTGGAATCGACGGGCCAAGAGCGTACGAACCATCCATGGACCGGTCAAGCACGCTCCCGCCGAGGACGGCGCTATTGTCTGCCCCGAATGCGGCTGTGCTTGGAGATTGGGGAGCGAAGCGGAATGAGCTGGATTTGGCCGGAGCACCTCAATCGCGATCTGCCGCCGACCAAACAGGAGCGGAGGGCAATTCATCACGATGCGTGGAAACTGTGGTGGGCGAACAGATGGAACATCGCGTTGTACCTGACGCTTCCCGGAATGCGGAACGTAGCGCAAACCGACCCCGACGCATATCCCGCCATCCAGATCGACATGGACGCCGACGAACGGAGCTACCAGAAGAATGGTGAGACCTGAACGAGGAACATGATCTTCGACATCCCGTACGACTTCGCCAACCGAAGCGACTGAACGCTCTCCACAAACCTCGACGAGTTTGGCACGCTCATCTTCGGCGACGCGAACGGCATGATCACGGATCAGCAGGGCAACAGGATCGGAGACAACGACGCCGCGGGACCGCGCGAGGAAATCCATCTGGGCATGTCTTTCCCGGCGTGGATGGGAACCGAACGCGAAGGTGCCGGTGGCAGACAACCGTATCCATGCCCACAACGTGCCCCAAGCTGCGCGCCATCGCAATAAAGTGGGACGCAACTTTTTCAATGGCCCCCACAGGTATGGCCAGTAGCCTTCGCCGGGGCGAGGACGACACGCCTTGACTCCTCTCCCGATTCCGCTACATTGACGATATAGATGACGGACGGGTCCGTCAATGAAAGGAACCAACGAAGTGACTGCAACGCCGAAACCGCGAGGCCGGCCCAAGGATACGATGCTCGCTGCCCGGCGGCGCGCGGATATCCTGGACACGGCAGCCAAGCTGTTCGCCGACCTGGGATACCCGAACACAGACGTCCAGGTCGTGGCGGACGCGCTTGGCATCGGTAAGGGCACGGTATACCGGTACTTCCCGACGAAGCGAGAGCTTTTTCTCGCGGCGGTTGACTGCGGGATGCGCCGGCTCGACGCCGCCGTCGAGGTCCGTGCCGCGGAGGTTGACGACCCCATCCAGCAGATCGCTCAGGCCGTCCGCGCCTACCTGGCGTTCTTCGACGCGAATCCGGAGCTTGTCGAACTGCTCATGCAGGAACGAGCGGAATTCAAGGACCGCAAAAAACCTACGTACTTCGAGCACCGCGATGCCAACATCGGACGCTGGCAGGAGTTGTTACGCGGCTTGGTGGCGGATGGACGTGTGCGCGACGTTCCGGTAGAGAGAATCACAGACGTCCTTGGGGACATGTTGTACGGAACTTTGTTCACAGACTACTTCGCGGGGCGGCGCAAGTCATTCGAGGAGCAGGCGAGGGACATTCTTGACATCGTCTTCGAGGGTATCCTACGCAAAGGGCCGGAGAACCGAAGTGGACGGGAGGCGGCGCCCAAGGCAACGCGCAGGAAGGTATCCGGCAAACCATGATAACTCACCGACGGCAGCGATTCTCATTGTTTCCACTCCTTCCTTTGTCTCTCGGGGTATTCCTCGGCATCCTCACCGGTTGCGACAAGCCGGAGGCTCGCAGCCCGGAAGCCTCAGTGCAGAAGGCTGTGGCGGTCCGGGTTGCCCCTGTCGAGCTTCAGACGTTGCAAGAGACCGTGCGGGGTATCGGCACACTTCGCGCTGCGGAGACCGTCGAGATCAAACCGGAGGTCGATGGCTTCGTCCGCGAGATCCATTTTGTGGAAGGCTGCTCGCTCGACAAGGATGAGCTCCTGATCTCCATCGACGACAGGAAGCTGAAGCACCAACTTGAGGCAACGAAAGCAACACTCCAGGTAGCGCGAGTCCGGCTGGCCGATGCCCAACGGCGTCTCAAGCGAATACAAGGCTTGATCGCGCGCAACGTCGCAGACCAGGACGAAGTTGACCAAAGTGAAACCGAGTGTCTTGCAGCCCAGGCCGAAGTCGAGCGGATGCGGGCTGAGGTGGAGTTGGCCCAGGCGCGTCTCGATGACACGCGGCTGCGTGCGCCGTTTGCAGGTGTCATATCGGAGCGTCACATCGACGTCGGAGACTACGTCCAGGCAGGCGATCACCTGGCAACGCTGTATCGAATCTCGCAGATGGAGATCGCCTTCGCCCTGCCGGAACGCTTCATGGAACGCGTGAGGCCGGGCCAGCCGGTCGCGGTAACCGTAACCGCGTTTCCCAAGCGCGAGTTCAGCGGTCAAGTGTACTTTGTCAGCCCCCGGATCGACGAGACCACGCGGGACTTTCTCGTCAAGGCAACCATCGATAACCCGGAGGGCGTGCTCAAACCGGGGGCCTTCGGCACGGCGGTGGTTACGATCGGCGTGCGCGAACAGGTGCCCGTCGTTCCGGAGAAGGCGCTGGTAGCCACGCGCACAGGCTACATCGTATTCACCGTCAACAACCACACAGCCCAGCGGCGCGAGGTCACAATCGGCCTGCGGCAGACCGGAAGCGTCGAGATCCGGGCCGGCGTGCACGCAGGTGAACAAGTCGTCATCGAGGGGCAGTTGACGGTCTCCGACGGCGCTGTGGTCCATCTGCCGGAGGGCGAGCGCGAGCGGAGCGAGCCGACGACCCAGACCCCTGCACCGGAATCAGAAGGCCGCCCATGATCTGGAATCTCTGCATCCGCCGCCCCGTGCTGACGATCGTGGTGTTCCTGATCATCGCGATCTTCGGCCTGAATGGGTATTTTCGGATGCCGCTGCGCGAGTTTCCCGACGTTGATTTCCCCATCGTCAGCGTGAACGTGGTTCTGCAAGGAGCGGAGCCGGAGGTCATCGAGACCGAGATCATCGAGCCGCTCGAGGAGCAGATCAACACGATTGAAGGGCTGAAGCAGCTCACGTCCGAGGCGCGAGAGGAAGTTGCGACCATCGTTGCCGAGTTCGAGCTGTGGCGTGACATCGACGTCGCCGCCCAGGACGTTCGGGACCGCGTGGACCGTGCCCGTCGTGAGCTTCCCCGCGACATCGAGGAGCCGATTGTTCGTAAGCTGGACCCGGACGCGCAGGCGATCATGTGGATCGCGCTGAACGGTGACGACCGCTGGGATGAAGTCCGGCTGACGGAATACGCCGACAAGTCGATCAAGGAGCGACTGCAGAACATCCGGGGCGTGGGGCAGATCATGCTCGGCGGCGAACACATGTACGCGGCCCGAGTCCGGCTTGACCCTGCCAGGCTCGCCGCGCATCAGGTTACCGTCCAGGACGTCGTCGATACGATCACGCGTAACAACGTGGATATCCCTTCCGGCCGGATCGAGAGCAAAAGCCGCGAGTTCCTGATCAAAACGAAGGGACAGTTCTCCACGCCCGAACCGATCAACGATCTCATCATCGCGTACCGCGAAGGCAAGCCCGTGCGAATCGCCGATGTGGGCAGGGCGTTCGCAGGCGTGGAAAACGATCGGCAAATAGCGCGCTTCAAGGCCGACATCACCGTCGGTGTGGGCGTGGTCAAGCAAAGCGATGCCAATACCGTGGCACTAGCCGGCGATGTCCGCGAGCGCATGGCACGCATTGCGGAAAGTTTTCCGCAGGGACTGACCTACGAAATCGCAATGGACAAGTCGGAGTACGTGGAGGAGAACATACGCGATCTGGTAACCACCATCTTCCTGGCGACGGGGCTGGTGGTGCTGGTCGTGCTTGGATTCCTGCGCAGCGGGTGGGGCACGTTGGTGACTTCCCTGGCCATCCCCGCATCGCTGCTCGCGGGCATGGCCATCATGTTCATGCTGGGCTTCAGCCTCAACACCCTTTCCATGCTCGCTCTCATCCTGGCGATCGGCGTTGTCGTGGACGACGCAATTGTGGTGCTGGAGAGCAGTTACCGCCACATGGAAGAGGGGGCGGAGTCCCGCCCGGCCGCCCGGACGGGCACGACCGAGGTCGCGTTCCCGGCCATCGCCAATACGCTTTCCCTCGCCGCCGTTTTCATTCCGGTGGCGTTCACCGGCGGGCTCATCGGCCGTTTCTTCTTCGAGTTCGGCCTGACCGTGGTGGCCACGGTGTTCGCGTCCACCTTCACCGCACTGACGCTCACGCCGATGCTCTGCTCACGACTGTTACGCGTGCCGAAAAGGCACGGCCTGCTGTTCCGCATGTCTGAGCGGCACTTGAACAAGCTGGAAGCGGCCTACGCTTGGCTCTTGGGGAAGGCCTTCCGCCACAGGTTTGTGACCATACTGATCGGCCTGGCGGCGTTTGGAGCGGGGATCTGCCTCTTCACGCAACTAAAATCGGAGCTCGTCCCGGTCATCGATCGGTCCAACCTCATGATCGTGTTTGAAACGCCGGAAGGCGCGACACTCGCAGAGACCGATCAACACGCCCGCGAGATCGAGGCCGTTCTGGCCGACACGCCGGAGGTTGCGCATCAATTCCTTGCCATCGGCCTCTCGCAAGGCGGCGGCCCCGGCAAAGTGAACGAGGGCCTGGCATTTGTAAGCCTCGTGCCGCGTGACCAGCGCGATATCCACCAGGCCGACCTGATGCAGCAGTTGCGTCAGCGTTTCGCGGAGCTTCCCGGCGGGCAAACGTTCGTCCTGGAAGTGGCCGCCGTCGGGCCGGGCGGTGCGCCCATCCAGATGGTCCTTCAACACCACGACATCGAGCAACTCGCCCGCCAACAGGATGTTGTAATGGCCTGGATGCGGCAGCAGGACGACTACGTCGGTGTCACGTCCGACCTGAAGGTGAACAAACCGCAGGTGAACATCACCATTAACCGCGACAAGGCGTCGGAGATGGGGATCACGGTGGCGGACATCTCCAACACAATGCGGTATCTGTTGGGAGAACCTGATATCTCCAAGATCGAGCGGGCCAACGAACGATACGACGTGATTACCGAAATCGCGGGGAAGGGCAGGATGGTCCCGGACATGCTGCGCGACCTCTACGTTCGAGGAACGGGCGGTGCGCTGGCCTCTTTGGGCAATCTTGTGGAGATCGAAGAATCCATAGGCCCCAGCGAGATTCACCATTTCAATCGATTACGTTCCGTAACCCTTTCAGCCTCGACACCGCCTGGGGTCGCCTTGGGATCGGCACTTACGAAGCTCGAAGACTATCTCGACGGGACCCTCTCCGAAGAATTCGACTATGCGCTCGCCGGGCAGGCGAAAGATTTCGAGGAATCATTCTATTACCTCACGATCGCGACCCTCTTCGCCGTTGTCTTCATCTACCTCGTGCTGGCAGCGCAGTTTGAGTCATTCCTTCATCCGTTCACCATTCTGATTTCACTTCCGCTCGCCACGATCGGGGCCTTCGGAATGCTGTACCTGCTCGACCTGACAATCAATATCTTCACGTTCATCGGGCTGATCATGCTGCTGGGCCTGGTAACAAAGAACGCCATCCTGTTGCTTGACTACGCCAACGTGCTCAGGGCCCGCGGCAAAACGACCATCGATGCGGCCCAGCAGGCGGCCCGGACACGCTTCCGCCCCGTCCTGATGACGGCAATCTCGACTGTGTTGGGCATGATGCCCATCGCGCTCGGCTTTGGCGCCGGTGCGGAAGCCCGTTCCTCACTCGGCGTGTCGGTCGCCGCCGGGATGATGGCCTCGACCCTGCTCACGCTCGTGGTGATCCCGGTGGTCTATTCCCTGCTCGATCAGGTCCAGGCATGGGTCTTCCGGGTCATCGGGTATGAAGCCCGCAAGGCCCACTTGGAGGCGATCGCATGAAGTTGCTCCATCTGAGTTTTCACTTTGAATATGCCGACGCGATCGAGCCGATCCTTGATCGTCATAAGATCGCCGACTACGTGCGCTACTCCGTCATCGAAAGCAAGGACTGCGACGGCAAGCACTTTGGCACCCAAGTCTTTCCCGGCAACGCCACGGTCATTCAGGCACAGGTGCCCGACGAGAAGATTGATGCCTTGTTCGACGACCTCAGATCGTTCCGTGAGGAAAAAGAAGCGCATCATCACTTGCAGGCGGTCGTGCTCCCGGTGGACCAATGCCTGTGAGCACCGAGGGGTTCCCCTACCGGAACCAAACGCTACGGCCGCCCGGCAAGCAGTTCGGTCAACCGTCGACCGATCGGCGCCTGCTGTGACTCCAGCTCGCGCACAAGCTCGGCCGCCGTCATGCGCTCATCCGCCAGGCGACGCGCGGTTCGGATGAGCACATCGGCCAGTTTGCCCATCTGGGCGGAGACCTCCGGGATCGGCGGGTCCGTGCGTATCAGCCAGCGGTTCACGTCGCGCACAAGGTGGACATTCTCCAGCGGAACGCGGTCAGCCACCTGAATCGTCACGGTAGCGCGGTTACCCTCGACGCGCTGCGACAGAACCTCGACCTCGGTTGAGAACACGCCGATCGCGTTCGCCGTGCGCGACCGGTCAAATGCGGCAGCCGTCGCCGGACCGAGGTGTTCGGTGATCGCGGCCTGGAGCACACGGTTGGCTGACAGAAGTCGGTCCGTGGCGTGGATCAGATCAAGGTTGTGCTCCCGCTGTTCCGGTACAAGGTGTTCACCCAACCACTCGAGCTTCCCACTTGTGCGAAGCTCGTGAACCCGACAGACCGTGTCGCTCGGTGTCAGAGCACCGCCGGACGCGGCGGAAATACGGGAAGCCCGCGTAGGTCTGGAATCACCGTCCGCCGCGCCGCGATCCGAACGATCACAGGCGGAAAGCGCGATGAGCAGTGAGAAAACGGGCATGAACAGCGATCGGGCCATCGGCGTTTTCATCCTGATCACGCACCGACATCGGCGAGGCGAAGCCTGGTGACGTTTCAACAGAGGTCGCTCCGCTTTCTTCCCCCTACCAACGTCGTTTCGCTTTCTTCCCCCCTTACCAAGGGGGGATTGAGGGGGGTTCGTGCAAACGGAGAAGAACCTCCCCCAACCCCTCCTTGTCAAGGAGGGGAGGAAGAA
>CBDUZO010000124.1:0-9494 GCA_965371725.1 uncultured Phycisphaerales bacterium
GAACCTCCCCCAGCCCCTCCTTGTCAAGGAGGGGAGGAAGAAACACCATTACCTTGTCTGGAAACGGCACTACGTCGGCGTCGCCACTTTCTCTCTGTCCTTCTTCTTCTGATCCGAAACGGCCTTACGCGTGATCTGGATGCACGGTCGCCTCGCCACGATGACCGAAAGCCCGCGATGGTTGATCTCCCTGCGGAGAATCTCGACGTTTTTCTTGTGGTCTCGTTTGATCGGTTCGATCTCGACCAGATGTTCCTTCTTCACGCCGAGGCCCACAAGGAGCTTGATCAGGTCCTCGCCGGTGGCGAACGTTTCCTGTCCGCCGGTCATGGCCACGGTGGCGTTGTCGAGAACGAAGACCGTCATGTTGGCATCCTCGCGCACGGCGCCGAGCAGGCCCGTCATCCCCGAGTGCGTGAAGGTGGAATCCCCGATCGTGCAGAGCACCGGATGCGCGCCACCCTTGGCCGCCCCAAGTGCCATGCTGATCGACGCGCCCATGTCGACGCACGACTCGACCGCGCTGTAGGGCGGTAGTGCGCCAAGCGTGTAGCAACCGATGTCGCTGAACAGAATCCGGTTTGTGTTATTGCCGAACACGTCAAGGATGGCTGCAAACGTGTCGCAATGGGGACATCCATCGCACAACCGAGGCGGACGGCTCGGAAGCCCCGTCCGCGGTTCGCACGAATGCACTCCCGGAATACTGAGGGCCTCTCGCACCACGTCCGGGCTCATTTCACCATCTTGCGGTAGGGTGCCCGTCCGCTTGCCGAAGATTGCCTTGCCGGGCACGCCGAGCAAGCCGTTGAGCTGATTCTCCACGAAGGGATAGCCCTCCTCGACCACGTAGATCTCGCCGCAGTGCCCCAGAAGATCCCGGATCAACCCCGTCGGCACGGGATAGGTGCCGATCTTGAGCAGGGAGTAGGATGAGTCGGGCCCGATGGCCTCACATACGTAGTTGTGTGCAATGCCCGTGGCAATAATCCCCTTCGAACCACGCAGCGTCAGCTTGTTGAACGGCGATTGCTGCGAGTGCTCCTGGAGCGCCGGCTGCATGTCCAACAGGCGGCGAAACCGACGGCGGGCGTTCACAGGCAACAGGGTCCAATCGCGGGTGTCCTCCACGGGTCTGACGCCGGCAGGTACGTCCGAGGGCTCGGCCCGCAGAACGTTCGCACGGCTGTGCGCCAGACGGGTCACCAGCCGAATCATCACGGGAAGCCCGAGCTTCTCCGACAGCTCGAACGCCTCCCGCGTCATGTCATAAGCCTCCTGCTGATTGGACGGCTCGAAGACCGGGATCTTGGCGAAGTCAGCGTAGTAACGGGTGTCCTGCTCGTTCTGCGACGAGTGCATGCCCGGGTCATCAGCCACGGCGATGACCAGTGCGCCATGCGCACCGGTCAGTCCCGAGCTCATGAACGGATCGGCCGCCACGTTCAGCCCGACGTGCTTCATCGAGACCAATGATCGCTTGCCGATGAACGACATTCCCAAGGCCTCTTCATAGGCCACCTTCTCGTTCGCGGACCAACGGGCGGCGACCTTTCCCTCCTTCACCGTACGCCGGTGGATGAACTCGAGAATCTCCGTCGCCGGCGTACCGGGGTAGGAAAACGCCCCGGCAATCCCGGCGTCGATCGCCGCGATCCCCACGGCCTCGTCACCTAGCAGAAGCTCCATCATGCTTGATATCCTCAAACCGATTGGCCCGCGTTCGGATAAGTTAAAGCGTGGGCACATTCGCCCACGTGCAGCGGACTTGGTTGCAAGTATCATGCCAACGTCCGGTCTTCCCGTCCAACCGCGAAGCGACTTCGCCGTCACCCGAGACGGGAACACGGTAACGCGTGGCAAGCAACAGATAGTGTGCCCTTCCGAAACACTCGCAAGGTCTTGTGGGCCACGGCTGATCGTAGAGGCAGGTCAACGATCCGCCTTCTGCGGATCAACGACCTGCCCTACTTGGCTCAACCCCAACATGAGCCTCGGGTAGTTCACCGTCGTTCGCCTCCCGAAGCGCACCTGGCCGTGCACGAGGGAGCCCAGGCGTGACCGAGGGGGGCAGATAAACCACCACTTGATCAAGGGCGTTTTTTTTGGATGGGAGGGCAAAATAGCGGAACTACGTCTTGACATGAGGCATCGAAGCCGATAACCTAGTGTTGAACTGGGCAGCCTGAGACTGGCGTAGGACTTTGCCGGTCTTCAAGCGCGGCCTGGTGCCGCAGTTCTGGCAGTAAGCGTTTTGGAAGCTAGTTCACCCGCCGAGGAAAGCAACGGTCAGCGAGCGGGAGAGATGGACGGGAAAGCGGTTTCATCTGTGACTTGTGAGGGTACCCGCGTGGCAACCGGGCTTTTTCCGCCCAGAGGCAAGCGCGTCAGCAACCGATGCGGCAACGGTTCGCCGCCAAGCGGCGGTGGCTTTGTTGGTATGTCCGCCCACTTGGCACACGGCGCCCCCCTGCTCCTTTCGCTCGTCGTCAGCGGTTGTCTCATGGCCCTGTCCGTCGGCTCGCCTCATTACGCTTGGGCGGGGTGGTTCTCGCTGGTGGCACTTCTGCTCTCGATCCGCATTCTCCCTCCGATACAGGCCATGGCTTGCGGCGCGCTTTGGGGCATGAGCTTCTATGCGTTCTCCGTGTCAGCCGTTAGCACGTCGATAGCACCCGGCGCCTTCTCTCTCTTCCTTCTGGCCGCGGTTCCGGCGCTCTACGCATACGCGGGCGCATGGGTTACGCGGCGAGTGGGTTTCAGCGTTCTCTTTCTGGCGTACTGTTGGATCGGGGTGGAACTCGCCGTCAGGCCGCTCGCCCTTCAAAGTGGTTTGCTCGTCGGCGCGCACGGCGACGGATCTTTCTTGCACGTGGTTGAAAGCCTGTTCGGCTACGTGTGGGTGGCTTTCCTCGTTGTCTATATTAACGGGTTATTGGTTTCGATCCTCAGCCACGCCTGGTCCAAGTCCGGTCGATCGGGTGCCCCTGTCTCGTCCGGGAGCATAGGCGAATTGCTCTTGGCACCGGAAAGTCTGATCTACATAGCATTTGCTCTCCATGCCTGCCGTCCGCGCGGCCCGCCGCCTCAGCTCTCATCATCCTGAGCTGCTTCGAATCGCGCAGCTCACCTTCAATAACGCGCGACAGGCGCGAAGAAAACGAGTAACCGGACATGAGCCAAGACACCTGTCCGAACGGTTTCAGATATGCGATAAAGGTTTTTCGAATAGGTCTCTCATCGAGACCCACTGGTTATGACTTCACAAGAGGAGCGAAAGATGAAAACGAAGTTGATGATTGCACTTATGGTTACGTTGGTCTGCGGCATTTCGGCATCGGCGGATTTGCGTCCGATCGCGTCAAGGGACATCGATGGCCCGGTGGCTTCTGAGGCTGCCATTCCGGCCGGTAGCTTCATAACTGGCGTCAACTACGCCACAGCCCTGCAAGATGGTGCTGATTACCTGCAGGGGATGCAGGCTGACATCACCGAGGACAACGCCGGGAATGGCGATCCTGATTCCCCCGACGATCCGGATGATGGGGGTTGGGACTGGGTTTCGACAATCTTCTCCCACAGCATTAACGCGAGTTCGACCAACCTCTACGGCGCCACCGCTCAGGGCCTGTACTACGCCTACCTCGACTCTGCTGATGCTGAGCACCTCGTGGCGTTGACTGACGCGGCCACCTTCATGGCAGCCGACGCGGGCATCCGTTCCGCAGCGGACCTCATCTTCCTGATGAACTATGCCGCCCTCGTGAGTGATACCTCGTTCGCTGATGCAGCCCAGACCAAGTACGACGCTCGTATCACCACCTACGGTACGGCGCAGGCGCTCGCGGAGTACATTCGCGACGTGCGTGCGAGCCAAGGCTATGAGAATGGCATCATCGCCTGGGATATCGGTGCCTGGGCGCGCGCGGCAGGGATGCTCCATGTTCTCTATCCGGGTAACGGCTACGATACCGACGCCGTCGCCATCGCGGAAGTGATCTACCAGGATTCGTTCATGGATAACCCAGGCTACTTTGACATCGTGGACGACGCGGGGTGGGATCCCACGTACAGTGATTACAACTTCTATTGGTACAACCTTGGTATCACCGGCCTGATCGACGCGTTCGACGCGGCCGGAACCCATACGGCCGAAATCCCCGGCCTGGTGGCGATATTGATGGAAGGCCAGTGCGCCTCAGGCGGCATGAGCTTCTCCTACGGGGGGAACACGGACGACGAGGACTGGCAGTCAAGCGGGTATGCGATGATGACACTTGGCCGTCTCGACGACCTCAGGGCGTCCTGGCAGCCGGCGATCAACTTGATGGGCGACTGGATCGTCGCGACGCAGGATGGTTCTGGTGGCTGGGTCTACGGCTCGGGCAACCACTATCCGGAGGTTTGTGGCGAGAACACTGCCGGGCTCTATTTCACTGACAACGCAGCTCCTGTTATTCCCGCCGTTTCCGAGTGGGGTCTCGTGATCATGACGCTGCTCGGCTTCGTGGTAGTAGCGGTGTTCTACGGCCGACATCGCGTGGGAGCTAAGTCGGCTGCGTAAGATGTTAGTTGACTGACGGTAACGCCTGAGATTGCAGCGCGGCTACAAGACTGCGTAAGAGCCGGCCATTCGACTGACGGCAATGCCGATTTTGGAGCGCGCATCATGCGGGACTGCCCGTGCCCCTTGCTGCCTTTTGGAGGTTGCATGGGCACGGGCGGGCCTTTCCGTACTTTAAGAGTAGGCGTGCCTCCCTGGAGCGTGGATAAGCGTGGCCCGGCCGAGCGAAGCGAGAGAACGGCAACGAAGTCGAACATCGGCAAAGGACGCGTCCTCGCCAGGCGAGGGTGCTAAGCGCAGGCTTGGACGCAAGAGCACCGCTTCGAAGGCAGGCGTCGGTTTTTGGTCAAAGAGTAAACGACCGGTCCTGCGTTTCGTGCTCGTGCTTGGAACGCTGATGGTGTTGTTCAACGTCTTTTTCTACATCGGCGTTTCCGAGGACAGCGTATTCGGCTCTTATCTCAATCTCAATGCCAGGTTTACGGCGGCGTTCGTTAACGCCTTTGGAGACGACGCGACGGTGAGCGGGACGAGCATCGGCTCGTCCCGCTTCCGGCTCGGGATCGCCCCGGGCTGTGATGGGATTCAGGCGGCGGCGTTTTTTGTCTTTGCTCTTTTCGCATCTCCGGCGGCTGTGCCGCTACTGGCACGGATTCCAGCCATGGTGGCTGGAACTCTGCTGCTCTTGTCGATGAACCTCGTTCGGATCATCAGCCTGTATTACGCGGGCATCTACACCCCGAGCCTGTTTGAGGTGCTTCACGTCGAGGTCTGGCAGGCCGTATTCATCTTTGTGCCGCTTGTGATGTGGGTGACCTGGGAAGGCATCGTCAGACGGCGTGGGGCAACGCGTGCCAATGTGGCCAACTGATCGGATAGTGCGCTTCGCTGTAAAGCTGCTCCTGTTCTACGGGTTGCTAGCGGTTCCGTGGCCGGGATTGAGGGATGCTTATTCGGCGGCGTATCGCGGAACCGCCACTGCGGTGTTCGGGTCATTCGGCGGTGGTGTCGTCCGTTTTCGCGCGTTGACGGGTGAGCGAGGAACGATGGATAGCGAGATCTTTTTCCGCAACCCAAACTCCCCGACAGCCGGGACCACCCCGCACAATACTAGAATGACCGGGTATCTTCCCACAGTAGAGACCATCGCATTGATCCTTGCCACGCCGATCCCCTGGTCGCGCCGGTGGAAGGCACTGGCGTGGGGCATTGTTTTGGCTCACGGCTTTATTGCGCTGCGATTGGTCATAACACTTCTTCATTGGTTCAGTGCCGATGGTGCATGGGCGTTATACGATCCGAGCCCGGTTTGGCGTAGCGCACTGTCCACCGCATTTGAGTTCGGTGTAGTCGCGCCGACCTGCACTTTCCTGGTCCCGGTGTTCATCTGGATGATCGTGACATTGCGCCCCCGCGACTGGAGCACCTGTCGTTCCTGAATACCCCGTCTGGCTCAGCGCTGGCTTGGGACAGCCGCCGTCACTCGACATACCCCAGCGATCTGAGCCGCCCGAGCGATTCCCTGCCCCGCGCTGGCCAGCCTTACGGTTCTTGTGGGCGCGGCCCCCGATGGCCAGTGCTGTGGCACTATCGAGGACGCCTGCTGCCTTCCGGACGGCACGTGCTCCCTGATCGAAGATGCCTGCTGCCTTGCCGATGGCACCTGCACGATGCTCGTGCCCTTGTGCTGCACAGAACAGGGCGGTACACCCATGGGTGACCTATCGGAGTGTGACGACGATGTTGACGGCGACGGCGTCTACGAACTCTGCGGTGACGAGTGCCCGAACGATCCGAACAAGACCGAGCCGGGTGTCTGCGGTTGTGGTGTTCCGGATGTCGACACCGACGGTGACGGCATCCTCGACTGCCTCGACGGGTGCCCGAACGATCCGATGAAGTCGATTCCGATGGTCTGTGGCTGCGGCGTTGGCCCGATGGACGGGTTCGACATCGAGCAGGACACGGATGCGGATTCGATTCCGGACTGCGTCGATGTGTGCCCGGGTGAGGATGACAACGCCAACGTCAACCAGAACGGCGTGAAGGATTGCCTGGAGGACGAGTTCATTCCGACCGTGTCGGAGTGGGGTCTGGTCGTCCTGGCACTATTGCTGCTCGTTGGTGCGAAGGTTTGGTTCAGCCGGCGTCCACGGACAGCCTAGGCGTCGTTACCAAGATCGATGCGGAACCATGCCCAAATGGGCCGGTGGTCCGACACCTGGTACTTCACCGCGTTGTGGTCGCTGATCGTTGCGAAAGGCGGTGACATATCGAAAGCCATGACGCCAACAGCAATTCCGAACTCCGGGCTTGGCGCGTCGAATTCGCGCTCTGCGCCGTTGGCCCTGTACCTGCACACGTTGGTGATCCTCTGGTTCGCCGAGCATGGCCGCTTCGACGTCGAAGCCTGCCGCCGGGCTCACCCTTGGTACCGAGCAAAACGAACGCCGTCGTTCGCCGACATGCTGGTCTGCTTCAAAATGGCGAGCCTGCGGGAAAGTATTTCTCGCTACCCTGGTCAAAAACCGCCCTCTGCAAAAAAGCTGCTGCCCCTATTCCAGGCCTTGGAGGCTGCCGCATAATGCGCAAAACTCTAGCCTAGAGCCGCTTCCAGAAAGGTAATGGTGCTTCCTCGTCCCCTTTTGTCAGGGGCGGAAGACAGGGAGGTTGAGCGACCACAGAGACGGAGTCTGCTCAATTGGTGTCACCATCTTGTCGGGATATCGCGCGGAACTTGCGCGTCTTACGGACGATTCCGAGTCTTGCCGGCACAAACAACGTCGTCTCACCACCTTCACACCTCGCCCGCCCCCCGGTGCAGCGGGGTCCGAATCGGGTCTAAACCTCATCCGACGCTCTTTCTTGAAAGGCAGATTAATCACCGATAAGCCCTTGAAAGGTTGCACGGGGAAGTGTTATGCTCCCCCGTTTGGCCAAGTTGGCACGCCGATTCGATGACGGACGAGATTCGGCGGGATTGGCCGGCTAGAATCAAGAGCACAGGGCAAGAAGCCTTAGTAGGTGCACTGGACGATGAGCGGAACCAGTGTCAAACCGTTGCACATACTGATCCTCGGCGACCTCGGTCCCGGCGAGGAGCTAACCCGGTGGATCGACTCGCACGCCCGTGTCGAACACGTTGATACGTTCGAGGCGGCACTGGAAGCGCTGAGAACCGAACCCTACGACATCATCATCAGCCGCGCCACTGACTTCGTTCCCTTCAAGGGTGTTCACTTCACGCGGCAGGGCGAAGCCATCATCGACAGCGTCAGCCAAGGCGTCTGCATCGTTGATCAGCACGGCGGGCTCGAATGGGCCAACCCGAAGATGCTGAGCTTTCCCGACGCCGTTCGAGCGCATATCCTCCGCTGCTGCACGGAGACATTCGACTGGGCTCAGACCGAGGTGGAGACGGGCTCGTCGCAGATCCGCGGTCGGCGCTTCAGTTTCACGACTGATGACAACGAGTACTGCGAGGTCAGCGCCACACCCGTCATCGACCTTCACAACCGAATCACGCAGGTGGTCGCCGTCGTCTGGAACACCACCAACGTCCGACGTTTGCAGGAAAAGCTCGATGCCATCGATCGCGCAGGGCGCGAGCTGCTGAGTCTCGATGTGCAGCAGTTCGCCCGGCTGGATTCGCAGCAACGCCTGTCGCTGTTGGAGCAGAAGATCATCCGCTGCACCAAGGAGCTGCTCAGGTTTGACAACTTCGAGATTCGCGTCCTGAACAAGGGGAACAATCAGCTTGATCTCGTGCTGACCTCGGGCCTACCAAGCGACATCCCCGACGTGGATCTCTTTGCCAGCACGGAGGGCAACGGGATCAGCGGCTATGTGGCTGCGACGGGCCGAAGCTACATCTGCCCCGATGTCAGGGGTGATTCGCGCTATCTGCCCGGCGTGAAAGGAGCCCTTTCCTCGCTGACCGTCCCGCTCTACTTGCAGGACAAGGTCGTGGCCGTCGCCAATTTCGAAAGTGCCGCGCTTTCGAAATTCAACGAGGATGATCGCCAATTCGCCGAGATCTTCGCCCACTACATCGCCCTGGCCTTGCACATGCTCGAGCTTCTGGTCACGGAACGCCAGGCCACGACCGGCCGCCTCGGCAGCGACGTGATGGCCGAGATCACCGCCCCGCTCAACGACATCCTGACTGAAACGGAGAGTCTCGTCGAGGACTACATCGGTCACGACGATCTGCGTCACCGCCTGCGGCTGATCTCGGAGAACGCGGTCAGGATTCGCGAATCCATCAAGGAGATCACCTCGCCCCGGGTCGGCATTGTCGGGACGCGCTCGATCCGAAGCAAACGCAAGGACCCGCTCTTTGACGGCAAGCGCGTGTTAATCGCCGATGATGAGGATACCATCCGCGAGACCGTGCGGGACGTGCTGGTCGGGTACGGTTGCGAGGTACAAACTGCCGTGGATGGATCAGTCGCTATCGATCTCATCGCCGACCACCCCTTCGACCTGGTTCTCAGCGACATCAAGATGCCCGGCAAAAATGGCTATGAAGTGTTCGCCGCAGCCAAGGAGGCGAACTCCGACACACCGGTCATCCTGACAACGGGCTTTGGCTACGACCCCAACCACTCGATCATTCGCGCCCGCCGCGAGGGCCTGGCAGCCGTCCTGTTCAAACCCTTCAAGGTCGACCAGCTCCTCAACGAAATCCGCATGGCGCTGAAGTCCGCCAGCCCAGAAGAAACAGGATAACCCCAAAGGCAGCGAACGCAGGCTTGTTTCCTTGGGCGGGAGTCTTGCTCGTCCGAAGAGAAAGGGCCGACCACACCAAAGTGGACGGCCCTTTCTGCAATCAGCTCTGGTTCACGGGTCTACGTAGCTCTCGATGTCAGCCGCGACCCGCCTGCTGAACACCGTCCGTCTGTTTGCCTTACAACTACCCGCATGGCGG
>CBDUZO010000125.1:0-9418 GCA_965371725.1 uncultured Phycisphaerales bacterium
ACCAGCCGACGTAATCATTCCAACGCCACAAAACCGCTTTTTCAGGGACGACTAGGTACGCTAAATCCAGCGTTCGGCGTGACTTGTGAAACTGGAGACGAAGGGACTCGAACCCTCGACCTTCGCATTGCGAACGCGACGCTCTCCCAAACTGAGCTACGTCCCCGTGCCCACACGGTAGCACGTCCTGCGCCGGCGTCAAGAATCATCGGGCCATGGCGCTGCCGTCTTGCTCCAATAAACCGGCTTGACGCTGGGATGCGAGGCCGGCGGCGCGGGTCAGGCGATGCCGTCCGAACAACGTGGCGGCGGGACGGGTTGCGGGATGATGGCCGCAGGCGGATCAGATCCGGCTTAGAAGGTTTGGATGGGCGCGGACCGAGCGCTCGACCTCGGCGGCGTAGGTCTGCATTGCCTGCGATACTGCGCTGGTGTGGTCCTCGACCCTCTCCGGATCGATCAGCATACCCGTGATTCGGAACCGGTAGTGGAAGCCCGGTTCGGGGATGGTGAAGGCCTGGAGGATGGGGGAGCGGCACCGCAGCGCGATATGAAGCGGGCCGGTCAGGAAACGCCGCTGCTCACCGAAGATCGTGACCGTTTCGGACTTCTGGTTCTCCCGGCGCACGCGCGACACGTCCAGCAGGCTGCCAAGGATATACTCTTCCTGAAAGCAGCGGTATATCTCGCGGGGGAAGGCGTCCTCGAATACCACGCGCATACGCTTGAACTCGGGATAAAGACGGTCGAAGCGGTCCTGGATGTATCGCCGCATTCCGCCTTCCTGGCGGTCACGGACCGCCGCCATTTTGTATCCGTTTAGCGCTAGCAGCATGGCAGCTACGTGGAGTGGGCCGTAGTGCGACATTGCCAGATACACGCCATGTCCCCGCGCCAGCGCGGCGTCGAGCAGGTCCTGGTTCTCGATCGAGAAAAGGGCCAGCGCTCTATTCCGTGGGATGCGGTCGAAGATGAGGTAGAAGAGCCTGTCGCAGCGAGTTTGCATGAAGAATTCGCGCGACGCCCGTCGCCGCCGTACGGGCGTCGGTGCATCTTTCATCACCGCATCGAAGGCCCTGGCAAAGCGCCGCCGCCGCCTGTGGTCGAGGAGCCATTCGATCGTCCCGAAGAACCGGCCGAAACGGTACAGCCCGCCGATCGAAAGGATCGCGAGCAACAGCGCGACGACAGCGTGCGTTACCGTGAGCGAGATATGCTCCCGCACACCGAGGCCCGTGCCCGCCGGCGGGTGTGCAACGTCTGAGTCCTTTGAAGATGATGGAGAGTTCCTCATACCGCGCAGGCTCGGCCCACTGCACAACCCGTCCGGTCGACCGCGACGACCGAAGCAGGACTGTAGCCTTTGATCGCGGTACCTGCAACCGTGCCGCTTCGCACCAGGGTTCAGACTGTTCAATAGGCGGTGGCGGCGCGGTACAGTAGTCGCCATGATCAAGATCGAGCCGTGGGAACTCTATTCCGTAGTGACCGGGTCCGTCCGGCTGGACGGTGGCGCGATGTTCGGGGTCGTGCCCAAGACGCTCTGGGGGAGCCTGGTGGATGTCGATGCGCAGAACCGGATTCTCCTTGCGACCAGGACCCTGCTCGCCGTCGATCGCGCCGGGCCGCGCGTCTGTCTCGTCGATTTCGGGTGCGGAACGAAGTGGTCCAAGGAGAACATCGAGCGGTTTGCGATTTGCTACGATGCCAAGGCCGTTCCGGAAGTCCTGCGATCGATCGGCTTGACCGAGGACGATGTCACCGATGTGATCATCACGCATCTGCACTTCGACCACGCCGGCGCGCTGACCTGTTGGCGGGACGAGCCGGGTGGGGATGTGTGCCTGCGGTATCCGCGAGCGAACCACTGGATTCACAGGGAGCACTGGGATCAGGCCTGCCGGCCGCACCGAAAGGACCGAGCCTCTTTCCTGCCCGAGGACTTCTCGGCGTTGGGCAGTGCCGGCGTGCTGCGTTTCGTGGAGGGTCCGGGCCATGATCCGCCGTGTCCGGGGGTCGAGTGGTTTGTATCACACGGCCATACGCCGGGTCAGTTGCTCCCGGTGTTCGGCGTCGGCGAGCAGAGGTTGATGTTCGTGGGTGATCTGATGCCGACGCAGGCGCATTTGCGGCCCGCGTGGGTGATGGCCTATGACGTCTCACCCCTACGGACGATCGATGAGAAGGTGTCTGTTCTTCGCCGTAGCGTGGAGGAGGGGCTGCTGCTGGCGTTTCCACACGATCCGGCGGCCGGTGGAGTGGCCCTTGCAGGCTCGGTTGATCGGCCGAGCCTGCGCGAGACGCTGCCCTTGTAGAGTCGTATCCGGGCTGAATGCGCGGGGACGGGACGGAAACGCGTAGGAACCCGGTGCGCCGGAAGGCCGGTCGGGGATCGCGGTGTCCGGCGTCGGACGCCCCTTTCTACTTCTTTCCTTGGACCGGAGAATGGCGAGGGCGGGGTCGTTGCGGGTCCACCCGCATCTGTGGTACAATGTGGCTTGTCCTGTTCGGGGACCCGGCGGCCAGGCACGACGGGCATGTGGCCGTGCCGACTTGCCGGTGAAGCCAACGCAATATTCCTGTTTATCGTAGTCCGCAATCGGCGGGTTCCTACCGCCGGAGGGTGATGGCGCCGTGGGTTCGGCTCGATCGCGCAGCGCCGAGGTCTTTCTAGAGTGTTCTCTATGGCTGGAAATGGCAACGAATCCGTGAGTGGGGCTTTCGAACGCGCGAGGGATGGCGGTGGTCGTCTGCGGGAAGGCAACTACGCGGTGCGCCCGGGCGACGTGATCGTCAGCGCCCGGCTGGCTGGATCGCTTCGTCTCCGAGGCGGGGAGTGCGTGGCGGGGACCCTCCGCAAGAGGTCCGCCAAGACGCGTGGCGGTGGGCGGGAGTTGGAGGAAATCACGTCGATCAATGATCGTCCGGTCGACGAGTACATCGAGATAAAGCCGTTCGAGAAGCTTACAGCCATTGACCCACGCAGGCAGGCGCGCTTCGAGACACCGGGCGGACCGATGACGATGCGCGTCATTGATCTGTTGACACCGATCGGTTTCGGGCAGCGTGGGCTCATTGTGGCCCCACCTCGAACGGGCAAGACGATCCTTCTCCAGCAGATGGCACAGGCTGTCGCCGCGAATTACCCCGACGTCTTTACGATTGTGCTGCTGATCGACGAAAGGCCGGAGGAGGTTACGGAGATGCGGCGCAGCGTACACGGCGAGGTCATTGCCAGTAGCAACGACGAAGACGTGGCCAGCCACGTTCGCATCGCCCGCCTCGTGAATGACAAGGCGAAACGCCTGGTGGAGATGGGGCGTGATGTGTTCATGGTGCTCGACTCGCTGACCCGTCTGGGGCGGGCGTTCAACGTCGGCATCCGCGGCGGCGGGCGCATCATGTCGGGCGGACTCGACATCAAGGCGCTGCTCGAGCCGAAGGCGATCTTCGGAGCCGCCCGAAACATCGAGGGCGGCGGCTCGCTGACGATCATCGCCTCCGCGCTCATCGACACGGGAAGCCGGATGGACGAGGTCATCTTCAACGAGTTCAAGGGTACGGGGAACATGGAGATCATGCTCTCGCGCGAGCTGGCGGACCGGCGGATCTGGCCCGCCATCGACGTCGATCAATCGGGCACGCGCAAGGAGGAGCTGCTGCTATCGCCCGAGGCCCTGGAAGTGTCTCACTCCCTGCGGCGGAACGTCGTGCGGCGCGAGCCGGTGCGATCCATGGAGCTTCTGCTGGAGGTGTTGGGTCGGCACGAGACCAACGCGGACTTCATTGCGAAGCACGCGGGCCTGGGGTCGCTTCGTCGGTAGACGGGCCGTCCTGTCGGGCTGGGGGGCTGAAGCTGGGCCTGGGAGACCCGACGGCAAGCCCTCTCCCACGGCCCGAAACCCGCCTTGAAGCAAGACCTTGCATTGGAGGGCGGTTGGAGGTAGATTCAGGGGTCTGGCGTGTTGATAACGTCCGGCTGGCTACGTAAACCCTTGTCATAGGGGTAGTTATGGGCCGGTCGACCGAATGCAGCTAAGTGGAATGTGTTGAGGCGATGACACTGACAGTCGAGGCGAAGACAGGAATCATTGAAAAGCATCGGACCCATGACCGGGACACCGGTTCGCCCGAGGTCCAGATCGCGGTGCTGACCACGCGAATCCAGGAACTGACCGGGCACCTGAAAGACAACAAGAAGGACCACGCGGCTCGGCGTGGTTTGCTCAAGATGGTCGGCCGGCGGGCGGCGCTGCTGAAGTACCTCACGCACACGGACCGGAATCGTTACCGGAGCATCATCGGAAGTCTTGGTCTGCGGAAGTAGCCCGGCACGGCAGGTGGGCGGCGATCCGCGCCCGCGTGACGGGGTCCCCTTGGCGTGAGTCGGCCGGCGACAGAAACCCACGCGTAATGCTAAACAACCCCGAGAGCGGGAATCCTAGTTCTGTGGCAGTATGGTCGTCCATCCGGACGCGGTGACACCGAATCGATTCGGTCGCGCGCCCGGTACGGCGTTGATTGTGTTGGTGAGATTGGACATAGGTTGGTTGGAAAAAAAGAATGGGACATCACATCGTAGAGCGCGACATCGGCGGTAGAACACTCAAGATTGAGACAGGCAAATTGGCGAGGCAGGCGGCGGGAGCGGTCCTGGTCAGCTACGTGGATACCGTGGTCCTGGTGGCCGTGGTGACGGGAAAGCCGCGTGAGGGCATTGATTTCTTCCCGCTTACGGTCGACTACCGGGAGAAGACCTATGCCGCGGGCAAGTTCCCCGGTGGGTTCTTCAAGCGAGAGGCGCGCCCGACCCAGAAGGAAATCCTCACCATGCGGATGATCGACAGACCCATCCGCCCATTGTTTCCCGAGGGCTTTAAGGACGAGGTGCTTATCCAGGCGATGGCGCTGGCCACGGATCAGCAGAACGATCCCGACCTGCTGGCGATGATCGGGGCTTCTGCGGCGCTGGCGGTCTCGAAGATTCCGTTCGAGCGCCCGGTCGCTGCCTGCCGCATTGGGTTTATCGAGGACAAATACGTGCTCAACCCCACTCTGGCGGAGCTGGAATATAGCACGATGGAGATGGTGGTGTCCGGCCACAAGGATGGGGTCAACATGATCGAGGTCGGTGCGCGCGAGGTGCCCGACGACGTCGTGGCCGGGGGTGTCGAGCTTGCCTTCAAGGCCATCGTTGACATCTGTGAGATGGTCCAGGAGCTTCAGGACAAGGTCGGGATGGAGAAAGAGTGGACGCCTCCTCCCCCCACCGATGATCTACTGGCGGAGTTGCGGTCCAAGTACGAAGGTCGACTGCGAGAGGCCCGCACCATTGCCGGCAAGCAGGATCGCAACGCAGCCATCACCGAGATCTACCAGGCCGCCAAGGCCGAATACCTGCCCGAGGACGGCACGGCCCCTGAGTACGACTGGTTCGTCGTGCGCGATTTGCTCGACAAGATCGAGGGTCAGATCGTCGCCGAGATGGTCGTGAAGGAGGGCAAACGTTCGGACGGTCGAGGCCCCAAGGAGATTCGAGAGCTTACCTGTGAGGTCGGCGTGCTTCCGCGTGTACACGGTTCCTCCCTGTTTCAGCGCGGCGAAACGCAGGCCATGTGTGTGACAACCCTTGGCACCGTTCGTGACGAGCAGATCGTCGACGGTCTGACGGACGAATACAGCAAGAAGTTCATGCTCCACTACAACTTCCCACCGTTGTGCGTGGGCGAGGTCCGGCGCATGGGGGCGACCAGTCGCCGCGAGATCGGTCACGGAAACCTGGCCGAGAAGTCACTTGAATCGGTTCTGCCTTCCCCGGATAAATTCCCCTATACGATACGGTTGGTTTCCGAGATCCTCGAGTCGAACGGTTCGAGTTCGATGGCGTCGGTTTGCGCTGGTTGTCTGGCGCTGATGGATGCCGGCGTGCCGATCAAACAGCCCGTGGCGGGCATCTCCATCGGCTGGTTCGAGGTGGACGGCCGCCACGAACTCGTGACGGATATCCTTGGCGAGGAGGATCACTTCGGGCTGATGGACTTCAAGGTTTCCGGTACGCAGCGCGGCGTCACAGCCGTCCAGGTGGACCTGAAAGCCTTGGGGATCGATCAGGATCTGATTGCCGAGGCGTTTAAGCAGGCCAAGGAGGCGAGGCTCGAGATTCTCAAGAAGATGGTCTCGGTCCTCCCGGCGCCGCGGAAGGAGACCAGCAAATACGCCCCGCGCATTTTGACCATCAAGGTACCGCCCGACAAGATCGGCAAGGTCATCGGACCGGGTGGTAAGTACATCAAGGGTATCGAAGCGGAAACCGGTGCCAAGGTCGAGATCGGCGACGACGGGACCGTTATCGTTTCCTGCATCGAGCTCAAGGGCGCCGAGCGTGCCTTGGAGATGATCGAGGCGGTCACCGAAGAGGTGAAGATCGGCAAGATCTACTCCGGTCGCGTTAGTAGCGTCAAGGATTTCGGTGCCTTTATCGAGGTCGTTCCGGGGCAAGACGGCCTGTGCCACATCAGTGAGCTTGACACCGATTACGTGAAGTCCGCGGACGATGTGGTCAAGATAGGCGACGATGTCCGTGTGAAGGTGATTTCCATTGATGATCAGGGGCGGGTCAAGCTGTCGCGCAAGGCTGCGATGCTTGAAGATGCGCCGACAACGTAGCTTCATCACCCGTAGTCGCGGTCGAACCGTCGTTCCGCCTCTTTGGAGGTAAGCGATAGCCGGGGCGCGCTCGCCCTCAACTTCGAATCCGATGCCTTCAACGCCACAGTCCGATCGTACGGTGGCCGAGCTTGCCGAACTGGCGGGCGGGCTGGCGCACGAGCTGCGCAACCCTCTCTCGACCATGATGGTCAATCTCAAGCTGTTGGCGGAGGACCTGAACCAACCGGGCGCCGACGCCGACGATGTTCGCCGGCGCGCATTGCTGAAGGTGGACGTGCTGCGGCGCGAGGCGGAGAGACTTCAGGGTTTGTTCGATGACTTCCTTCGTCTGATGGGCCCATGCCGTCTCGAGCAGACGGAGGAGAACCTGAATGCGGTCGTGACGAGACTGGTCGAGTTCTTCGAGCCTTCGGCAAACAGTACGGGTGTCGAGGTCAGGACGGCGTTCGAGCGGGATCCGCTGCTGTGTCCCCTCGATGAGACACTTCTGAGCCAGGCACTGCTGAACGTCGTGATCAACGCGCAGCAGGCCATGCCGGACGGCGGTGAACTGGTCATCTCCACGGGGATCGAGGGTGACCAAGCCGTCATTACAATTCGGGACACGGGAGTGGGGGTCTCCAAGAGCGATCGGGAACGAATCCTCCGGCCCTTTTTCTCGACGAAAGCCGGTGGCAACGGCCTGGGGCTGTCCATCACACAGCGAATCGTCCACGAGCACGGCGGGAGCGTGGGCCTTCGAAGCAAATTGGGTGAGGGCATGACGTTCACGATCAAATTGCCGATCCGCCCGCCCGGCGCGGATGACGGGCAACAGCCCGGTTGATGGGCAACGGGCCGACTGGCCCTGTTGCGGTTTCGGCCGGAAGCGGGCCCTGTTTTGCTGTGGCGGGCGAAGCACCCTCGCGCCCGAGGCCTCTGAGGCCAACGACGGCTACACGGATTGGGAGACTGCGATATAGAACTCTCCGAATTTGTGTAGCGGTCGCGGGGCGAGAAACCCAGGAGAAAAGGGTTGTTTCACCGCTACACGAAAAAAGAGCTTGCTCTAGAATGATGCAGCCATGAGTGACACGGCTTTTGTGCTCATTGTGGAGGACGAGATCGCCCACGGCGAAGCGGTCGCGGAGGCGCTGCAGCGGTCGGACTACGTGTGTAATCTCGTGTGCAACGGCCGGGATGCGATCGAAAGCATCCGCCAACGTCCTCCCGACGTGGTGGTCGCCGACTACAGGCTCGGTGGCGAAGTGAACGGGATGGACGTGCTCCGAGAGGCCAAACGTGTCACGCCGGAGACCGAGGTCATCCTGATGACGGCGTACGGGAGTGAGGAGTTGGCCCGCGAAGCCCTCAGCCCCGAGAGCGAGTACCGCGCGTACGACTATTTGATCAAGCCCATCGACATTGATCTACTGCGGGACAAGGTCGCGCGGGCGGCGAAGCAGGCGACGACCGCTCGGGAAGCGAGGTTCCTGCGCGAGCAGGTCGACAAGGCCTTCGAGTTCTCCGGGATCATCGGTACGTCGGATGCCATGGCCAAAGAGGTGAAACGCCTCAAGAAGCTCGCGCGCAGCAAGAGCACCGTTCTGATTGTCGGCGAGACGGGGACGGGAAAGGAGCTGTTCGCCCAGGCCATCCATGAGAACTCGCCGCGAGCAGGCAAACCCTTCAAGGTGCTCAACTGCGCCGCGGTCAGCGAAACACTCCTGGAAAGTGAACTGTTCGGACACGTCAAAGGCGCATTCACCGGTGCCGTGGCGGACCGGAAGGGGCTGGTCCAGGCGGCTGACGGTGGAACGCTCTTCCTCGATGAGATTGGGGACATGCCGCTCACGATGCAGGCCAAGCTGCTGCGAACGCTCGAGTCGGGTGAGGTCCTCCCCGTCGGCAGCAATGACCTGCTGTACTGCGACGTGCGCTACGTGGCAGCCACCAACCATGATCTGTCGGAACTCGTTCAGAGCGGCTCGTTTCGCGAGGATCTTTTCTATCGGCTTCACGCGCAGGGGGCGATCCGACTGCCACCGCTCCGACAGCGCCGTGAGGACATCCCCGTGCTCGTGCAACGCTTCCTCGAACAGGGTAATGTCGAAAACGACACCACCATCGAGAAGGCCTCCCCCGAGGTGATGCGGAAGATCGTGAACCACAACTGGCCTGGGAATGTGCGGGAGCTTCGCAATGTCGTGTTCAGGATGTGCCTCGAAGCCGAGGGGCCGACGCTGCGCGTGGACGACCTGCCCGATTCACTTCAGGCTTCGACCGACATCGTCCCGGCCGGTCCGCCGAACCTTGCGGGGTTGTCCATGGCGGACGTCGAGAAGCTCCATATCATGAACACGCTTCGCATGTTCGGCGGCAATCGCGAGAAGACCGCCCAAGCCCTTGGCATCGGCGCTCGCACTCTCTACCGCAAACTCCGCGACTACGGGTTGAGATAGGTGTGTGATCGCTCTGTGGCACCTGCAATGCGCTGCGCGGTGCGCTGCAGGGTGTCCATCCTTGCGCAGCAAGGGTGTGGGACGAGTTCGGACGCCCCGTTCGCATTCCTGTTTATCCCCCGCGTCCGGCGCAGCCGGGATCTTCGACCTTTTCCTTCGTTATAGCACTCTCCGAATTTGTGTGGCGGGCACCGGGCGAAAAACCCAGGAGAAAAGAGCTGTTTCACCGTTACACAAATTCGGAGAGTGCTATAAAGATGGTTCTCCTCCCAAAAAGTTACTGACGTAACCCCTTGAAAGACAAGGAC
>CBDUZO010000126.1:0-9324 GCA_965371725.1 uncultured Phycisphaerales bacterium
AGCGGGAACCCGAGTCATAGCAATCCGCGTGCCGAACAGGATTGGGGGCACCCATCCTTTTCGTTAGAAAAGGGTGGGGGACAGATCGAGCAGCCGAAGACATCTCGAACAACCGTCCGTTCCCCACCCTTCGCTCCGCGAAGAATGGGGCACCACCAAGGTTACGAACGACGAGGACCCCAAGCGTCACGGGGTCCGCGCTGCCACGTTGCCGGAAACCGCCTCCACCATCCTCATTTATCATCGACCGAGCCGCCCCACAAGCTCGGCATCTCAGGCCGATGGTGCATGGAACCAGCGGAAGAAGCCGGAGCACCCGGCACACATTACCCTCGTCACGGGTAGTACTTCGGGTCAATCGCTGCGTGCACCGCCGTGATCTCGTATCGCGGGACCTCATACTCAGCCCCCATCCGCCCCCACAGTGTCGACACATCATCCGAGTGAAGGCTCCGCCAATCCTCACGCACGGACATACTCGCTTGCGCGGCTGAATCCGCCTCGGTGAGAACGAAGTCGGTGGGTGGTTTGACAGCCCGGTCCGTATCGCCCTCGAGAATGAAATGGAAGTTGGCGATGAACTCCTCCTTGGGATAGGCGGTGTCGTAACGGCCATCCATGCTGACGCGACATTGCGGATGGAGATGGGCGATCAGGTATTGTCCCCATCCAAACGAGCAGTAGATGTTTCCCGAGAGCCGGTCTTGCCGGATGTGTTGCACCGCGCCGGTGGGCATGGGCCTCATGTGCTCCAACCGCGGATACGGATCAACGACGATCTCCCAAAGCGTGGGCACCATCGGCACGATCACCGCGAGAACGACAGCCGGTCCGAACATCCGGGCTCGCGCCGGATGGACGCGGCCCATGCGTCGCCACGCCCGCCCTCCCCAGCGCAAAAGCCAAGGGGCTGCGATGATCGCAAAGAGCGGGATATGCCGGTAGGAATCCACCGCGAGCAGACCGGTCACGAGGCAGACCAACAGCCCCGTCATGTCCAAGCGTCTTTGACGATCGCCACGAAGCAGCGATCGGAAGTTGACGCCCGCGCCGGCGGAGAGGATCACCGCGCCGGCCATCATCATGAACAGAACCTCTTGCCGAACCGGGTGTAGCCATTGGATACCGCGCCACTCATCAATGACCTGCTTGGTGTAGGGATTGGTCAACGCCTTGACCAGGCAAACCCAGATCTTCGGTCCGTAGGGATTGATGAAAGTGGCCAATCCGGCCACCACAAGTACGAACAGAAGCGTGCAGCCCGGTCGTGTGTCCCGTGTGGATCCGCGATTCCGCGACCGCCGGAGGATGTGGTGCATCCACGGACCGATCAGATACAGTACTACCAGGCCCAACGCCACGACGTACCCGCCGTGGAAGTTTGTCCAGAAGGCGCAGATCACCGGCAGCAGCCAGACGAGGTGCGTCGGTCTTCGCAGGTTCCGAAACAGGATCAGGCTGCAAAGCGCCGTACACACATAGGTGAACAACTGCGGGCGGATCAGCAGATAGAGCGATACGATGTGCATCGCCGCAACGCACACCGAAAGCCCCAACCACGTGCGGCGAAAGCCCTGCGGCAGCGTCCGCCACAGGACGAGCGCGACCAGCAAGCCGACGGCAGTCTTGAACGCACAAAGCCCAAACGAACCGCCGCACGCGTACGCCAGATAGGAGACGATCTCCGCGCCGATCTCGTGGCCGATCCACGGAATCCCACCTGAGGTGTAAGAATAAGGGTCCGTGGCGACGACACCCTGGCTCAGCCAGAGCTTGCCATACGTGATGTGCCCCCACAGGTCGGGATCAGCTTGCCTGACGGCATAGGCGAGCAGCACGACAGCCACCGCCGCCACGAAAATCCACGCCGATTCCCGTCGTTTCGTCAAGGAGTCCGCCACCGTGACTCACCCACAATCTGAAACGCGTAGGGTGGGCACTGCCCACCACGTGACTGAAACCTGTGGCACTGCCCACCACGTGACTGAAACCTGTGGGCACTGTCCACCACGTGACTGAAACCTGTGGCACTGTCCACCACGTAACTCACCACCGGAGACGGTGGCTTAACGAAGAGTTATCACCCCTGCGCGTTCGCCGGATGTCTTCCCGTTACTATAGCGCTTTCAGGGCAAATGTAGCGTCACATGGCGGTTGTGATCCGGGCGAAGCACGCAACCGGACGCTACAGCAGGATAGAGCTTGCTCTATGCGAGCATTCATCGTCCGGCGGGGCGATGACAATGAGCAAAGAGCCCTTGGATATCGGACCTCGCGTGCGCGTACCGTCCTTCTGGTCAGGAAAGGGGTGGGGGACGAACGGGCGGCCCGTGTCTCTCGCCCCGGTGGGGGCTGAGTGAGAATAGCCCCGGCATTTATGCCGGGGTTGGCGATGATCTGCAACCTGCCCGAGTCCTGTAAGGACGACTGAGTAGGGTGGGTACGGCCCACCACAGACTTGAGGCGCCATGCATTGCGGGTGTTTCAGTCGTCCCTCCGGGACTTGGACGCGTGCCCCACTCTCCGCGGAGCGAAGGGTGAAGGACCACCGCGATGTCTGCTTACGGTCCTACGAACGTCCGTTGGAACCGCGCGAAGTCAGCCAGGTCCACGTCACCGTCGGCATCATCGTCGGGGCAGGCGCAGGTCGGATCGGCAACGACCCCCGGCCCGCCCACGGCCAAGCAGTCTCCGAACAGGGGATAGTCAGCGAGCGTGTCGCACAGCTCGATCTTGAAGGCGTTGTCGCTGAAATATCCAACGATGTAAACGTTGCCCGAGTCATCGACGGCGATGCCAGCCGGCGAGTCAAGCCCGTTCCCCAGGCCGTCGCCGCTGTAGTCGATGATCTCGGTGATGACCCCAGCCGGCGTGATCTTGAAGGCGTCATCACTGTCGAGTCCGGTGACGTAGGCGTTCCCCGAGCCGTCTATGGCAATGCTGTACGGTCCGTCAAGGGTGTTCCCGGCGCCGTCGCCGGTCGCGTCGATGATCTCAGTGATGACCCCATCCGGCGTGATCCTGAATGCATTGTCGCTGAAGGCTCCAGTAACGTAGGCGTTGCCCGCGTCATCTACGGCGACGCCCCACGGTCGGTCAAGCCCGTTCCCCATGCCGTCGCCGGTCGCGTCGATGATCTCGGTGATGACGCCATCCGGCGTGATCTTGAACGCGTTGTCGGTACCAGTTCCAGTAACGTAGGCGTTGCCCGCATCGTCCACGGCGATGCCGGCCGGCTTGTTCACGCCGTACCCGATCCCGTCGCCAGTCGAGTCGATGATCTCGGTGATGATCCCATCCGGCGTGATCTTGAAGGCGTTGTTACTCCCGTACCCGGTGGCGCAGGCGTTGTCCGCGCCATCTACGGCGATTCCTTCCGGCCCGTAGAGCCCGTTCCCCATGCCGTCACCTGTCGCGTCGATGATCTCGGTGATGACTCCATCCGGCGTGATCTTGAAAACGTTGTTGCTGTGGCGCCCAGTGACGTGGGCGATGCCCGAATCGCCTGCAGCGATCCCGATCGGTCCGTTAAGCGTATTCCCTACGCCGTCGCCGATGGCGTCGATGATCTCGGTGATGACCCCATCAGGCGTGATCCTGAAGGCGTTATCGCTCCCGCATCCAGTGACGTAGGCGTTGTCGAAGCCGTCCACGGCGATGTCGCTAGGTCCGTTGAGCGCGTTCCCCATTCCGTTGCCAGAGTAGTCGATGATCTCGGTGATGACTCCCCCCGGCGTGATCTTGAAGGCGTTGTCGCTTTCGGATCCAGTGACGTAGGCGTTGCCCACGTGGTCTACGGCGACGGAGGTCGGACCGTCAAGCGTGCTGCCCAGATTGTCGCCAGTCGTGTCGATGATCTCCGTGATGATTCCAGCCGGCGTGATTTTGAAGGCGTTACCGCTCAACCATCCAATGACGTAGGCATTGCCCGAGTCGTCTACGGTGATGCCGAGCGCGTATTCGAGCGTGTTCCCCATGCCGTCGCCGGTCGCATCGATGATCTTGGTGATGACACCATCGGGCGTGATCTTGAAGGCGTTGTCGCTCTGCCGTCCGATGACGTAGGCGTTGCGCGAGTCGTCTACGGCTATGCCCGCTGGTCCGAGAAGTTCGTTCCCCATCCCGTCGCCGGTCGCGTCGATGATCTCGATGATGACGCCATCCGGCGTGACCTTGAAGGCGTTGTCGCTGCCCCCTCCAGTGACGTAGGCGTTGCCCAAGCCGTCTGCGGCGACGCCCCGGGGTGCGTTAAGCGGGTTCCCCATTCCGTCGCCGGTCGCGTCGATGATCTCAGTGATAACCCCGTCCAGTGTGATCTTAAAGACGTTGTCGCTTTCCGACCCGGCAACGTAGACGTTGCCCGAGTTGTCTACGGCGATGCCGAACGGCATGTCAGGCTCGTTCCCCATGCCATCGCCGGTCCAGTCGATGATCTCGGTAATGACACCATCCGGCGTGATCTTGAAGGCGTTGTGGCTGTAGTATCCAGTGACGTAGACGTTGCCGAAGTTGTCTGCGGCGATGCCCAAGGGGCAGTCTAGCGTGCGTCTCCTGAAGATGATCTCCGTGATGGTCCTGGCGCCGGCTGCGGTTGGGAAACAGATGAGGACGAGAAGAACGAACAATCCGGGTTTACGTGCTTGCAGCATGGCTACTTCACCCCCTTTGTCTGTCATCATAACAGATTGCACTCACAGTTTGCAAGGCCCCCGAGGCTCTCGTCCCGTAGGGGTGGAGTGAGAATAGCCCCGGCGTTCATGCAGGTGCCCCGTCCTTCTGGTCAGGAAAGGGGTGGGGGACGAACGGGCGGCCCGTGTCTCGCGCCCCGTGGGGGCGGAGTGACAATAGCCCCGGCATTTATGCCGGGGTTGGCGATGATCTTCGACCTATTTGAGTCCTGTAGGGACGACTGAGCTGCGCGGTGGACCGCCCGGTAAGAGCAAGCTCTATTCAACTGTAGCGTTTGGTTGCGGGTTTGGGCCGGACAACAATCGCCATGTGACGCTACACTTGCCCTGAATGCCTATGGTGCAACGCTCCGGCGCCTGTGGGTCACGTTACCGGAGCGTGGAGTTTGCGGCGTCAAGGCGCTATCGGATGGCCGTACATTACCGAGCATCAGAGTGTTTTCCGTTTCCGTGTGCCGCTCGACCCCCCTCTTTCCCCCCTTGGCAAGGGGGGATGAAGGAATTCACCTGCGCCGAAGGGTATCCGGCGGATGAAACGCCGGCACACAATGACGGGTTTCGCTCGAACGATAGAGACCGTTCATGAGTTCAGGAGGACGTGGTACGGTCGCTTTGCGCTTGGGAACCACCCGGCGCGATCAGGCTGACAATCACGTTCACGATCAGCGCCGCCACAAACGCCAAGGGTAGGTTATAGACTTCGATGCCCGTCTCGCCGGCATCGTAGACCTGCTTCCAGATGATGGCCGTTGCGAAACCGGTGAGCATTCCGGCGAAGCATCCGGCGTAAGAAGCCCGCCGCCATAGCAGCAGGAGGATCATCTGCGGACCGAACGACGCCCCGAGAATCGCCCACCCGTACTCGAGCACGTACTTGTAGACTTTGACCTCCTTGTCAATCACCAACAGCATCGCGCCGACACCGAGGATGAGTACGACCAAACGATTGACAATCATGTGGGAAGCTCGCCGAGCTCCGCGGAACAGACGTGCGTAGATGTCGCTGGCCGCCGCACTGGCAGCCACGACCAATTGGCTGTCTGCCGTCGAGCAAATTGCCGCGAGGACGGCGGCGAGAACCAGACCGGCCATCACACCCGGCAGCAAGTGCATGGCGGAGAGGACCAGCCCGAGCTCGGCGTTTTCACCCTCGAGCATCTGCTGTCCCCAGGCCTCGCCACTGGCTGTCATGGCCCGTGCCATCAGGCCCACCGTCACCGCTCCCCAATAAACACAAAGCCCCCAGACAAACGAGACGATGCCTCCGACAATCGCCTGGCTCCGGTCCTTCAGGGCCATGAAACGGATCAAGACGTGCGGTTGCCCCGGATAACCGAAGTTGATGCCCAAAGCACCCGCACCCAGCAAGAAACCGATGAACGCGGCCCCCGTCTTTCCAGGTGTAAAACGAAGCAAGTCCCCGTTATCGACGGCGCGAAGCTGATCCGCGATGAAACCGAACCCGCCCTGCGTGGCGAGAAGATAGATCGGGAAGATGACAAGCGTGCCCACCATCAGCAACGCCTGGAGAAAGTCCGTCCAGCAGACGGCACGGAAACCGCCGATGACCGTGTAGAGCAAGACAATCGCGGCGCCGATGAGCACGCCGTACTTGTAGTCAATCCCGTTAAAGCTTACGGAGAACGCCTTACCGGCGGCAGCGAGTTGAGCAGCGACGTACAGCAGCATCGCTACCAGAATGACAATCACGGAAAGCGTGCGCAGAAGCGGAACCCGCTCTCGAAAACTGAAGGCAAAGAAGTCGGGAAGGGTCAGCGCGCCGAGCTCACCGGACTTGTCCCGCAACCGTCCCGCCACTACGAACCAGTTGAACAGAAACCCGACCAGACATCCGGGAATGATCCAATAAGCCTGAACACCCGAACTGAACGCCCATCCGACCAGACCCAGCGTAACCCAGCCAGACTCGCTCGAAGCCGACGCGGAGAGAGCGGCGATCCAGCCTCCCAATGATCGACCTGCGAGGAAGTAATCCTCGTCGCTGCGCCGGGCGTATCGAGCCGAGTACAACCCGACGGCAATGATGGCGAGCGTGTAGAGACCGAAGGATACGGCGAAGACCGTCGTGTTGACCGTGCTCTCTCCAAGCATGACGAGCTCACACCGGATTCACCGGGAGCACTTCCCGTTTCCGCGTACCGAGCCGCGGGTGGCCCTGGCGCTTTGCGCCTCGACGCCTTTTCGCCACCCCGAACGCGCTACTCAGCCGTTTCCATCAAGATCCCGCGCCGGGTTGCGGAGCGCCGTTCACCCATTCGATCCGTCTCAGTTCGTTGCCGAACTCATCCCACTGAATCTCGACGCCCTGCCGGAGGCCGTCAACCCACTCAACCTCAATCCGCTTCTGGCCGCTTGCGTGCCACTGGGTGAAGGTGCCGTGCCACTTCCCATGGATCATGGTCCATTCTTGAGCCTTCCCGCCGTCAACGTGCCAGATCGTCCAGGTCCCGTGGTCCTTGCCGTTGAAGTAAGCACCCTCCTGCCACTTGTCACCGTTGGGGTGCCAGGAGCGCTTCGGGCCGTGACGCATGCCACAAACGTAGCTGAACTCCGTCTTCTTGGCGCCGATCTCCTCCCAATAGAGGATCGTTTTCCCATGGGGGATCATGCTGCCATCGTCGAGGCGGACGAACTCCTGGCTACGCCTCTTGCCCCCGTCCGGGTAGTCGTCGACGGCCGTTTCGACGGGAATACCCTCGCACTCGGATGCATCCGGCGGTTGGGGGTCCGGCGTCGCGGTCCCGGGATCATGAGTTGAGGAATCGTGACCGCCAGGCTGCGGCGGCGCGGGTTCGCCCGTACTGCCCTTCTTTCCGTTGCATCCGCCGACCCAGACCGCCACCAACCCGATAAGCAGTACCACGCGAAGCGTGTTCATCTCACATTACCTTTCCTGTTAGGGACCACCTTGTCGAGAGATCGAGAATCCGCGCGCGCGCAATGCCTCGACAATCCGGTATCCTATCGTAGGCGTGCGATCTTGCGAAGCCCGGCTGCAGGAGTGGTTCCGTCCCAGGTGATCGGCGGGCGCGAACCGGCGGATGGCAGGGTCTCCATTTCAGATTCGCTTCCCGTAGCCGTACCCCCCAGGGGCAGCGGTCGAGAGTTCGACGCCGCGGCCCGATAGTTGTTCCCCGGCTGCATCGAAAGCGTAAGCGTCACGCTTGCCTGGCCGTATTCGTTCGTGATCGCGTGGTCGTTGCCCACAGCCAAGTCGCTTCCGCGATTATCGCCGCCTTCGGTGTCGTCGTCGATCGATTCTACGCCGGGCATGTTGGAGTGGTTCTGATCGAACGGATCGTCCACGTCGAAGACCTTGAAGTAGACCCAAACGCCCGGAATCTGGGGATCAACCATGGCGAACAGGTCAGCCGGTACGCTTAATCCCCGTCGCTTGATTGGTCGGCTTCCTTCCGGTGGGCGATCCTCTTTCGGTACTTGCGCATCTCGTTTTCGAGTTTGTCGGCGAGCACACCCCCATTCTGCTCCGCGTAATCCGTCCGGAGTCTGTCGCAGAAGGTGCTGACCTCAGCCCACTCCTCTGCCATTCCGTGGAGTCGCGCAAGGTGGAGTGCCGCGGTCGTGCGCGGCCACAGATCTGCTTGGCTAGCGATCGTCAGGTAACGCAGAGCCTTCTCATATTCAGATTGGCATAGTTGTGTGACGTCCTTATGGTCCGGAGATGCCTTCGTTTCGCCCCACGATCCAGCACCCCGATAGCTCCCCTCATGCTCGAACGTCTTGAGATGTACCAGCCCGAGAAAACGGGCTACGTATCCGGAATAGGACGAATCGGGATGGCGATCCAATAGACCCGTCAGCGCCTCGACCAAGTCCGCCTGTCTCTTGTCCGCAGGATTTCGCTGTGGATCGACAAGGTGAGGTTTGTTCTGACTGATGATCTGCCCGAGAAGCAGAGCCCCTTCGCGATCCAGGACTTTCTTCGCCTCGGGTGCGCTTAGGTCTAGACTATCGGCCGATTCTCCGACGTGGTAGCGGAGGGCGACGAGTTCAAGCTGGTCGAGGAAATCTTCGTTGACCCGCGACGAACGAACGACGGTCACACGAAGCTCATCGCTGTAAATCTTGCCAAACCAACGGCACCTCACGCTATAGCAACCCGGACTCGCAAACACATATCCCTTTTCATAGTCCAGCAACAACAGGATATCCCCTGTTGTGAATTCACCGGGTGCCAACTCGATTCGTTTCGGTTCGGGGCCATTGCGCTCCAACCACAGCGAGTGATTACTGTATGAGGCGTTCAGAGGCGCCACCTGAAACGTAACGCGGAGTGGGGCACCGTCATCGCGGACATTTAGTCGAAACGGCTCATCCCCACGATTCGTGAGTGTGACCCGCGCGATCACCGGTTCACGGACCTCGAACGTAGTACGCTCCAGGGAAACCTCGAGCGCCGCACCGTCCGGGAAGGCACGACGCTCGCCGGGTTCCTCCGTTTGACCGTAGGCCATCCCGACGATCGTAGCCAATAACGCCAGTGTGCTGATCATTGCCCGGGTTGTCGTCATCTTTTTCACTCCCTCATGGTCGTCTCAAACCCGTCTTCGACAGTTGCATTTCGTATGTTATTGTAGAATCGAAGGTTACGTCA
>CBDUZO010000127.1:0-8857 GCA_965371725.1 uncultured Phycisphaerales bacterium
TGGGCATGGCCCACCATCGGCGGCGATGTTCTTGGTGGGCGGTGCCCACCCTACTTGCTCAATCCGTCCCCCACCCTTTTCTAGCGAAAAGGACGGGGCACCCGCTAACGAAAAGGACGGGGGGCCTGTGACATCCTAGTGGCAGGATTTGTGAAACACCGTAGTCGTCAAGGTAGATCATCGGTTTCCTTCTGCTTCGTGAATCCGCAATCCGCGCTTACGCCTAACCCGTGCTACGCTGATCCGCGTGATCTTCGGCCGGTGCATCCAACGTGAGTGTGCTCAACCGCCAGCGCGCGAGCTCGAACTCGTTCATCGGTTCGGGCGGCCACGTGTTCGGGTCGGCCAGCATGCCCGTCGCCAGGCATTTTTCGAACCACGCGATCGCCTCCGACGTCCGCGCCTGTAAGAGGCAGGCTTCGCCCGCGTAGTAGTAGGCTTCACACAGGTGTTCCTCGCCGTCGGCGGAGTCGACCAGCGCCGTCGGTGCGACGCGGTTGGCGAGGCAATCGAAGATATTCCGAAGCCAGGGTCTTCCGGTAGCCTCGCGCGCCTCATCGAGCACAGCCTGGGCTTCTTCGTGACGTCCCAGCTCGTGCAGAATGAGGAACCAGCGGGCGTCGGCGTAGGTTGGTGTCAGCATTCGCTCGTGCGTCGCCCGACACATCTCCGCCGCCTCCTCCAGTCGTCCGAGGATCCAAAGCGGCGTGATACGTTGAAACAGGGCCCACCCACTTCCCGCGCCTTCTCTCTGGAATTCCACGTCCCAGGCACGTTTGAAATCGGCTTCGGCGCATTCGTAATCACCCACTCCGAGGCACGCGTGAGCGCGGAGCTTGTATGCCCGCTCCGCCTCCGGTGTCCTCTCGATCAGTTCCGTATACTGCCGGATAGCCTCCGGGAATCGGCCGGAGACGAGCAGAACGTGTCCCCTGTTTTCCAGGTTGACGGTGCTTCCGGGGTCAGCGTCGAGGGAGCTATCGACGTGTGCCAGGGCTCTGTCGTAATCCCGGTTGGCGATGTGCAGCGCGAAGGATCGCTCCCGTGCCAGCCTATGTTCCGGGGCGACGTGGATGGCGTTGTCCAGACATCGCAGTGCCTGATCTCTGTCGAGTGTGGCGAACGATTCGACGTACCACTCCTCGGCTGTCTCCGGTGGGTCGCCGGTGATGCCGGCCTCCAGTTCAGCCGCTCGCCGCTCAAGTCTCTGGTCGCGATAGATGTCAGCTAGAAGCATGCGTTCGGCCCAGGAATCCGGGTCCAGTCGGATGGCCTCCTCGAGCGTGGCAATGGCTATATACGTGTAATCGTACCGGTGCTCGGCCTGCGCTTGCAGCAGCGGCGCTTCGGGAAGATTGCTATGCCGGGAAGTTGCCTCACGGACGAGTTCGAGGGCGCCGTCGGTGTGCAGCTCGAGCCAGAGGTCAACCATTATTAGCTTTCGACGGGCCGAAACCAGGCCCTGCTCGCGCTGCAGTCGCGTTGCGCGATCCCGCCACCAGGCCTCGGCCCCGAACAGCGCAAGCACCAGCGCCGCCACCGCCACCACGACGCTGATCGCGGTTCGATGTCTGTGGAGCTTCTTTCGGGCTATGTACAAGGCGCTCGGCGCCCGGGCGACGATAGGTTCGCTTCGGAGGTAGTGGTCGATGTCATCCGCCAGTTCTTTCGCCGACTGATAACGGCGCGACTTCTCCTTTTCCAATGCTTTGAGGATGATTGTCTCCAGCTCACGGTTGATGTGGCTTGCCAGCGACGACGGTGCAACGGGTGGTTCATCGCAGATACGCTCGATGATCCGTGAAGGAGCACCCTCCGAATCGAAGGGAAGTGAACCCGTCAATGCCTGGCAAAGCATTACGCCCAACGCGTACACGTCGGTGCGCGCATCAACTTCGCCGGCTGTCCCGGATGCCTGCTCCGGCGACAGATAGGGCAACGTGCCCATGATCTGGTTTCCGGAAGTGCTGTAGATTGTGAGCGTATCCTGCGTTCTTGCGTGGTCGGTGGTCTTGGACAGACCGAAGTCCAGAATGTGGGGCTGATCCTTCGGATCGACCAGAACATTCCCGGGTTTCAGGTCACGGTGCACGACGCCTTGGCTGTGCGTATACTCGACGGCCCGACAAAGCCCCACGAACACGCTGAGAACCGCCCGTACGTCGTCCCGCGTCATGGCTGCCCAGCGATCGAGCGAAACGCCGTGCACGTAGTCCATGGCGTAGTAGAGCTGTCCGGTCGGTGTCTCGCCGCTCTCCAGCACACGGACGATCCCGGGGTGCTGAAACCTGGCGGCCAGTTCGACCTCGCGCCGGAATCGCCGGCGGGTACCGTGGGATGCGAAAGGACCGGCCAACATGACCTTAAGGGCTACAATGCGTTTGGTGGAGGCCTGGCGTGCCTTGTAGACGACACCCATCCCTCCACGGCCTACCTCGCAGATAATCTCGAAACCGGGTATGGCGTCGGGCGGGGGGAGCCGTTCAGCAGCGCGCCCGGCAAGTTCCGCGGCGTCGGCCTGAGCGGCCTGGATCAGCTCCCGCTCACGATTGGGGTCAGGGTTGTTCCCGTGCGCTCGCTCCACCGACAACAACACCTCCACCACCCGGATCGGCGCCGGGGTAGACGCATCGGCGCGCACGGCTCAATGCGCGATGGATGCCTACGTCGTGGTCAGGTACCGCGAGGCGTTGCCCATGATCTCGCGTAGGCGGCGATGGGCTCGTGCCCGCAGCATGTAGACGGCTCCGGGGCTTCGTCCAAGCTCCGAAGCCACGCTGTCGACGGGGCAACCGTCAAGATCGTACATCCGGACCACGCGGCGATAGGTTTCGGGAAGCTGCTCCACAGCCGATCCCAGCGCGGTACTCGCCTCGATCCGCGCGGCACGACGGCTTGGCGTGCTGTGACTTGCCCCGACCTCCTCGTACAACATCGTCAAGGTGTCTTGGGATGACCTTGAGGCAATCCGATGTCCGTTTCTCCCTCGTTTGTCCGCATTGAGCATTCTCAGTGCATCGAGCAGGTTGCACTTCGCCAGCGACGCGAGCCACGCCGAAAACGAGCCCCTGCCGTTGGGGACGAACCGCGGAAAATCGACGAAGGCGTCGATATACGTCTGCTGCATCACGTCGTCGACCGACAGCGCGGACCGCCAGCGTCGCGGGATTCTGCCCGCGAATCGCTTTCGGACCGCCGGCCCGTGATGCTCGAGCAGCCGCGCAAGGGCCTCACGGTCGCCATCCACCGCCCGGCTCAGATGGTTCGAGTCCAGCTCCGACATACTGACGCTGTGTCCCTTTGCTCGCTGACGCCTCATGTGCCTAGACGATATTAGCGATTCGGCGCCCCGGCCTGCAAGCGTAAAGCCGTTCAGGGACGTCGCTCACGGAAAAACTCTGGAAAATCGCCAAAACGGGCGTGAGTAACGGCCGTGTTTTCCGGTTAAGACCACGTGGGAGTGTCCCGGCAGGTCGGAAGCAGGGGACTGCGCCTTGCCGGGCTCACCCTCACGCGAACCAGTCGGAGGGCAGGATCATGAGCCGGAGAACCACCAAGCCGAAGAACCCGTGCTGCGGAAAACTGTTTTTCGCGGAGATGATCAGCGGGCTTGTGGTGTTGGAATGCTGCACTTGTGGGAAGTTGTGGCGTAAACACGTGGACGGTTCTTTAGTTGCACTTGAACGTCGCGACAAGTCGAGGATCCATTTGCGCGCTCCTGTCGAACCGGCACGCCGGGCGCTGCGGGTCGTCGTCTGACGCGCACGTAGCGCTTTTCGTTTAACAACCAACCCAGTCCAACGTTCGCCCCGCATCGATCCCTCTGGCGGGCGTCAGGGGCGGTGAATGAAGTGTAATCTCCGTCCAATCGTGTTATCCCGGCATGGTGACATTGGGGCCGCTGCCAGCCCTGAGGGCAGGGTGAATCCCAAGGGGGGTCCGTGACAGAATCGGTGGGTGGGGTTGCAGGCTGAAGGCCCGCCCAGTCATAGCCGGGGGCAAGCGTAGCGCCGCCCCCGGAGGACGCCGCCACCGAACCGCCCGACCCTGAAGGGTCGTCTATTCTCTGCGGCGTGTGCGACGGGACGTTTATACGACCCCTACAGGGTCGAATGGAACGGGTGTTGGGGTTACCGTGGGCGGCGTCCCGCCTCGGCGGGACTTGCCCACGGCTACTGTAGGTCAGCCTTTCAGGCTGTATCAGCGTACGACGCTGAAGCTGCCCAAACTGTCACGGACCCTCCCAAGGGTGTGCCTTCCACTTCCAATTGCACGCCGTCCGGCGTATACTGGAGTTTGACGATCGACGGTTGTGCGTGAGGGCACGGGGAACCCTCAGCCAGCCCGGATGGTGCGGATCTACCCGCTTGGCGGCCGGTCCGACAATCGCTTACCGTGCGGGAGTTGCCCGGACGCTACGAGGTATCCGGAGACACTCCCGCCCACATACCGAGAGGGTTGAGGAAATGAAGTACCACGCTCCTGCTGTCGTGCGACTTGCATCCGTTTTCATCCTGGTTTTGGTGGTAACGGCCTCGGCTGATCCACCGGCTACATTCGACCTTCGCGACGTCGGGGGTGTCGACTACGTGACGTCGGTCAAGAGCCAGTCCGGCGGGACCTGTTGGACTCACGGCGCGATGGCTGCCATGGAGGGCAACCTGCTGATGACCGGCGGATGGGCGGCTGCGGGTGAGAGCGGTGAGCCCAACCTGGCGGAGTATCACCTCGATTGGTGGAACGGGTTCAATCAGCACAACAATGACGATATTGATCCGCCGACCGGCGCCGGGCTCGAGGTGCACATGGGTGGTGACTATCGGGTGACCTCAGCCTACACCACACGCGGCGAGGGCGCGGTACGCGACGTCGACGGACAATCCTACAGCACCCCCCCCTTGCGGGACGATCCCAGCTACCACCACTACTATACCAGGGATATCGAATGGTACGTCGCCGGGTCCGACCTGAGCAACATCAACACCATCAAACAGAAGATCATGGATTATGGTGTGATGGGGACGTGCCTGGCGTACAGCGGCGAGTTCATCTTCGACTACATCCACTATCAACCGCCGAGCAGCACGATGTTGCCCAACCACGCGGTGGCCATTATCGGCTGGAATGACGACTTGGTTACTCAGGCTCCGTTCCCCGGCGCGTGGCTGTGCAAGAACAGTTGGGGAAGCGGTTGGGGTTACGACGGTTACTTCTGGATTTCCTACTACGACAAATGGGCCGGGCAGGACCCTGAGATGGGCGCTGTTTCGTTCCAGAATGTCGAGCCGATGGCGTACGATCGCGTGTATTATCACGATTACCACGGCTGGCGCGACACTGTGACGGACTGCACGGAGGCCTTCAACGCGTTCACGGCGGTGGGCGCATCTACGGGTGTCGAGGTGCTTCAGGCTGTCAGCTTCTTCACGGCTGCCGAGAACGTGTCCTACGTCGTGAGGGTCTATGATCGGTTCGAGAGTATGGAACTGGTGGACGAACTTTCGGTCAAGACCGGAACGATTGCGCACACAGGCTTCCATACGATTGACCTTGACACCCCCGTCGCGCTGAGCGAGGGCGACGATTTCTACATTTACGTAAGCCTCTCGGACGGCGGCCACCCCTACGACCGGACATCCGACATTCCCGTTCTGCTCGGTGCGAGCTATCGTGTGATGGTGGAGTCCGCGGCGAGTCCGGGGGAGAGCTTCTATCGCGACGGGCTGGACTGGCTTGATCTGACCTCCAACACGGAACTTCCTTACAACGAGACAGCCAACTTCTGCATCAAAGGCTTGAGCACCGAACAGGACTCGCTGATCCTCTCCTTCCCCGACGGACTCCCGGAGATCCTGTATCCGGGCAGCCCGACCACCTTTGCGGTTCAGATTGACGACGGAGCCGAGCAGTACGTTCCGGGCACCGCCACACTCCGCTACCGCTACGACGGTGGTACGTTCTTGACGTCACCGCTCGTGGAACTCGGCGGCGGGTTGTTCGAGGCCACGCTACCGGAAGCCGACTGCGATGACACGCCTGAGTTCTATGTGAGTGCCGAGGGTGACGGCGGCTCCACAATGACGAACCCGCCCGATGCGCCCGATACTCTTCATACGTCCCTGGTCGGCGAGTTTATAATCTTCTTCGAGGACGATTTCGAAACCGATCTGGGCTGGACCGTATCGAGCAGCGCAGTTGACGGTACGTGGGATCGGGGTATACCGGTCAATTGTGATCGAGGTGATCCGCCGACCGATTACGACGGCTCGGGACAGTGCTACCTCACCGACAACAGCGCAGCCGATCTCTGCAACAGCGACGTCGACGATGGATACACACGGCTTATCTCGCCGACGATTGATCTAAGTGCCGGGGACGCGCAAGTTCATTTCGCCCTTTGGTACACCAACGACTACGGCGGCGACGCCAACAACGATTTGTTCCATATCCACGTTTCGAATACGAACGGGTCGAGCTGGACCCTCGTCGAGACTGTCGGACCGATGACGCCGGGGTATCAGTGGTTTGAGCACGAGTTCCTCGTTGGTGATTACGTGACGCCGACCAGCCAGGTGAAGGTGCGGTTCGAGGTCTCCGACGTTAACGGCGGCTCAGTGGTCGAAGCCGGGATTGACGACTTCGTCGTTTCGACCTTCGTGTGCGATCCCGGGGACCCGACCTGCGACGATGGCGTCTTGAACCAGGGCGAGGACCGGATTGACTGTGGCGGGCCTTGTCCTGACTGCGACTGCCTGTCCGACGGCGAGTGTGATGATTTCCTCTTCTGCACCGGCGTCGAGACCTGCGATGCCTACGGTTTCTGCCTTGACGGAACCTATCCCTGTGGCGATCAGGGATGCGATGAGGAAGGCGACGCCTGCTTCGATTGTGAGTACGACGAGGACTGCGACGATCTCAACGCCTGCACGAACAACACGTGCGACGCGGGCGCGTGTGTCTTCACTGACACGACGCCGACGGGTTACTGTTGTGCCCCGTCCAACGGTGATCTGACGGAGATCGATGATGGGAATGATTGCACGGACGACACATGTGACCCGGCTACTGGAGAGGTGACGCGCTTGATCCTGACGCCGTCGGCCGCGGGCGGCGGTGCTCGGGCCCTGATGGTGACGCCGCAATCGTGCTCGGGCCAAGTGGCTGTGCTGGTGACGTCGCCGGATTATCCGTGTGTGTCCATGTATGTAGACGCAGACGGGATGTTGGTCGAGACGCCGGAGATGAGAACGCCCACGGAGTGGGCCGACGTTGCCATTCGCGGTGAGCTGATCGTTCCGTCGTCGACCTACACGATCCAGTGCTGGGCGTCGGACGTTCTGTCGGAAGCAGCCTCGGCGACGACGTGGATGTGGGGGGACGTGGACAATGACGAGGACGTCGACATTGACGACATCTTGTTGATTATCCAGGCGTTCCAGAGTGATTTCAGCCAGGTGACGCTGGCAGCCGCCGACCTTCACCCGTGTACACCGAACGGTGAGATCAACATTGACGACATTCTGTCGGTGATCGCCGGGTTCCAGAGCAAGACGTACGCCGAGACGAACTGCCCGATCCCGTGCGAGTAGGCTCCTTGGCTCGCGGCACGGTTGGGCCCTGGGTGTCCGCGAGCATCTCGTCGTAGCTTATCGGAGCATGTCTCTTGTGTTGCGGCCTCGCCGTGAGATGAAGTCGGACGATTGTGGGCACATTTTCTAAACGCTGCATGTCTTGCCGACCGATGCTCGGAGGGGAGGGTGTATGCCCCGACGGGAAGGTCGTGCTAACTTCTTGGACCGATCACAGGTCCGCCGCGCAAACCGAGGAGCCGACAGATGACGACGGTCGATACATCTCAACTTTCCGAGGTCATTTCTTCACTGGGCCAGTCAGCCGAGTGTGCCCTCAACTCTGGGAGTGCCGAGGAGTTCTCGCGTTTCGAGAGAGAGCTGAGCGAGATCAGTGGGTATGTGCGCGAGCTGCAACAGGCGATGTGGGCCGATGAAGCCAAGGCTACGCTCGACCGCCTCGAAGGGGACGAGCCCCTAACGCCGGTCGATAAGGACGTGATCCGGACGTTCCTCGTATCCGACGCGGAGCGATACGTGGCCCTCGAGAACAACTACGGCGGCTGGGTCCGTGAACTGCGCCGTCTCATGTCCGATCTCGTGAAGCGGTGCCACATGGTTGACCGTGAGACGATCGGCGATGTGCGCGCCGTGCTCGGCGATGCGATGCGCCTTGTTCCCGACATCCGCAACTACGTTGACCAGAAGCAGCGCGTTGAGCGTTTTGACCTCGCCGTCGACAAGCTCGACTCACAGTCACGGAACATGCTCATCCGCATCATCCGCGAGCAACTCCACAGCCCGGACCGGTAACGAGCGTCGAGTGTTCTCCGCGCATTCCTGAGGCCGGGCTGCTCGGCTCGTCTATGACTAACCTCGGAGGTGGTATCAGGGACGACTGAGTCAGGCGGCCGGTAGTGCCTACGTTTCAATCGTCCCTACGGGACTCAAACCGCGGGTGCCCCGTCCTTTTCGTTAGAAAAGGGTGGGGAATGGATTGAGCGAGTAGGGTGGGCACCGCCCACCAAGAACATCGCCGCCGATGGTGGGCCATGCCCACCCTACAATCCTCGAACAACCATCCGTCCCCCACCCTTCGCTCCGCGAAGGATGGGGGACGACCAGCATGAGACGGTGCGACGAAAGCCAACAAGTCGTCCACCGGCGTGAGCCGTCCTGAGGGCGTCTACCGCCACTCCGTGCCAGCGAGAAAATCGACAGGCCCTGAATCGCTGGGCTAGGCTCTGTCTGAAAACAGCAGTTTAAGGTATCGGCGAATCATCGCCAAC
>CBDUZO010000128.1:0-8805 GCA_965371725.1 uncultured Phycisphaerales bacterium
TGTCCTTGTCTTTCAAGGGGTTACGTCAGTAACTTTTTGGGAGGAGAACCCCTTAATAAGGAGGGGCTTGGGGAGGTTCTTCTCCGTCCGCATGAACCTCCCTCAATCCACCCTTGGTAAGGGGGGAAGAAAGCGGAACAACCTTTGTTGAAACGGCACTCCTACTGCGTTTCACAAGTCCTGCGACTAGGATGTCGCACGGAACTACAGGCTCAACCGCTACCTGAATGTCCGCGCGGACTGAAGTCCGCGGCTCGGAAGTGGCGCTGAGTCGCGCACACTCATTTGGAAAACGCACCGTGCCCGCGGGCAGAAGGTCGAGTCAGCCGAGCTTCGTGGATTGGATCGGCGGATGCGAGCGGATCATCCGCCGCGGAACCAGCCGCGCTTCCGCTTCGCTCTGCCTGATGGATTCGCCTGCTCGTTGACGACCTGTTCGATCAGCTCGCCCACGGACCTACCCGGGTTCAGTCGGCGTAGGAGCTTGACCTTCTTGGCAAGTTCCGGATCGAGGTCGTCCGGGATATCCTCGGTCTGTTTTTGTGGAGCTTGCACCGGTTCCACCTTCAGCGAGGAGGCGACAAGGTCGTCGGCAAACGGCAAGGCCGCACTGCCCTCCTGGGTTGGTTCGGCGCTATCGGTTCCGACGGTGAGATTCACGCTTTCGAGCGGCGCGCCGGGAGCCGGCTCGGTGTCGGACGCCGCGATTTCAGCCCGTGCAGCGGCCAGTGCCTCTTTGAGCGCATCGGCTTTCGGATCGCCACTGATCTCGATGGGGTCGTCATCCGCGAGCTCGGGTTCCGATGCGAACTCCAACGGCGGTTCCTCATCGGAGAGACCCAGGGCGTCCTCGTCGATCGCACTCTGCGGCACGGTATCGGTTGAATCGACTGTCTCTTCGGTGTCGCCGTGCGATGCCGATTCGAGATCGGCGGCAACCGCTTCCGGACCCTGGAAGTCCGCCCAAAACACGGAGATGGCTGCGTGCGATGCGTGATAATCAGCGATGGCGGAGGCGGGATCGGTCGGCTGTTCCCGAAGGCTTGCCAATTCCTCCCTGGCCTGCTCTGCGTCAGTCTTCGCCTCCTGTTCACGGCGCTCTGCATCAGCCAGACGCTCGCGCTCCGCTTCGAGTTGCTCCAGAAGAGCCTGTGCCTCGGCGCGGGCCTGCTCGACGGTGTTGGTTTGGTCCTCGGAACTCTGTTGTGCTTGGCTCAGCTTAGCCAGGAGCTTCTCCTGCTCGGCGCGGGCTGCTTGGAGCTGCTGAGATACGGCGGCCGTCTCGTCTCGCTGCTGTTTGAGATCGCACTTTCGAGCTTCCGCCACGTCGTCGGCTGCCTGTCGCACTTCGTTGACCGCGCCGCGATCCTGTTCGAGCTTTTGAATCGCGGTATCGAGCTTCTCGCGCTGCGCATCCAGTTCGTCCTCCCGAGCGGCCAGCGTCTCCGCCCGCCGGCCAAGCTCATCTTCACTGTCCGCCAGCGTTCGTTGACGCGCATCAAACTCGGCTCGTTTGGCTTCAAGCTCTTCCCCAACCTCGCGCCCGCGCGCTCCCGCTTGATCAAGCCGGGCACGGAACGCATCGTTCTCCTCCCTGGCCGCGGCAAGGGCCTGCTCCTTTTCCTCGCACACCTGCAAGGCCTGCTCGGCTTTGCACTCGCGTTGCTCGACGGCTTGCGTCCGGTTGTCCAGGTCGAGTGCCCGGATGGACACATCGCCCAGCGCCTCAGCAAGCTCTCTCTCGCGTTCCTCGATCGTGGTCGTAAGCCGGTTCCGATCTCGCTCGAGCGCGGTGCGTGAGGTCTCGAACTCGCCGACCATCTTGTCCAATGCGGTCCGATGTTCATCAAGCTGCCGGCTACGCTTGTCAAGCGTTTCCTGCTCCACCCTTAGCTGCTGATACTTTGACGTCAGCTCCTCGCGTTGCGCGGCGAGGCCCGCTTCCTGCTCGGCTTCTCCGTTCGAGAGATCGGCTTCGAGCCTCTCAAGGTGTGCCCGAGTTTGTTCACACTCCGCGCCACGCCGATCGAGCTCGGCCTCACGCTCGTTCATCGCCGTGGTCTTCTGATCCAGCGCCGCCAGGTCCGCCTCCAACTGCCGGCGTTGCTGGTTGATGGTCGTCGAACCCGCCTCGACCTTGCTGTTCTCGGCGCTCAGGCGTTGCTCGTCCTGATGGAGCTGCTCCAGGGATTCTTCGAGCTTGCGCTCGCGCTGCTCAAGGGCAGCTTCGCGTTGCCGCGCGCGCTCGGTGGCTTCCTGCGCCTGTTGGTCGCGCGTTTCGAGCTCGGCACGTTCTTCGCGGAGCGCTTCTTCCCGTGAGGTAAGCTGCCGCCGTGACTCCTGGAAATCGTCGGCCGCTTGCTTCAGCCGTTGCTCCTCCTGCTGAACGTGCGAGGCGAAGTCGGCTCGCTGCTGTTCCAGGTTCGCAAGCACTTGTTGCCGTTGTTCTTCAGCATCCTGATCACGGCCGAGGAGTTCCGCTTCGCCAAGCGCAAGCCGCTCGTGTGCGTCCTTCAGTGATTCTTCCTTGGCCGCAAGCTCCGCACGCTGCCGGTCAAGCTCGTTCGTGCGGTCGTCAAGTTGAAGGGCGCGATCGTCCAACTCGCGCAGGCGGTCATCGAACTCGGCTTCTCGCTGTTCAAGTGTCTCAAGTCGACGCTCACGCTCAGCAAGAAGCTCTTCGTGCTCCCCATGACCGCTTTCCGCCTGGGCGAGGGCCTGTTCTCGCTTGTGGAACTCGACCGCTCGGGCGGCAAGCTCGGACTCGCGTTGCGCCAGACGGGCGGTCTCCTCTTCCGCGCGACTCCGGGCAGCGGATATCTCCTCTCGCTCTTGCGCCAGTTGAGACTCCTGCTGGCGTTGACGTGCTTCGGCGCGTTCGATTTTTGCATCGGCCTCGACGGCTGCATCCCGCGCCGTCGCCAATTCCGTCTCGCGTTTCTTGAGGCGGTCCGCAGACTCCTCCAAACCCTCGCGATCGGCCTGAAGAGCTTGGGATTGCTCGGCGAGTCGCGCCTCCGAATCCTCCAGTTGCCCCCGTCGGGCTTCGAGCTCCTCCTCGTGCTGCCGTGCTTGCTCCTCGAATTCCTGCCGGCGTTGGCGGTCTTGAGCATCTGCGGCCTGCTCGCGCCGATCAAGAGACACATCTCGCTCGGCGAATTGCGTGTCGAGTTCACTGATTTGCGTCTGCCTGGTATCGAGTTCCTTGGCGCGTTGATCGAGGGCATCGGTCCGTTCGACAAGCTGCTCTTCGAGCGAACACAACTGCGCCGCCCGAGCGTCAAGTTCCGCCTCGCGCTGCTGCACACCGGCTTCGACCTCCCGGTCGAGTTGCTGCTCTCTGGTCTCGATCCGCTCCTCACGCTCGGCCAAAGCCGCCACAGCCCGGTCCAGCTCCGCCTTGGCTGTGTTATTCCGGGCACGATCGGCGGCAAGGGCCTGTTGCGTATCCTCCAGATGCCGCCGCTGGTCATCCAGCTTCGTCTTGGCCGTCTCGATTTGCTCGGTCGCATCCCGATTCCGGCGTTCCAGCTCGTCGGCCCGCGCATCGAGCTCGGCTTCGCGCCGATCACACTCCGCCGCTCGTTCTTTGAGCAAGCGGTTCGCTTCAGCGGTTTGCCTATCCAGTAGTGTGGACCGCCTGTCGGCGTCTTCTTTCAGGCCGGCCACCCACGCGACGGTACGTTCCCCATAGTCGAGCAGTCCCTGCTCGAAGGCTTCGATCGCGGCTTCAGCGTTGGCAAGCGCCTCGCCGGTGTTCATCGAACCAGTCTGCAACTCGGACTGAGCCATGACTCACCTTACTCCTCAGCCTGCGCGCAGTCTGACTCTCCACGGCAACCGTCCCTCGGTTGCACATGGCTCGCCCGACTATCGGTCCCCAGACCCTCGATCACGCAGAAGCGTGGGCGCGCCTGGCGACCTTCTGGATATGCCAAGTGTACATTTCGATCGGATGGCCAGACCGGACGGACTCCTATTTATGTCTGAGGCGAGCCCCACAGCCGATAAGCCGGTCCGATGCGAATTCCGTGCGTCCGATAGCCCCGTGACGACTCGAAAACGCCGGGCGGTCTCGGTGTTTCCGGCACAGCCAATCGTTCGGTTGTGGCCCTGTATCGTAAGCTTGTGCAGGCCGGCTTTCCGACCAGGTCAACCAATATGTTGATCGTGGCGCAATCGTCTGCGCGGGAACCCGAGCCTGTCTTTCTGGAGATCGACGTGCCGGTGCCACTTGGCCCGAGCGCCGGTCAATCGAGTGATAGCAATGGCGGGTATGGACACTCCATCTCAGCGTGGCCCGGCCATGCCGGATCCGGCGCCCGTGCAGGAACTCGCCGGCGCCGCATCCGTAGCTTTGAGATCCGCCAAGGATGCGCTCAACGGCAAGGCAACCGAGCTTCAGACCACGCGTCAAAACCTGGACGCAGACAGGGCGGAACTGCTCAAGATCACCGAGGACCTTAACGACCAGCGCGCCGACTGCGAAGCGAAGCTCATGAGCTTGGCGGCCAGGACCACGGAGCTTCAACAGCAACGCACGGCGATCGAAACATCGCTGCGCGAACTTCAACAGGCGGAAGAGGCACTGTCCGAGGAACGGGCTGTATTCCAAGCAGAGTATGAGGAACTCGAGCAACAACGGGCCGCCCATGCCGCCGATATCGAGGCACTCGCCGAGCGGGAACACACGCTCGAACAGAGCGAACTCGATCTACGAAGCAAGCTGGCGGAGATCGAGCCCCGCGAGCTTCGGATCAAGGAATGGACACAGGAACTCCAGACCCGAGAGGAACGCCTTGACACTCAGATGACGGAGTTGAACCAAACGCGCGAGACCCTAGGCACCATGCATGCACAGCTCGCCCGGGATCAGCAGGAGGTTGTCACCCAACGCGCAGAATTGCTCCAGCGACTTGGCGCCGACACGACCATTCCGGCGGCACCGCCGCACGAGGACGTCGCAGCATACGAGGAACCTCGGATACCGGAGGCCGAGCCATCGGTGACACCACCCAAGGCCGCACCGAGACCGGCCACCATTTCGGCTGCCAGGCAGTTTCGAAAGCTCCGGCGGGATGCAAAACGCAAGGCCGTCGGAGCATGACCCGGATCGACAGAACCGAAACCGGCTGAGGGAAACAGACTCATGGCGATGAAGCTGTTCACACGAGGCGGTCCCGGTGCCCAGGGGGTACCGCGAAAACGAAAACGCGGCTCGCCGGATGAACCGGACTTCAACCCGGCTCCGACCGTGCCGCTCACCGACGATTCGCTGGAACGGCTCCTCCAACAGGGACGTTACTGTACGATCCTGCGCGAAGAGCAGAAGTGGCGCTCGCACGCGAGGAGCGATACCATCATCGCCAAAGCCAAGGAACAGCTCGAGGCGAGAATGGCCTTGGTCCCCGCCGGAAATGTGGTGATCACACAAACCCTCACGGCTGAGCCCGGCGCCAGCGAGGACGAGATCGACGTCAGACCCTTCCTCCTGGACGTACACACCGTCACCAACGCACGATTCCAGAAGTTCGTTGACGACGGGGGATACGACGCGTTGGAGTACTGGCCGGAGGACATCTGGCCTCACCTGATCGAGCTGAAGGACCAAACGGGTGAACCGGGGCCTCGGTACTGGCGTCAAGGTCGTCACGACGAGCGCCTCGCCGACCACCCGGTCGTGGGCGTCAGTTGGTTCGAGGCCCAGGCATACGCCCTGTGGATCGGACAGCGTCTGCCCACCGAGGCGGAATGGCAGATGGCGGCGTGCTGGCACATTAACAGCTCCGCCGACCTGCTACGCCGCTTCCCGTGGGGCGATGCCCTGGACAACACGCGTTGCAATATCTGGTCCTCGCGCAGGCGATCGACGGTCCCCGTAACCGAGTACCCCAAAGGCGCCGCTCCGAATCATGTGTTGCAGCTCGTGGGCAATGTGTGGGAATGGATAGACTCAGAGTACAGCATTGCGGACAACCAGGGCCGGCAGATCTTCGGTGAGATGCCCATGCAGGTCATCCGCGGCGGCGCGTTCGACACCTACTTTGAAACGCAGGCAACCTCGCAATTCCGAACCGGACAGATCACGCTCGCCCGAAGGCACAACTGCGGATTCCGCTGTGCGATCGAACTTGACCAGGCGAGCTGGATCAACGGAAGCTGAAGCAAAGGAGTGGTTCCGTGACAAGCGAAGCGATAGTCGAAGCGCCTCCAACGACGATGCCTTGTCTGATCTGCGAGCAGCATAACCCATCGGACGCGGTGATCTGCAGCACGTGCTGCGCTCCGATGGCCCTGATCCACGATGCCGTGGGGCAGGATCGAGACCCATGCATCATCACGGTCATCGGTGACAGCAACGTCGGCAAGACCGTCTACCTCGGAATGATGCTCGATATGCTCTCGAAACGGGCGGACGACTTCGACGCCGTGCCCAAAGGGGCCTATTCGGTCAACCTCCAGCACACGGTCATCAGCTATCTTGCATCCAGGCACTTCCCACCCAAGACCCCCATGGAAGTCGACCAGTGGCACTGGGCGTATTATCAGGTCGCCAAACGCATCAAAAACGCGAGGATCTACGACCTGGTCATGCCCGACATGGCCGGTGAAGCCATCGCCGCCGAGGTCGCCGCACCACAGACCTTCACGACCATCCGATCGCTGCTCGAGAAGAGTTCCGGGGCGATTCTGCTCGTGGACGGGGCACTGGCGGCCGCGGGCTCTCCCCAACCCGACTTCTTTGCTCTGAAGCTCATGAGCTATCTCGACGGGATTCTGGCCACCAGGCGCGAGGACAAGCTCACCACTCCCGTGGCCGTCGTCCTGTCGAAAGCCGATTGTTGTCCCGAGTGCTTTGACGACCCCCGGACGTTCGCAAAGACCAACCTGAACCGTCTGTGGAACATGTGCGAGAACCGCTACGAGAACTTCGAGTTTTTCGCTACGAGCGTAGTTGGTTCACTGGGATACGGGTACGACGAGTATGACAACGTCATCCAGTACCCGTTGCACGTTGGGCCAAGGGGAATCCTCGAACCGTTCGAGTGGATATTGTCCATCCTGTAACGGTTTCCGGACCGAGACTCGTGCCAGCAATCACCTACAAATGTGAACAGGCCATCTTTACGTCGATTCGAACGCCCATGGGCGAGGGCTATCGGATCATCGCCGCCAGTTGCGGTCTGCGTCCCGAGGAAAAGCAGGCGATCACACGCTGCTCGCCGTCGCACGGGGGTCTGTGCGACCGTGACGCGGAGCCCGTCGGTCCATTGGGCGGCGTGCACGGTATTGCCTTCTACCCACTGCCGACCGGTCGAACGTGCGTGGCTCTTTCCTGCCCCGCCGGCGCGGAGCACACGGGCCGTGGCGGGCAACGCGTCTACACGCACTGCGCCGTGATCGAGTCCGACGATTGGCCCAAGCTCGGATACAACCCCTTCAACGTGCTGCGGGCAATGACCGCCGCCGAGCTTACCCGGCCGCAACTGAAACCACCGAATGTGGTTCCGGAGTTGACGCTAGCGGTCGAGGTTACGCCGGAGACGATCCAACACGCCGCCGTGGACACTCTTCCGGCTGCGCCCTATCGCGCTTACATCCTCCAGGAACTTCTGGAGCAGCGGCACTTGATCGTCAATGTTGACTCCGACTGGCCTGCGGTGGCGGAGGCATTCCTTCTGGGCATTCCCGGGCCGCTCCGATCGATGATCTCGTTCGGCGCCGGGCTGCGATTCTCGCCCAGCCGAACGCACAACCTGGACCTTCTCCGCGGCGACGACACGAGCATCAGGCAGAAAGTCGCCGGGAAATCGGTCGAGTACTTATGTCTCGGCGCAGAACCGCCGGTGCAGACGCAGCCCAGCGCATGGCTTACGTTTGTGGACAGACATTGGAACAAGGGTGATCTTGTGGGCCTGTCTCGACGGACCTCGCGGGCTATCGACGACACGGGGCCCGGTGGACGCGAGCAACTCGCGGCAATGTACAACACGATTGACGGAATCACCGAGAAGGAGACGAGCAAGCTGATCGCCGCGGTGTCCGTTTACCTCTGCCAGGGGCCGCGCAGCCCGAATCCGGAACTCGTCCGCGAACTGCTCGACAAGGCCGGACGAACACTGGCGGATCGGTTTGCCGACGAACATTGGGCCGTGATCCCACTCCACTGGCCCATGCTGATCGCACTGGCAAAGACGTCGCGCGAGGCAACGACCTTTGCCCGACCGATCGTCGAGCATGCGTTGCGAGCGGGTATCAACATTCACCCACTGCGAGCAGCCGAGGCGACGCTCGATGTTCTGGAGACCCATGCGCCTCTCCTCGCCGCTGGATCACCCGCCCGCGGAACCGCCTCCGCACAGGGGGCCGATGAGGTTGTGGACTTTCCCGAAGAGGTCTTTCAGCAACTTGCAGCCTGGGCCAAGCGGCAACACCTCGGAGCTTTGACGCACGACGAGCTCGCCGCGCCGCGTGATCGCTGGTGCGTCCTCCGCCCGAACTCGCCCGCGCTCGATCGCCTCGACCGCCTTTGCGAGAAGCTGGCCGTCGCCGAGCAGTTCAAATCCAACCCGGTCGGCTAATCCGGGGATTCCCATGCGTGGTGCCCCGTCCTTCGCGGAGCGAAGGGTGGGGGACGGACGGTTGTTCGAGGATTGTAGGGTGGGCACTGCCCACCACGTGACTCAAAGAGATTCAGTAGGGTGGGCACTGCCCACCACGTGACTCAGTCGTCCCTCCGGGACTTGGAATCACCCGCCACCGATTCACCCCGCGTGGTGCCCCGTCCTTCGCGGAGCGAAGGGT
>CBDUZO010000129.1:0-8658 GCA_965371725.1 uncultured Phycisphaerales bacterium
TGCCGATCTTCGGGAACTGGCGGGCCGGATGATGGTTTTCGGTTGGGGCGGTAACGCCCGCCGTTGCTTCATCATCGACGAGATTCAGCATCTCAGCCGAGACTGTCAACGGATGCTCTTGGGGATTCTGGAAGAGCTTCCCGAGCATGTGATCTTCATCGGGACGACGACCAGCGTGAATTGGGCGGACGACGTCGACGGCCTGTTCAGTCGCTGGCGCCGGTTCCGCTTCCGGAAGCCCAACGCTCAAACGATCGCCGACCACCTGGAGCACGTAGCCGATCAAGCCGGCTTGACGGTTCCGGACGGTTTCCGGTTCCTATCCTACGTCCAGGGGAAGTATGTCGACGTCGGCGGGAATAACATCCGGGCTTGCGTCGACCAGCTTCCGGATGCTCTGCGCCGCTTCAAGGGCGCGAAGCCGGCGCAGGCCCTGTCCATCGCTGCTGCTTGACCAACCGCTATCGGGCCTTGCTGGTTCAGGCCGGCCGGGCCCGGGAGCGGTTGGCCAGGCTGTCCGGACGCTTCCCGGCTGTTTTGACCTACCTATTCAGGGCTCGGTGATCGTCACCGTACCCGAATTTCAGAACCCCTGGGCAATTTCGCAGCCGCGCGGGGGCGCACGCCAATTTTGAAAGGGTAAACGATGACCTACACGCTAAAGCTCATGCGAAGCCGGCCTGGGGACTGGGGTTATGACCTGGTCAACGACGTCGGCGGGTCGTTCAGCGAGTCTGGTGGTTTTCGGACGCGCGGGTCCATCCTGCGAATGCTGGCCTTCCGTCGCTACGACCCGAAAGACTTTATCGCGATCGAGGATTACCACTGGACCGGTACCAATTGGAGACTCGTCAAGCGCGTTGAAGCGCGGAAGGACGGTGAACGATGCACCTAAAGGACATTCGGACATACGGCCGGCCGTTGATCATTCAGCGCCGGCGGTACGGGAACGCGGCTTATACGTGGATTCACGCAGTAACGCGCGATATCCGCGGGCCCGATCTGTTCGCCGAAGACACTGTATCACTCGGCGACCCGTGGCCATGTGTCACGCCGAAGGTGACCGAAGTGACGGCCGCGCTCGAGGCGCTCGGCATTCCTTGGACGGACGCGAGAAGAGAGGCGGTGACCGTATGAACGCGAACGGGAAACGAATCAGCCGCGCGGCGTTTCGTCGCGCAATGCCCATCGGGGCCCGGTTCCGCCTGGAGCCTGTCCGGGCCGGCGACGACGGCCGGCGGACGGTCGATCGACTGGAATCCAGGGCCATTGTGATGCAACGGACGGACGGGCATCACTCGTGGCTCTATTTCCACAAGGGCGACGTGTACACGGCTGGCGATGGCTGGCTAGGAGTTGATCGGCTGCGCTACACGCTCGCAGACGCCCCGGAGATCGCGACGGTGGCCCTTGGTTGACATCTTCTACCCGGCCGGCCTGGCGCTCGCGTGCTGCTTGGCCATTGTGTTCACGGTCTGCGGTTTCCTGTGGGTGACCGCGGGCCTGTGTGATCTGTACGAGACGATAACCGGGCAGCCTATCTGTCCGCCCCAGCGAAAGGACGGCGACCGATGAGCCTATGTGACCGAGCCTGCGAGATACTTCAGGCGACAAACGACGGCGACGACCTGGCACCGGAGCACCTGAAGCTAGTGGAGTTAGCAGTCAATGGTTTCCTGAGCGATTACGGAGAGACGGCCTTTACCGAGCTCTGCGAACACGCGCGGAGAGGTTACGTCAAACAGAGAAAGGACGGCGACTGATGATCGAGAACTACACGCCCGGCCCGTGGGGCATAACGACCGAGCGCAACTCAGAATGCGTGCAGCCGTGGTTATACCAGAAGGCGAAAGGCGGCGGCGTACAGCGAACCGTATTTGACGGAGAGGCTATTGAAGAGTTTCCGCTGTCTGGCGACGACGCCAGGCTGATCGCGGCCGCGCCGGAATTGCTGGCGGCCTGTGAGGCGCTGGTGAAGGCCTATGGCGAAGGGAAGGAGCGCGGCGGCTCTATCGACTGGAGCAGCCTCGACGTCGCCCACCGATTGGCCCGTCAAGCCTTGGGTCTAAAGGACGGTGAAGCATGAACGAGCAACCCAAACCGATCCGCGTTGCCATCTACATCAACGGCGGGAACTTTAGTGGCGTCCTCGCTGACGCACCTGGCGTAGAACTGATGCTCGTGGATTACGACAACGAGCAAGAAGGCTTACCGAAGAGCGAGCGGGCCTTTGATCCGGTCGAGGTTGACGCCAAGTACATCGAAAAGACGACCCAAGGCATCGAGTAGTAAGCACGGCCGAGGCGCCCGGGCGGAAGCCCGCGGCGCCCAGGCCACAGGCAGTAAACCACACGCTTTCGGGGGATAGGATATGGGCATTGCCACGTTGACTATCAACAACCCCTTCACGACAATTTCAGAAGGCCCTTACGAGAAGGAGCAAACGATGACCCGACGAACAGAAGCTCTACGAGCCCTACGGAAAGCCAAGAAGGCCCTCGAGACGGGCTCTGCCAAGCCGTCGGGGGATCCTGACCAACAGAAGCCCCGCCGGCGTAAGCGAGGCCGACCGCCGGTGCCGAGGCCCAAGCACAGGTCTGGGCGACACGTTGGCCGTGAACGCACCGAATGCACACTGCTCGAGTTTCTCGAGCTGAGGGGCATGTCGATGCGGCATGTGTCTCGGTGTGCCGGCGTCGATGTTGGCGCCATCCACAAGTACTGCCACAACAAGGCGCTTCCGAACGTGCTGATCGCTCAACGGGTGGCGCACGTGATGAGGACGTCGGTAGGGCAGCTGTGGCCGCTCCCGCCGATCATCAAGCGCCCCGAGTAGTCCAGGTTAAGCAGAAGCCACGCGCGCAACCCAATCCGAGGCCGCGCGAGGCGCGTGGTAACGCGAGAGGTTCACCACGTCAGTACCGAGTCGAGGTGCCGGAGATGCTCTCTTTGCGCCGCCGACAGCCCGCTCTCCGATAGGCTGGGCACTGGCCACCGCGGGACTCAAGGAGGTTGAAGATCATCGCCACCCCGGCATCAATGCCGGGACCATTCGTCGGGGCAGCGGGCGGGTCGTTTACGCCATTACTTGGGTCGCCAAATGAGCTCGGATGGTCGCGACGAGTTTCTTCCGGTCGATGGGCTTGGTCGCGTAGTTATCGCAACCGGCGTCGATGCACGAACCTGGACAGGCGAGTCAGGACGGTTCAGCGTTGCAGTGCCCGGCCAGCTTGGCTCGTAGCTTCTCATTTAAGTCATTTGCGTCCAGGCGTTTGTCGTGAATCGCCGCCGTGACGAGATCCATGAGTCCCGCCTTTGTGAACTGAACGACTTTGTCACTCGATCGGATTCGCGGGCCGAGGATCCTCGCGACCTGTGCCAGCCTTTCGACATCAAGTCCGACGAGATCCACGTGGCGCGACCGAAGGTCCTTGACCGGAGTGTCACCCTCTGTCGGCTCGGATGCCAACCCGGCCTCGGTCAGAGTCAATTCAGGAAGCACGACGACATCGATCTTCTCGAACTTCTCCATCCTTGGTCCGACGGCCAGCGCAAGTGCAACCTCGGCGACTCCCTTCTCATCATCGGTGCAGCGCCACCAGGACAGCTTATCGTCCGTCGTGCGCAGGCATCCGCTTATGGCGTCCGCGCGGATTTCGGTTTTCGCAAGATACTCTCTGTGGTGCCATTTGGCGCGGCTTATTTTACGCGCCAGCATGTTCACGAGGTAGTCCCGGACAGATCGACAATGACTTGCTGAACGTACTCATTCAGCCAAGCCTCGCCATCTTTGTGACGGCGAAGCATCTCAATCGCTACAGGTCCTCCCCAAGCCTCGAGCGCACGAATCGCCGCTTCGCGAACTTCGACGTCTCTATTCCGCAGCGCATCGTCAATAACGCGCATTCCCCATCCGCGAAGGCGATCGTAATCAAGCCTTCCGATGCAGCGGACAATCGAGGCACAAAGCGATGGGCGGGTCGGGTAGTGTTCTACCAAGACCCGGGAAAGCCAGTCCTGGCAGTTCGAGGAGCCTGCGCGAAGGGCTTCATCAATCAGACCCTCGCCCGGATGTGCAACTCCGTCTTCGATGGGCTCGTCGAGCAATGTGGCGATGAGCTTGCTACGAAAGCGGATGTACTGTTGGTCGATTTGAGCCAAACCGAAGGGAGGCGCACATTGTGCAACACGCCAACGCGCCCGGCGCTCGTGCCTCAAGAGGTCTTCGTCGGTCGTATTTACTACAGCATCCGCTTGATCCGGCGGCGACAAGACGAGAGACATTTTGAAATCCGAGCGCGCAATACCAAATTCTTCGGCCCCGGAGACGAACGTAAAGCCGCCAACCTGAGGAGCTCGCACGTTCGGCAACGGGAACTTCAACTGGTCAGGTTCCTTCGCATCCACGTCCTGCTTCTCCATCTCGGTGTCGTCCCAACCACGCTTCGTCGTGTTCGTCCCGGAAGGTGCCTTTGCTTGGATAATGTCCGCCATGCTCACGAACCTGCCATTAGGGGCTGGGGTAGTAGAGTCCTAGAATACTATCGAGTTCAGTCGCAACTGCGCCGAAGAACTTCTTGATCTCGGCCTCGGCGAACTCCTTCTCAGACGCCGCCTCTGCGAGAGTGTTCAGGTCTTGTTCAAACAGGACAACCAGCTTCTCGTCCCCGTCTCCTGTGAGCTTTCCGGTTTTGCTCCTCGCCCAGGAGTTGACCGTCAAGTCACTTGCGAGCGTGAATCTCTTATGGGCGTGCAACTCAAAGTTCTCTGGACGGTTCAGCGGCGCCTTGTCCCAGCGATCCTGGCAGAAGTGGCGAGCCAGGAACACCCCGGGGCTCTCATGCGGTGAGAACCGCGTTGTCAATGCTGCAAGGCGCACAATCCGAGGGTTCAACTGACCGGCGTATTGGAGGAGGATTTTTGTGGCCTCTTCGAAAAAGTCGCCAAGCCCCACGCACGTCACGGTAGACTTCGTCCGGCGCCAATGGACATTAACGCGAGCCGGAGATAACTCGCATCGCCACTCGTGTGATGCGCTTTCGAGGATGATTCGGGGGATTTCAGGCGGAGCGCCCTCGGGTACTGGCGGTAAGATGGTCGGCTCGCCATCGAAGAGTTCGGCGAGCGATGGATAAAGCTCCTTCATGAACTTGCTCACGGCGAGGTCACCATCGGGGGTGAAGACCGTTGCCTGGCACGAGGCAAGCTCAAAGCTGCTAGTCGTCAGTTCTTCCACGTGGGGCCACCTTTCCTCCAGAAGACCGAATCTAGCTTAGAGTCGGCAGAGGCTCCGATCAAGCGACAGTATTCGAGGCCGATAGCCCGGAACCGGGACAGAAGATCTCCGTGCCGGCCTCTGAACGCCCGTTTCCAGGACAGGGCAGCCGCAGACACCTCGAACAACCGTCTGTTTCCCACGCTTCGCTCCGCGAAGGATGGGGCACCACGTGCTGTATGCTGCCGAAAGACTGCTGCAAGGCCCTGCAGCGGAGAATGTGCCTCCGTCCGCGGCGTAATAGATGATGTCGGACGTGTGTCCGAACCGCCTATCGTGCCGGTGGCGTGGACCCTTTGTAGGAGACCGATCATGGTAGAGAAGAAACTCAAGTGTCCAAAGTGTGAACGTAAGTTCTCGATGCCAGCGCACTTGGCGCGTCACGTCAGCTCGATTCATGGCAAGAAGAAGCGCAAGAAGGGCAAAGGAGTGGCAAAGAAGCGGGCGAAGAAGACCGCGAAGAAGAAGCCGCCCAAGGGCAAGCGGAGAGTCGGCCGTCCGAAGGGTGTCGCCAAGAAGAAGGTGGGGCGACCAAAGGGTAGCGGGACCGTGCGTGGCAAGGCTTCCGGGCCGGGCGTCGCTCAGTTGCTCCTGAAGATGCGGGAGTGCTACCACGAACTTCTTGCCAAGCGGCGGGCTCTGGACTCGCAGCTCAAAGCTCTTGCTCGGGCAATGAAAACTTTGCGGCGCGCCTAGGCGGGAGACCTGTGAGTCTGATACCGATCGGTTCAGGTAGATCCGAGGAGTTGGGCTTGTGCGATGACAAAGGAACAGAGTGCAGACGATGTGCTGGCTCTGGCGAGGAGCTACCAACCAGCGTGCGTCCTCGTGGCGGCTGCTGAACTTGATCTCTTCGCCACCCTGGCACACGATGCTTTGAGAGCAGAAGAAGTTGCCAAGAAGCTCACGGCTGATCCGCGCGCTACAACGATGCTTCTTGATGCTTTGGTGTCGATCGGACTCATGGAGAAGCAGAACGATCGGTACGTTTTGCCTCCTAGCACAGCCCAGCTCCTGAGAAAAGACAGTTCCACCAGTGTGTTGTCCATGCTTCAGCACCAGGCGAACTGCGTGCGTAAATGGGGCCAGCTGGCGAGCGTAGTGGTGAAGGGAAAGCCCGCGCGACGCCGGCCAAGCATCCGCGGAGAGGAGCGTGACGAAGAAGCGTTCATCGGTGCGATGGATGTAGTATGTGCACCGGTAGCCTCACAGATCGTCGAGGAACTTGGACCGCCTGTATTCCGCCATATGCTGGACGTTGGCGGGGCTTCCGGAACGTGGACCATCGCCTTCTTGCGTGCCCAACCCGATGCGACCGCCACGCTTTTTGATCTTCCGCACGTCATTCCTTTGGCGGACCGGCGCATCTCAGAGGCGAAGTTGAGCGATCGCGTGAAACTGATCGCCGGGGACTTCCTCACCGACCCACTTCCGGCAGGCGCTGACCTTGCCTGGATCAGTGCGATCGTTCATCAGAACTCGCGCGAGCAGAACCGGCAGCTCTTTGGGCTGGTTGCTGAGTGCCTTACTGAGGACGGACAAGTCCTCATACGCGATGTGCTCATGGATGGCTCCCGGACAACACCAGCCGCGGGAGCGTTATTCGCCATCCACATGTTGTTGGCGACCGAGGCCGGCGGGACTTTCACCTTCAACGAGCTCCGGGAGGATCTTGAAGATGCAGGCTTCACGGGTGTACAAGTGCTGCGCCGCGACGACGGAATGAACTCGATAATCGGAGCCACGAAGGCTCACAGTACCTGAGACGACGATCACGTCACACCCTCGACCCGCACTCCGCGCAGTACATGCCCCGCCGCAGGAGCGCCGCATCGCACACCGGACACCGCCGCACCAACACGGCCCACACCGCTCGGCCCGGCAGCAGAATCAAGAGTGCCAGGATGACGACAATCGCCGTTCCCGTGAGATACTCCGACCGAACACACTCAGCCAGAGGAATCACACCCAGACCCTGCAGCCAAGCTACGATCGTGCCCGCGTTCGCGAGAAGCAATACTGCGACGATGGCGCTTATGACAGCCAGCTTCCGGCCTCCGATCGACATCATGCACCTCGTTTTATATCAAGCATAGCGCATGATCGCGGAGCGCGCAAGTCGATTCTCGGAAGAAAAGCGACTCGAATCGCGTACGCAAGCGCGACGGGTAACCGCAGCAAGAAGCTCACCTCTGAGTTGCCGAGATCCAAACCGCTTGGCTTCTCGCCAGTATGTGCACTGGCAAGGCTGACTCACCGCAGAGCTCGCGAAACCTTGACGGTCAGCGGTAGCACAATCGCGGTTCCACGCAACAAGTTCCCACAGAAACAGCACGTTCTCCTCAAGACGCATGTTTGTCGCCAGGCCCTGGACACCTGTTCGACGCAAGACGCCACGGTTGCTGCGCTGGCACGCACAGGTTTCTTGGCGCCGAAGTGTTTGAACCTCATGCCGGTCAGCGGCTAGGGACGACGACGCAGAACCGCTAGCCCGCCGAGCGCCAGCAGAGCTAGGCTTGTCGGCTCGGGCAAAACGTCGATTTCGTAGACCAACGGCGAGACAAAGGCGGCGGCCAGGCCATCATCTATCCCTGTGAACGGGTTCACGCCGTCGAACGGATCGCGCATCTCGCCCAGGGTATTGTCCACCGAGTAGAAGTCGAACTCCAAATGGGTCACATCCGAGAGCATCACAGCCTGGGCATCGTCGAAGATCTCCACGAGCGTCGAGCCCAGTTGCCCGCTGTTGACTGTCCCGGAGGGGTCCGACTGGAAGTAGCCCAGCATGTCGAAATCGTTGCCGCCATCATTGGAGTACTTGACCACAGTGGTGGAGAATACGCGGCCGTCCAGTCCGACATTCCCAGTGAAGACTTGAATGCAGGTGATGTCCTTCGCTCCCCCCAGATCATACTCGATCAGCTTCGTCGGGGTGCCCGCGCCAGGAAAGTCGTTCAGAAGCCCCGTGACACCCGAAATGCCCCCCATGCCGTCGGTGAAAGCTGGCAGACCATCCGGGTGCAGTGGGTTGGTGCTGGCTGGGTTGGCCGGGTGCCACCCATTGTCGCCGGGGAGCTCGGTGGCGATCAGGCCGGCGATCAGATCGCCTGCTCCCATCAGGCCGTCCAAGTCCGTGCTGCCTACGCCGTGTGTCGTCGTGGAGACGATCGCCGCGCCCGCGGGCAGGGCGACAACGGTAAGCAACCCAATTGCAAATATTATCTGCTTCATTTGCCTTCCTCCGATTAGCCGACATTTCCCAGTTATCGAATCTCAATCTGTCATCCTACCCGAACGACCTGCTCGATTCAATCGAAACCGTCGCCTCACCAGGGCCGTTTAATTCTCCGTGGTGGGGATGGCCGATAATATAGCTGGAGCAG
>CBDUZO010000130.1:0-8548 GCA_965371725.1 uncultured Phycisphaerales bacterium
AACAGGCATTACCGGGGCGATTCTCCAGTAACTAATTCGGAGGAGAACCAAGAATGATCGCATAGATGAACTCTACATCTTCCGGCGTCCATCCGTTGGTCCTAGCAATCCTATCGATGGCGTTTTTTCCTATATCCTGACAGAACGCATGCGTGACTCGCGGGACGGCAGTGTCTCGTTTGTCCCGTGTCATACCGCGGTAGCGCCTCTCATCATACACGTCCTTATGTCGGTGTGTGTGCAAGACGGCACGCGGATACGCCGTACTCGTCCCGTACCAACGCTCGACGCGTTCCAGCGTTTCGACCATAAAGTCGTCGGTTAGCTTAATCTCCTGCGCCTCGGCATTGGTTTCTGTTTCCTCGCGCAGGAGTTTATGCTTCTCGAGGAGACGATAGATATCCGGTACCTTTTGAGTCGTCGCACCGATCAGCTCCTGTGTCTGAAAAAGGCATCGCAGATCGTTGCGCGGGTCGATGAGCGTGTCGACCAGTCTTACCAAGCACTCCTCACCGCGCCAGTCCGGATAGTCTTTGACAACTCCGTCGATGGTCCACAAGTTGGTAGTATCCGTTACCACCACTCGGCGTGTTTCTCGTTCAAAGGAAGCCGAAGAATCTCGCTTGCTGGCCGCGTCCATCGTTCCTCCCTTCGTCTTAGCCGGGATTTCCCATTTATCGAACCTCAAGCCGCCATCGTACCCGGATGACCCACCCAATTCAAACGAGAACGGCCTTTCTCGCTGTGTTTCGTGCCCATCTGGCCGCTCCATCGTAACAATCCTGCCCTTGATGCCTCCGGGATAACGATTCCGGCCCGTTTCCGCGCAGCGTCAAACGGAACGCTTCATCCAGTTCACGAAACGCAATCAGGCCCGCGTCACTCGTGATCTTCGCTCCATGGAAATCGAGCTTGAGTTTGCCGTCGAATTGAACACGAAGTGCTTGTTTTCGCCTGTCACCCATTCGATGCCCCTGTCAGAATGGCCGGAAACGCTTGAATTACAGGGAAAACATGCACGAATCATGCCATTACGATCAATCCATCTGGGAAATCCGGGTTAATAGTTGACTGCATTCTTCCATCATCTAGAATTCTTTGTCGCCGTCGAGTTGAGCAGCGAGTGCGCGGTGGGCGCAGCCGCCTGCAGGCAATGGGAGTAAAGCATGAGTGAAGATCGTTCGCTGGAATTGCCGGAACACATTGTGGCTAAGATTCAGAAGGTTCTTGGCATCAGCCCTTCGTCGCTACCGGAGCATGACCTGGTGAGTCTCATCGAGGATTTGTGCGACACCGCGTTGATGTTCGACCGGGAAGAGCGCGGCGCCGAGCAAACCGAAGAAGAAAGGCCACCGGGGGAAACCGCCGCCGCAGCCACCACCCCGTCCCCGGAACCCCCGTCTGTTGCGGGCGCACCCGGGGTTGACTCGGGCGTGTCCGATACTGGATCAATTGCCAGCGATGCATGGGCCCCTTGCCGCCCGGACCGACAGGGCCCGACAGCGAGTCCCTCGTGAGTATGGCAAGACCCTCGATCCGAGCGGTCCCGCCTGTCGCTACGAGGACCACGCCGACCCGTTCCCCCCCATCTACGGGATGAGTGGGCCGCGAGTCACGTGGGCGAGACGCTACGGGGGCAACATGCAGTCGAGCAGTTCGTGGACTGGAACGGTGGCAACGCTGGTCGCGGAGTCGGACATCGCATAGGGCATGATCAGTACGCCGTTGTGAATCAGCGCGCCGCAGGAGTAAACCACGTTTGGCACATAGCCCTCGCGTTCTTTCTCGTTGGGGACCAGTAGCGGCTCCGGTAATTGGCCGATGACGCGCGAGGGGTCCTGAAGGTCCAGCAGGATCGCGCCGATGCAGTACTGCCGCATCGGCCCCACACCGTGCGTTAGCAGTAGCCAGCCCTCCTCCGTCTCCAGGGGAGAACCGCAATTACCGATCTGCATGAACTCCCACGGGTATTGGGGCGTCCGGAGCCGGTCTGCGTTGTTCCAAAAACGAATGTTGTCGGACGACATGATGTACAGGTTCTCACCGTCGACGCGCGAGATCATCATGTACCAGCCGTTGACCTTGCGCGGAAAGAGCGCGATCCCCTTGTTCTGCGCAAACCTACCATTCAGCGTGGTGATCCTGAAGTTGAGGAAGTCCGTCGTTTCCAGCAACTGCGGAAGGATTCGGAAACCGTTGTAGGCCGTGTACGTACCGTAGTACATCGCCGCCCCGTCGTCATCGATGAAACGGACGAAACGGGCGTCTTCGATACCACGGCTCTCGTTCTCGGTCACCGGAAAAATCACGACCTCAGACACCTCACGACTGGCTGGAAAGGTCAGATGATAGTTGGAGCGGGCCAGCCATCGGATGTCACCGGTCGTCTGCCGGAGCAGTTCCGGATCGAATCCCGAGCAGCCGGTTTCGTCGATCGCGCGGGTGAGGTCGTCGTAGACAAACTCGTCGCCGAGTCGACTCAGCACCGCCCCGACAACGTCGTTGTACGCACCCATCTCGATCAGTTTCAGCGAGAAGGTGTGCTTGTGATAGAGGCGGTCTTTAACTTTCCTGGCGGGTTCAACGAACGGGCTGACCGTGTCGAACGTGATCCCACCATCAGCGCACAGGACACCGGTGCGGAAGGCGACCGAGGAAACGTGCCCTTCGCCGGTGGCGCGCAGGCTCATGATGAAGCGCAGCGCGCCTGCAGGCACGCCGCTTTGATCCGGGTGCGGCACGATCGAGGGGTTGAAAAGAGCCGCCGCCTCGATCGCGTACTCCATCGTGAAATACGCTCCGATCAGCAGCCGGCGATCATCCGAGATCTCCCGTGCCTCGTCCAGATACTTGGACACGGCGAGGAAGTGTTCGTTGAATCTTGACCCGATGTTCCGGTGCCGCGCTCCGAAGCCCAGTACGACCCTCGCAAACAGTGCCTCGACTTCCTCATCGCTCAGGTGAAGCACGCGGTCGAGGACCGAACGGATGCGGTCTTCGCCGCCGGGCAAGAACAGACGGGTAATCACGCGCCGGCTATCAGGAACCAGCTGCTCCGACAATCTGGTAACGGCAAGCGAAGGAGGCTGCATCTGGCCGTGATTCCTCCGCTGCGCGGGGCGCGTCGTGTGGCTCAGAGTGAATCCTGTTCCAACCATTCCAATACCTGGCGAATGCTGGCCGTGGCGAGCGCGATGCAGCTATCGGCCCCGCCGTAGTAGAGGTTCAGCGTATCACCATCTGGAGCGATCGTATACCCGCCGGGGAACACGACGTTGCCGACGTCGCCGAACATCTCATAGGGTTCCTCAGGCCCGAAGATCCAGGAGGCGCCGCGGCGCAGGCAACGCTCGGGCGTCTCGAGGTCGAACAGGGCCGCCCCGATCCGGTAGATCGCCCCTGCCGCCGTCGTTCGCACGCCGTGATAGAGCATCAGCCAGCCCTGCTCCGTTTCTATTGGCGGGGGGGAGAGTCCGATCTTGTTCGCGTCCCACCAGCCACCGCGATGGGCCTCGAGGATCAGCTTGTGGCTGCCCCAATGACGCAGGTCGGGCGAGTACGAGATCCAGATGTGGGCCCCGACGGGACCGACCGGACGGTGAATCATGGCCCAGTTGTCCCCGATCCGGTGGGGCAACAGGGCGGCATCTTTGTCTTCGGGCGGCAGGATGTCGCCGTAGCGTTCGAACGTTTTGAAGTCCTCGGTTAAGGCCAGCGACACACCCGGACCGCCGCGAGAGTATGCGCAGTAGACAACGGCGTACTTGCCCAGCTCGGGTACGTAGGTGATCCGCGGGTCCTCGATTCCCCAGAGTTCCTCGGGGTACTCCTCGGGTTCGGGCAGCAGTGTCGGCCGGGGATCGATCTCCCACGCGCTGGCTCCGTTCTCGGACCGGGCCGCCGTGAGATGCGAGTGCCCCCGACGATCCTCAACGCGGCAGAGTAATAGTGTCGTACCGTCGGACAGAAGGGTGGCACCGGCGTTGAAGACCGTGTTGATGGGATAGGGCCAGTCCGCTGCCGTCAAGATGGGGTTGGCGGGGTGGCGATGGAACAGCTCCACATGGTGCCTGTTCTTCATCACCGAGAACCCCCGCATCCACCTGTTCGCGCTCGTGTCGTGCATCAGTTCTCTCGCTGGCTTTCATCCCATAACCGGTCCGTCGAAGCACGTCGGCAATAGCGGGCCGTCCGATATATTCTTGGGCTCTCTGCGGACGTTTTCCACAGCGCTTTAGGGTATAAATCGGTAAAATGACCCGCCAGCTTGCACTGATGGGGACATAGAGAAACTACGTGGGGCGGGGCAGGCTGGAACCTACACAGGCACCTCCCCCACCGCCTGCTCGCTCTGGCTTAACATCTGGTCGGTTTTGCGCATTTGAACCAGGGACAGGAGAAAGGAGACCGTCGCTTCAGCACCTTGGTTTGCACTCGTGCGGTCGGGATGCAGCGCATCGCGACAGCCTCCCGAGGATGCATCGTAGATCGGAAGCTTGACATCGTTCTGACCGAGGAACCAGTCGAACGCTCGGCGCGCCTCCATACGCCAGCGGTCCTCCGATGTGAGACGATGGGCCTCCAGGCATGCCGAGACCATTGCAGCGGCCTCGACCGGCTGCTGGTCAAATCGCGCGCGTTCCCCACCGCGAGAGTAGAAGCCTTGGCTTCCGATCGGAGAAAAGCAGCCTTCCTCGCCCTGTTGGAGGTCCGCCAGCCAACCCAAGGCCCGCAGGCCCGTCTCCACCATTTCGTCGGACGCGATCCAGCGACCGGTTAGGATCAGAGCGTGGGGCAGTTTGGCGTTCGCATAAGTTACGGTGTCCTCAAGCCACGGCCAGTCAGGCGAGCTCTTGCTGCGGTACATGTCCATCAGCCGATTCGCGAGTGTCTGCCGGATGGTTCGGGCCGTGTGATCGCCGTAGAACCGCCGCATGTACTCGTAGATTCCAATCAGCGTGAACGCCCAACCGCGCGGCGAGGTCGCTTCCACAGCCGCAGGCAGCGCCATGCTGAACAACCCCGCCGCCGCGCCGCGTAACGCGGCGTTGTCGGACCGCCCGGCAACCGTACCCAACGCCCACAGCGCCCGCCCGTGTGAATCCTCGGACTCGGTGTTCTCCGCCCACCGGCGATCGTACGCCATGTGGTTGCGGAAGCGACCGGTGTCGTTGCTGAACGCGTGTCCGAGGAACGCCAGGTAGGTCTCGCTCAGGAATCGTGCCGCTTCGACGAGCGGCTCCTTCTCCAGCTCCTCCAACAGCACGGCCAGGACGAGTGCCCTGGCGTTGTCATCCGTCGAGTAACCGTCTTCGCGGTTCGGAACCGTGAATACGGCATGCCGCACAATCCCGGTGTCGTCTGTCAAGCGCCGCAAGTGATCGAGCTTGACCACAGGCAGCCCAACCGGCCGAAACAACGAAGCCGAACTCTGAAACACAGCTCTTGGCTGCTTCATGCGCTCTTCGCGCGCACGGGCAAACGAGCGCATGTATCGGCGGGCCACTTTGGCCCAGGTCATCTCCCGACCATGCATGTACGCACGCTTACGCATCGCGTGCATTTCCGTGGGGTGATCGAGCAGATCGAGAACCGCCTGCGAGATGGCGGGCGCATCCTTGAATGGCACCAGGCGACCGCGACCGTCCGCCAGCAACTCCTCGGCGTACCAGTAAGGCGTCGATACGATGGCCTTGCCAGCGCCCAGGGCGTAGGCCAGTGTTCCGGAGGAAATCTGCTGTGGTTCCAGATACGGCGTGACGTAAAGATCCGCCGCGCCGGTGAATTCGAGCAGCTCGTCAACGCCCACGAAGCGGTTGTGGAAGATCACGTGATCCTCCACGCCCAGGTCGCGAGCCAGCTTCTGCAACGATTCACGGTAGGACTCGCCCTCGACTCGTCGCCAGTAGGGGTGCGTCGCCCCAAGGATGATATAGACGACGTTCGGGTACTGCTCGACAATTGGCGGCAGTGCCTGAATCACGTATTCGAGCCCCTTGTTGGGACCAAGAAGGCCGAATGTGAGGATGACAAACTTGCCCTCGACCTTGAATTTGTCCTTGTGGAAACTGGGGTCCACAAACGGCACATCGTGGATGCCATGCGGGATCACGTCGATCTTCTCTCGCGGAATCTTGTAAACGTCCTGCAGAATATCCACCGCGCGACGACTTATTACGACGATCCGATCTGTAAGCTGTACGAGTTCCGCAAAGACCTCACCAAACTCGGGCGCCGGAGGCTCCTGCATAACCGTGTGCAGCGTCGTGACGACCGGCATACGCAGTTCTCGCAGCAGCTCGAGAACGTGGCTGCCTGCTTCCCCGCCGAAGATGCCGAACTCGTGCTGGAGACAGACCAGATCGATGTTGCCGAGCCCGAGGAAGCTGGCCGCCTGCTGGTAGGACGAGAGGTCTTGCTCCGCCAGCTCATACCGGACGCGGGCCGGATACTCGTACCCGGTCTCGGTGTCGTTCACGGCCAGTGCAAGGCACTGCAATCCACCATACTCGGCGACCAGCGCATCACACAGGTCGGTCGTGAACGTTGCGATGCCGCACTCGCGCGGCAAGTAGTTGCCCACCACCGCCACACGCCGGACGTCCATGTGTCGATCCGGCTCACTGAAGCGGCCGAGCTTTCGATCAGCTTGAAGTCGTCTTGTGTCCATTTCGCTGTTCCCACACCGGGCCCGGATGAAGACCCGCCCGCCCCTTTCCACGATTCTCTACTGGGAAGGATACCGACTCGTGGAGAATTCTTCAACAACCGCTCGTTCGTTGATCCCCACCACAAGCGCCCGTGGACGGGAATGAGGCGCCCTTGCCCGCCCCGCCTGTGTCCGCCGCGCCCCACCGCGTCCCACGCCTGTTTGCCCGCCCCATGGAGCACGCATGCTCTCATGCCTCAGGAAGCCCTACTCGCTTGCGGAGGTCGTTCATGGTCTTCAATGCCTCAGGATCCAGATGCTGGCGAATGCCCGGCCACCAGGGCTGCCCACGCTCCGGTCTGTTTACGAACGGGCTGTCGCGGATCACAGCATCCAATACCTCATCAAGGCACGTACGCGTCGGTTTCCCACCGATCGTGCCCGGGATCAGGTCGCCCGCGAGTGTGACATAGGCCGAGCCAAAGGAAAGTGCGCCAAACAACGAATGCGTTGCATCAAACAATTGCCTGAGATCTTGGAGGCTTACGCTGGCCGGTTCCTTGAGGTGCCCGGTCTCCGAGTCAATCAACCGATGCGCGATGTGATAGTCGCGAATCCGTTTGATGCGCTTGCCCACGGACTTAGCGCGTGAATTGAACCTACGGTCTCGCAACGTGTCAATAAACAGGTCGCGCATCTTCTCGTCCAGCCACGGGCCTTCTCTGATCGTGTTCCTGAACGTGAGGATTGTGTGCGCGTCCCGCCCCTGATCGTTCACGAGTCCATGCAATAGAACAACGACCATTGCGCCGAAGTTGCCCCGGACCAACCGCCAGAACTCCATGTCGTTCGGACCGTACAGATAGTGGAATGGAAAGTCCGCGAGCGTTTCGAGGGTGTGAATGGTACCGTGGAGGCGGAGAATACGTTGCCAGAGGTCATTGTGCAGTCCGGTATAGCGATCGGAAAACTCGGACTGAAAGAGCTCATCGGGTTTCCGTTCGGCAAGGTCGGGGTGACTAGCGGCCTGCCACTTCTGCAGATTGCTCGGGTCGTCCATGATTCTCATCGCTCCCGCGTCGTTTGCTCGAGGATGCGGGTTTCCTCATCGGTCAGGCCCCTGAGTTCGTAGACCAGTTGGTCGATCTGCCGATCCGCAAAGTCCCGCGGCTCTGGAGTCAAGCTATCCGGATCGTGGAGCACTACGAATCCGCAAGCTGATAGAGCCCCTGGCCTGCGTATTTGAGTCTGCCCTGTGCGACGAGCTTGTCCCAGACGGCTTTGGGGTACTGGTTCGGCGGCATGACAGCCACGATGCCGGAAGACTTGCCGCCCGACATCGGCCCGCGTCCAAGGCCCGATTCGGCGTCGAGACGGGTAAGCTTGAGACGTTTCTTGAACGCTTTCATCGCCTTACGAAGTTCTTCCGGTGTCGGCGAATCTGACGGCGTTGACGGCTCGGACTCAGGCATGGTTCTTCACTCCTTTGGATGGATCCTTCACACCGGCAAGTATACAGCGCCGGTCAACGACTGACAGCCGATTGGAGAAAACGGGGGAGCTTGGGGCACAATCATGAACCTGTTCCCGACAGGACCAGGACCTAAACGGTTCTGGTGGTGATGTAGCGAGCCGCGGACTTGAAGTCCACCCAGCCGCTACCGTCAGGCAGCAAGATCGGCTGACGCTCCTCGCAGTGGAGCCGATCGCGCACGTGCGTGTCGTGAATTGTACAGTGCGTCCGCATCGCTGTGGAAGGCATCGGTCAAGGCCGTTACCATGTCTTCCAACATGGATGGCGCGTCCGCGCGTCGGGTGGGGAAAGCCCGCCGCCGGATGCCGAGGGAGGCTGTCCCATCCGTAGTTGAAGGTTGAAAGAGAGTATGGCGGCTCGATCCT
>CBDUZO010000131.1:0-8536 GCA_965371725.1 uncultured Phycisphaerales bacterium
CTGTCGTTACACAGGGATATCGGCTACGGACGGAGTTTTCAGACAGAGCCTAGTGTGGTGTCCCTAACGCTTCTTTACTTTTGCGATTTTCTCCAAGATTCGCTCGACTGGGGCACTCCACACGAATGGCTTCGGATCATCATTGTGTACTTCTATGAATTCATGGATTGCCGCCTGCAATTCTCTGACGTTCTTGAAACTCCCTCGACGTATACGTTTGTCGGTTATCTTGCCGAACCAACGCTCAACGAGATTCAACCAGGAAGAACTTGTTGGAATGAAATGAATGTGGAATCGCCTGTGGCGTTTCAACCACCGGCAGACCTTTTCGTGTTTGTGTGTGCAGTAGTTGTCGACGATCATGTGTATCTGCAGTTGAGAGTCCGTCTCCTTGTCGACCTTCCGCAGGAAGCGAAGGAATTCCTGATGCCGATGGCGGGGCATACACTCTGCAATGATATGTCCGGTGGCGGCGCCCAAAGCAGCAAACAGAGTGGTCGTGCCGTTACGCTTGTAGTCATGAGTCTGGCGCGCCGGGATACCTAGGCGTAGGGGAAGCAGGGGTTGAGTTCGTTCGAGTGCTTGAATCTGACTCTTCTCGTCTACGCACAACACCAGCGCACGATCAGGAGGGTCAAGGTAAAGGCCGACAACATCCGTGAGTTTCTCAACGAATCGAGGATCCTTGCTGAGTTTGAAGGTTTCCACAAGATGGGGGTTCAACTCACAAGTGTTCCAGATGCGCTGAACGGCCATTCTGCTGATCTTCTGGGCTTTGGCCATGGATCGCGTACTCCAGTGGGTCTCGCCCGGCGGTGTCGTTTCGAGTGTAGCCTTGATGATGGAACGCGCCTTCCTTACCGACAGCTTGGGCTTGCGACCTGGCCGAGTCGCGTCCTTTTCGATTCCTGCGACCCGCTTCTCAGCGAATCGATTTCGCCACAGTTGCACGGTTGGTCGAGAGATGCCGAGTTCGCCTGCGATGTCCTTGTTCTGCTGACCCTCAGCAGCACGCAGGATAATCTGCGCCCGCTCGACCCATCGCTTGGGAACACGCCGACCATTGGCTGCCTTCTTGAGCGTCTTGAGTTCGTCCGCAGTCAGTTCGATGGGGATTGCTGTTCTCATAGTAGAGTATACCATGAGAATGCTCATATGTCAAGGGATTTCCGGGACACCACACTAGGGCGGCATCCGGTGAAGTCGGCGAAGAAGAAGTCATTCAGGTCCACGTCGCAGTCATTGTCGACATCCGCGCCGGCGAAGTCGATAGGGTCACAACCGGCCGGCGGGTTCATAACACCTGGTCCGGCGAGGCAACCGGCGAAGATGGTGAAGTCGGCAAGATCGATGTCGCCGTCACCATTCAAATCGATGCCACCCGTCGAGCCGAAGCCGGTTCCATCCGGGCCGGCCTGATGGTTCTGCACCACTTCGGACGGCGTCAGAGCCCGATCATAGACGGCCACGAGGTGGAGCTCGCCCAACCAGGCACGGTCCAACGTGAGTTCGTTGGCGAGGGCGAAACGATAGGTGTCGTCCCAGTTGGAGAGGGTTCCGTCCACCGTGCCGGCCGCTTGTTGGACGGCGTCGATATGGATTCGGACCTCCCCTGACGGATCGCGGGTGTATACAACATGGGTCAAGTCGGTTGCAAGCGCGCCGTAGCCCGTGGACACCGACGGGATCCCGTTGTCCGTGGTTGCCGTCGTCCTCAATCGTGCGTCGTACAAACCGCCGGACTGCCCCAGTGTGAAACTGCGAACCGAGGGATTCGCGGAGAGCGTGACAATCCGAGCAGGGCCGCTCTGTATTGTGTTCGCCGGCTTGATCCAGGCCTCGACGGTAATCGCATTGCTGGCCTTGCCTGCATCTATGAGCTTGGTGGCGGCACCGGGGGACTGAATGACTGTGCTGCTGATGACGGACAAGAAGCCGTCATTCCACACAACGGCGCTGGGGTCTGCCAACTCCAGGTCGAGCGGAACGCCAACCGCAGAGACGTCGTGGACCGTCGTCCCCGAACCCTCCTCAATGTCATACAACAGGACCAGCCCGTCGCTGACCCGGACGATGAATTGGAATGGTGCTTGCGTGTTCGGGAGGATGGCGTTCCCCGCCGCCGACTGATCCCGCACATTGCTCACGTTGAGCGTATAAGCGATGTCCTGCGACAAGCGAGAGGTAGTCAGTACCACGCTAAGCGTGTCCGGCTCGAGGGTCGCACCGCAGACACAGGCGATCGGATCGATGGCGTAGTTTTCCAACGTGGCGGCCGAAGACGATTCGACAGGTTCGCTGAAAACAATGGTCATGACGTTGGGATCGCCGGCCGCCTGGACCGATACAATCGAAGGCGGCGTAAGGTCGGCTGGTGTCGTGGCCACGGCGGTGTTGCTTCGCGGACCTTCAGTTCCTCCTCCATTCAGCGCCAGCACTTCATACGTGTACTGTGTCAGTTCGCCCAAACCCGTATCGCTATGCGTGGTTTCGGTGCCGAGCACTGTGGCGACATAAACATCGTCGCGAAGAACCTTGTACGCTGAGATGCCGGTGTCCGGGTCTGATGCGGCGGTCCAGCTCAGAACGATTTGTGAATCACTGACCACGGCAGCAGCCAACCCCGAAGGCGCGGTTGGTGGTGTGGGGTCCGGCACGAGACCACCGATGTGCAATACCCAGTCGTTCGAATCGGGCGCGACGAAATCCACGCCAGCGCCACCGGCGACAGGGGTATCGAGGATGAACTCTCCCGTGCGTGGATTCAACCACTCGACGTTGAACGTTCTCGATGCCGCCGCAAGCGCAACGGTGGTCGAACCGCCGGTCTCGAGATAGATGACGTACTCATTGCCCGGGTCGCCGAAACAATAGCCGTTGGTTACGTCGCCGTTGCAGACAGTGAACGTGTTCCACGAGGCAACGGTTTCATGCCAGAACTGCGAGAAGGCCAGGAATTGCGATGGGTTATCCAGATCGGTCTGATAATCGTCGAGGCGCAGGCTACCGTCTTGACCGCCGACCATAAACCCCGCCCCACCGGCAACGGCGCAGTGCCACATGATGTTGCGGAGGCTATCGCTGTCGAAGTCGCCACGAATAAAATCCTCTCGCCAGCGATCGGTGTAAGCGATCGGCGTCCGTGCAGTGCTCATGTCGGAGAGGATTTCGGAGAAGGTGGGATGCACGTCCCCCAACGAGTCGTAGTCGCACAGCGTGCATCCGGAAACGCCCGAGCCGTCCCCATGCCTCGACGCCACGAAGTGCCACGCGGGGTCCAGGCCGTGGAGGATGCCCACGAACCAATCGTCCCACGATTCCGGTCGATACTCGCGAATGTCGATACCTGAATCGAAGGTGATGAGGGGATAGGCCCCGATCCTGGCGGTGGTGTACACGAACAGCAACTGCTCCATCGCAGATTGACCGGAAAACTGCGGTCTGGCTCCGTCGTCGCTGTAGAACATGATGTTGACGCCGAGCTCTCGACCCTGGAGCTTGTCCAGGAACCGATCGACTCGACTCCAGTTGGCAATGGAGAAGATTGAGTTGGAGGGCGAACAGTTCGTTTCGTCCTCGCAGTCCAACCACACTCGGTTACGCAGAACTTCCACCACCCCGTTGGCGCCGAGCGATCCCTGGACGAAATCGAGAAAGCCGTCCATCCGCGGATCATCGACTTCCAGGTAGCCCGGGCCCTGGATGTAGAACGGAATAAACTCCCGGCGATCGACGATTCGCCAGACTTTGGGAAGTTGCCCATCGGCAACGATCGGACCTGACAAGCCACTTTCGACGACGTTGAACGCGCCACCGCCACCGGGCGTGCCGTCCGACCACGAGAAGGTGTAGGTCCACGGCCCCGGCTCGTCGGGCATAAAACGAATCTTCCAGACGTTGCCGACCTGACCGCCATTTCCGTCACCGTCGTGAAACCCCATGAAAGGTACGTCGCCGCCGCCCGGACGCGTAAACGTCGCGTTCAGCGTCACATCGGTAAAGGGATTGGCATAGCCGGTGCCGTTGACGATGGCGGTCTCGAACCGTCCCCAAAGCTGAATGTCGCCCGCAACAGCGGGTACGTCGCCCGCAACAGCGGGTATGTCGGACGCAACAGCTGGGATACCGCTGAGAAGCACCTGTTGCGTGCCCAAGGCTATCCATAGAAGCAAGGATCTCCGCGCAGCTTTCATGATTCCCCCCAAAAAACTCCTGCCCCCTAGCAGCTCGGCATCACATTCACGAACAGCTGAAGGTGATTACCGTCTACCTTACCGCCGGTGATGGTGAAGCCGTCGAGGACGGCCGTGGCGTCGGTCCCGCTACCAGTGACGACGTGGTAGCCGTTGTCCGAGCTATCGCCTGTCGTTCCGATATCGTTGCTGAGGATCGTCTGATCGAACAGGCCGGCGCGCTCCTCCAGCGTGGTCTCGGTGTCATCGAAACCGCCGTAGACCTCGACACCGGTGATTAACTGGAACGTGACCGTGCGATCCGTTCCGGAGGTCGGTTTGTAGGTTCCCATCGCCACCCGGATCGGGTCGCCGCATACGGCCTGGCCCGGGGCGGTTTGCAGGTCAGGGCATGCATCGCCCCAACTCGTACAGCCGTTGGCGGGATCGCCATCGTCATTGACGTACCACGTGGCTTGGGCCACAACACTCGTCGAAAGAGAGAGAACGAACAGGATGCTCATCAAGCTGCGGTACATGGTGCCCCCTCCAGAACACGAGACCCGAAACGACAGCGGCGGTTCTCCGCTTGGCGAGTAGTGTACGCGATTGGCCGGCATCGACGCAAGGGCTACGAGCCGCCATTTGAAGCCGAGTTCGCCAGCGACCCGCCCCGTCATCGCGGCGTCATTCTAGCGCGGACGACGTTTTCAGGAGGGACACTTCCATTTTGGTCTACCGACCATGCTCGACCTGTTTGATGGCGCGCTTCCGGAGAACGAGGCGAAAAACGCGTTTCGCTACCGAGATCCCCCGAAGAACGTCTTCAGTTGCCGCAGTACCTCGCTGAACCACCCCGACGAGCTGGCATCCTGCGCTGCGCGTTGCCGAGCTTCGCGTTCGGCGCGTTGTTGGCGTTTCTTGGCCTTTGTTTCTTCCGCGCGTTGCAGGGAGGCTTGCTTGCGGACCTTGGCGCGTACGTTCCTTTCCGCCTTGAGCCGCGCGGCCTCGGCCTTCGCTTCCGCCTTCTTCTTTTCGCGTTTCCCGGCTTCCCGGCGTTTCGCAGCCTCTTCCTTCTTTTGCTTCTTCTCCGCCATGCTCCGCTGGTGTGCCAGCTCGTCGGCGTTCTCCCTGTCCTCCTCTTCCAGTCGCTGCCGTTCGAGAAGAAGGTCTTCCTCGTTGGCCGCGTCCATATGAGCTTCCTCTGCGGCGCGATCCATCGGTCGGCGGACGGACGTGCGGCGCGGCGGGGCGGCGGGTTCTTCGTACGGTGCCGCGTGACCACCAGGCTGACGCGACGCCTTAAGCTGTTTGTGACGCAGCTTTTTCTCTCTGTGTTCCCGTTCGAGCTTGGTCGTCTCTTCGCGCTTGATGGCCAGCACGTGCTGCACGGCCTCATGGTGCTGGGCTTGGAGTTGCTCGACTCGCGCGGCCGCGGCGGCCTTCTCCTCATCGGATGCAGATTCCGGCAGCGCATTCCGCTGGATCATCGCCTGGGCGATTTCGGTCTTGATGGCCTCGATCCGCTTCTCGGTCTGCGCCGATTCCGGGCTCACGTCTTTCCTGTTTGGTTTCTTGGCCATCTTGGTGAACCTGCTCAGCGATACTCGGGCCGCGGACCATCACCTCACCGCATCTGGGACACGCACCGGGGTGATCCCATCACGTGACTTCGTGTCGCGATCACTGCCGATATCCTCCAGAGTCGAATCAGTGCGTATCAAAATCGTTGTACGGGGTTCCCAGGGCCACGGCTGCGTACATCTCAAGGAGTGCCTGCCGCATCGGGTCCGATTCACCAACAAACCGGACATCCATACCCCGGACACGCTCCTTGGCACCCTTGAACGCCTCCGCGAACGCCGGCTCCCACAACAGATCCGCACGTGAGCCACTTGACGTGTACGCGGCCGTGGTGCGGCCGGTTTGCTCACGCGCAAGGCGAAACGCGAACGTCGCACTGAAGTGACCCGAGCTGGGCCGACAATGCGATTGAAGCCTTTGGCGCATCTTCTTGCTTCGCCCCTTCCGAGAACAGATAGATTCCGGCTTTCGGAATCCGCCGCGGGAGCGTGGGCACGGTAACCGGTCCCATGTTCACAAGTTGCCCGAAGGCGGGCTCCAACGCCTCGACGTGTTTCCGAAAGCTCCCATACACGGATGTCACCATCTCCTTTGGCGGTCAAGATGCCCGCACCCTTGAGCACAGGCAAGCGTTGCATGCTCGGGAAGTCAACGTGCCGCGGTTGCCTGTCCACCAGAGCGATATCCGAACGCGAAGGAACTGCTCATCACCGCCGACGGCGGCGGCAGCAACGGTTCTCGATCTCGCTTGTGGAAGGCGGCGCTGCAAACATTGGCCGACCGGATTGGCTTGAAGCTGCGTGTGTGTCATTCCCCACCGGGTACGAGCAAGTGGAACAAGATTGAGCACCGCATGTTCTCACACATCACGCAAAACTGGCGCGGCAAGCCGCTGGTCAGTCACGAGGTGATCGTCCAGTTGATCGCGCATACCACGACGGCCGCCGGCTTGAAGGTTCGCGCATCGCTGGATCGTAGCCGCTATCCGACGGGCGAAAAGGTCTCCCGCGCCGAGTTCGCACGCATCAAACTGACACGAGCCGACTTTCACGGCGACTGGAACTACGCGATCAAGCCCCGTTGATTTGTAACTGTTGTTTCTGCGCGGTCCCTTAGCGTTAAACGGTTCGTTGTTCTTCATGATGTCGAAGATCTCGGATACGACGACACATCCAATCAGCCGCCGTGCTTCATCCTCGTCATGTCCCTCGGTGAGGAGCCTGTCAAAAGTCACTTTCGTCTCTGGAGGGTCCCCGTCGCGAAGTTGATTCTCGACGATCTCCATGACGGTAGCGTTAAGATAGGAATTGGGTTTCATCGTGTCTTCCTCTTTGGCTCACAGACGAGACAAGAGACATCGGAAGCGGAACGATCTTCCCTCAGGATTCGTCTCTGCCCTCCTCATCCGGTATATACGGGATCAACCCGAGCCTGAACACCTCTTGCTGTATCTCTTTCGGCAAAGCCCGAGCATCCATCGCTATCCCATCAATCTCCACCATCCACGCCAGCGGGTTGTCTCCCAGCTTGCTGGGCAGGGTCCAATCCGGGTGCATGGGCATCAGCTTGAGCGTTTCTCGGATCTCCTTCAGCTTCGCCGCCCCCGTAGCGGATGAGACGCCAAATGCCTCGTTGACCGCCTCAGTCTTCATGTGCGGCGTCTGACTCGGATCATTCAGGAAATTGACCCAGCCAATGGCCCGCACGATGCCGCATGCCCAGGACTCGACCCTGCCCCTGGTGATGGGCGTCGGTCGCTTGCGGCCGAGGACGCCGGCAAGCCGCCGAGAAAGCTCCGCATACTCCTCATTCAAGTGCTCTTGGCAGAAAGTATCGGTCAAAGCAGTGATAGCGTCATACGTTGGTTGAACCTTCGCAGGCACCCGCCTTGGCTTTGGTTCCTTGCTCCGCTTCTTCATAACCACCTCGAATAGCCTGTCACTTTCCTGCTCGAGCCTTTCGTAGAGCCGCCGACACGCTGCGCATCGCTCGTCGGCGGACGGAACGTATTCGAGCTTCCAGGGCTGGTGCTCGACACACGGGTAACCCTTGGGGTCATGCAGCACGGCATCGAGAACGGCAACAAGCCAGTCAAGCTCATCCAGCGACATTGCGAGCGGCTTGTTGCCATCATATCGCTGAATCCGCCGGTCCAAGCCTGGGCATTCTGGAATCTCGTGAGCATGACGCTTGAGTCCGACGAGCTCGGAACCCTTTACGATTATACGGCACATCTTTTGAGCAGCAAATCTGCCCATTTGTCAGCCCCATACGTTAGAAGACGCTGCATGTTCCCGTTCACCTCATTGCCCATTACACCGCGCCCTGATGTCGCTGGCCAGCAGCACGACGACGCAAGAGCAGGACTGAACCATCGCTCAGGCCAGATCGGGAAGATCCTTTCGAGCCAGCAGAAGTCGGATCGAGCGAGCCTGGCCGGGAACACGTTCGATCAACCCACGCTGTTCCAGGGTGACGACCATTCGGTGTACCGATGGTGGCGTGATCTTGAAGTAGTGTGCCATGTCGTGCTCGGCGGGTGGACGCCCGTTGAGTTTGGCATAGTAGTGCATAAACGCCAGGAACTGCCCCTGCCTCGGCGTGTACTCTGGCTTCTTGTCCAGCCTACTCCGCATCTGCCACCCGCGTTCGTTCACCATTCCTCCCCGCGTCGTCGCCACCACGGAACGCTACCAGAATATCCCCCGGGTCTTCCAGGATATAGGCTAGTGCTTTGTCACAGCTTAATGTTCGGGTACACGGACTTCAGTTTGCACCTC
>CBDUZO010000132.1:0-8467 GCA_965371725.1 uncultured Phycisphaerales bacterium
ACTCGCTCAATCCATTCCCCACCCTTTTCTAACGAAAAGGACGGGGCACCCGCATACGACGCTGAAGCCGCCCAATCTATTACAGACCCAGCACCGGGTTTGGAATGGGTGCCCGATTCTTCGCGGAGCGAACGGTGAGGGACGGACGCGGTGGGGGGTCGTTGACCGCCGCGTTTGCTTGTGATACGACCGACCCGTTATGGCGGTTCGCTTTGTCATCGGCCGGGCGGGTTGCGGTAAGACATACCATTGTCTTGAAGCCGTCCGCGCGCGGCTTCGCCGTGATCCCATCGACGGTCCACGTCTGATCCTGCTCGTGCCCGAGCAGGCCGCCCTGCAGATGGAGCGGGCGATCATCGAGCCGGAGGACATCGGGACAGCCCATCGGGCCGAGGTTCTCTCGTTCAGACGTCTGGCGCAACGCGTTTTGGATTATGTCGGCGGTCCGGTGCGGCGTGCCCTGTCCGAGCCCGCTCGCGCGATGGTGTTGCGCCACTTGATCCGGCAGCGGGCCGACCGTCTCGAATACTACCGGCGGGTCGAACGCCTCGGCGGGTTTGTCGATCGACTCGCGGCGACGATCACCGAACTGATCCAGGAGGCCGTGGATCCGGATGACCTGACCGCCGTCGGCGGAAGCGCTGCCGGGCTCGATCCCGCGCAACGGGCGAAGCTGCACGACGTGCGGGAGATCTACGCCGCGTATCTGGAGTATCTCGGGGCCGACCGGCTGGACCCGTCGCAACAACTGCAGATCGCTCGCGAGCTGTTGCCGCGGTGCGACTGGGTTTGCGGCGCGGAGGTGTGGGTTGACGGTTTTGCCTCACTGATGCAGCAGGAGACCCTCACGCTTGTCGAGCTGGCGAAATTGTGTCAGCACCTTGACATTACCGCCCTGATCGAACCGTCGCTTCTCGACACGACCGGGCGATCGCGCGGTGGTTCGATGGGGTCTCTCTTCCGTAAGACCTACCGTACGTATGGAGAGATGAACCGAGCGTTCGTGGAGGCGGGTCTTTCGGTCGAGGAGCCGTTGTTGCTGCGGGGCGAACCCTCAGCTCGGTTCTGCGGGTCCGTTGGGTTGGGGCGGCTCGAGCAGCGGTTGGCGGGCGTCGATCAGACCGAACCGGCCGACGCCGACAGTGTCCGGAGCAGTGTGGAACTTATCGAGCTGCCCTCGCGCCGGATCGAGGTCGAGTACGCCGTATCACGCCTCTGCGAGTGGATTCGGGACCCGGCTGGGTCCTATCGGTATCGGGACGTGGCCGTCATCGTGCGCGATCTGGAACCCTACCACGATCTTCTGACGGAAGCTCTGTCGTCGCGTGGAATCCCGTTTTTCATTGACTGGCGGCGGCGTACGGCGCATCACCCGCTTGTCGAGTTGCTTCGAGCGGCGATGGCGTTGGCAGCCGACGATCTTTCGCGGGAGTCGGTTCGTGTCGTGCTCAAGACAGACCTGCTGCCCATCGCCAAAGAGGCAGCCGATCGGCTCGAGAACTATCTGCTGGCGCACGGTATCAACGGGCTGAATGCGTGGCGCGGTGATGACTGGTCTTTTGCCCCGCGATCCTCCTTCATGGATACGGTGGATGAGCCGGGCGCATACGAGACGGCGCAGGTCGCGGCGGTCAACGAGACGCGACGGTGGTTTCTTGACCTGATCGATCCGTGGCTCGGTTTCGCGCTGGATGACCGTGGTCATGCGGGGGGCGAATGGTCCGTTGCCATCGAGAAATGGCTTGGGCGGATCGAAGCCGAGAAGACCATCGAAGCCTGGGCGGAACAATCGGAGGGGGAGGGTGATCTGGATCAGGCGTCCGAGCACCGACAGGTGTGGCGCGACACGGCGGCGTTTCTCGATGATCTGGCGTTTGCGTTTGCCGACGTGACGCTCGGGGCGGAGGAACTGGCTGACGTGATCCAGAGCGGTCTGTCGGGACTGACGCTGGGGTTGGCGCCGCCGATGGTGGATCAGGTCCTCGTCGGCTCGATCGAGCGAAGTCGTCACCCGGACATTAAGGCGGCGGTGGTTGTCGGGTTCAATGACGGCGTGTTCCCCGCCGTTCACACCGAAGACTCGGTGCTCAACGACGACGACCGAACACTGCTTACCCGTGGTGGTGTGAAGATCGGCCCACCGTCGCGGGAGCGCGTGTTGGACGAATCCCTGCTGGTGTACATCGCCGTGACGCGGGCGAGCCGGGATCTGGTCGTGACGTACGCCGCGTCGGACACCGAGGGGAAGGCGCTGCGTCCGTCACCCTATGTGGAGACGCTTCGGTCGGCATGCCCCGGGTTGACGGTAACCGGAGTTTCCGATCCAGCCCGATCGCGTGCGACCTGGGATATCCTGTCAACCCGTGATCTTGCGGCCCGGTTGGTGTTGGAGATGCGCGCCCGCGGGAGCATCGACCGGGATGACACCCCCGTGCGCGCTCGTTGGAACGAGCTGTACGATTGCGTGCGCGGAAGTCTGTCGCGGGATGCGGCGTGGCGTCGGGCGCTCTTGTCGCTCGGCGATCCCGAGCGCGCCGCGATCTCGCCGGCGTCCGTCGAGCGTTTGTACGCCGCTCCGTTGCGGACGAGCGTTTCGGAGTTGGAGACCTACGCGGTCTGCCCCTTTCAGCATTTTGCGAAATACGCGCTGCGATTGCGTGAGCGGGCGGAGGCGGAGCTTGCGCCGATCGACATCGGGAAGGTGCACCACGCGATCCTCGAGGACTTCGTCAACACGCTAGCGGACCGACGGCAAGTGCTCGGGCAGCTCAGTGATGGTGAGGTGGTCGAGGGTTTGCGCGAGAGTTGTGAGCGCGTGGCGATGCGGCTTCCCGGCGAGCGGATCGGCTCGGGGGCGCGAGATGCGTATCTGCTACGGCGGACGGCGGCCCAACTGGCACGGGTGATCCGCGCTCAGCGGAACGTGTCGAAGGCCGGCGCGGCTCGACCCCGTGCGGCGGAGCTCCCGTTCGGGTTCCCACGCGCCGGAAGCCTGCCCGCGATGGAGCTTTCGACGCCGTCGGGTCGGCGGGTTCTGCTGCGTGGATACATCGATCGGGTCGATCTGGCCGAGTTGGGTGACGAGTTGCTGGGGATCGTTGTTGACTACAAGCGCACGCGCGACAAGACGTTGAATCTCTCCGAGGTGTATCACGGTTTGTCATTGCAGCTTCCGGCGTACCTTCTGGCGATCGCGCAGCACGGGCGGTCGTTGGCGGGTCGGTCGATTCGACCGGCGGCCGGGTTGTACGTCAGCCTGCTACCGCACCGCGAAGTCGTTGACCATCCCTCAATGGTGTCCAAGCGACAGGAAGCGTTGCCCGGATCGTATCGTCCGCGCGGCGTGATCAACACGGATTGTTTCGAGGCGCTCGAGGGCCCGGGAGCGTCCGGCGCGTGGTCCGACTCTTTTTCCATGTATCGCAAGGGCGATGGGACCTTTGGACACGTCGACACCAGCGACGCCGCCGATGGAACATCGTTTCAGGCGTTGCTCGATCACACGCGCACGAAGCTGGGCGAGCTTGCGGATGGGATTCTCGACGGCGACACAGCCGTGCGTCCTTATCGCATAGGGAACAAGGTCTCGCCCTGTTCGTGGTGTCCGATGCCGAGCGTGTGTCGTTTCGAGATGGGCGTGTCGGAGGTTCGGTTCCTCGATCAACTGAAGCGGTCGGATGTGTTCAAGCGCCTGACCGATTCGGCGTGAGCGACGCAGCCGCCGCGGGATGAGGTTCTGATGGGATTCTTGACCAGTCGGTACCTCGTAGTCTCGACATGCCTCAGCGAGCGCATCCGGCGTGGCGCGCCGGAGGTGGTCGGGCCGATCGGGGATGAGGTGCTGCTTATTCTCGACGGCGTCGGACGTTTTCAGTTCGCGCCGGCGGTCATCAGACGCGTGCTGCGCGAGGACGGGCGGAAACTCGCGACCGTTCTTTACGATTGGCAGTTCGGTCTGATCGGCGAGATCTGGACGGATCTGATGTGGCTGCGGCGTAACCGCTTGATGGGAGCCAAGCTCGCCCGCAAGCTGCTGGCATTCCGCAGGGCCTATCCGGACACGACGATTCACCTGCTCGCTGCCAGCGGCGGCGCGGGGATTGCCGTGTTTGCCTGTGAGCGACTGCGCGGCAGGGCGCTGATCGAGACGCTGATTCTGGCGTGTCCGGCTTTGTCGCCGGGGTACAACCTCGGTCCCGCGCTGGCAGCGGTGAAGCGGGCCTATGGGTTGGTGAGCCGGCGCGATCGCGCGATTCTGGGGCTTGGGACGAGCCTATTCGGCACGACCGATCGGCGGTTCACAGCCGCGGGCGGAATGAGGGGTTTCCACATCCCGGCGGATGCATCCCCCCAAGATCGGGCGGCGTATGAACGCTTTCGGGAGATTCGCTGGACGCCCGAGTTCAGGGAGTACGGTCACTTCGGCGGGCACGCGGGGTATCTTGATCCGCGGTTCATTCGTGCCCACCTGTTCCCGCTCTTGCGTGGCGAGCCGCGATTGCCTCTGCATGTGATTCCTGTCGCGGGACAGATGCCCGGCCGATAGAATCCCGGGCGCCAAAACGCGAGCGCCGGCGGCGGCGAGTTGAGTGGGGCCGTCGCGAATGTGCTCGGTGGACGTGAAGGAATGGTTGCGCGCGGTGCGCGTTGGAGCTACGACCATGGTCACACGATTCGGAGTTCATTCCATCTTCGGGCGTTGTTCCGTCAGCCTGCTGGCCGCATGGATGGTGGGTTCGTCGGGCGTGACCGCCGCAGACGAGAAACCCGCGCCGGCGCTGAAGGGCTATTGTCCGGCTGCCTACCTGCTTCTGGGCAAAGCGGTCAAGGGTGATTCCGCGCGCCCGTCGACCTACGGGGGAGAGCTGTATTACTTATCGAGCCCTGAGGCGAAAAAGGCCTTCGACGCCGATCCCGAGAAGTATCTGCCGCAGTTCGGCGGGCTGGATCTGGTGGCGCTGGGCGGCCCGTACGGTAACCGGTTCGAGAGTGATCCGGCGGTTTTTGAGATTCACGAGGGGAAGGTCTATCTCTTCGCGCTCGAGCGCTCCCGGCAGGTCTATCTGTCCGGCGATCCGAGCTACTTCATTGAGAATGCCCGGAAGCGGTTCCACGACCCGCAGTTGCACGGGCGTTGCCCGGTCTCCTACCAGCTTGTCAACAAGACCGTGAAGGGGGATTCGAAGTTCACGGTGATCTACCGTCGGATGGTCTTTCATCTTGCCGACGTCAGGGCGAAAGAGCTGTTCCTGAAGGCCCCGCAGAAGTATCTGCCGCAATACGACGGGTTGTGCGCCGAGGGCGTCTCCCGGAACAAGCGCTTCCCGGCGGACGGGACGGTCTTCAGCGTTGTGGATGGGAAGACGTACTTTCTCTGGGATGCCAAGGCGAAAGAGCAGTTTGATGCCAACCCACGCGAGTTCATCGGCAAGGCCGATGCCAACTGGGCCACGCTGGGTAAGCAGTAGACCGATGCGCGGTCCGGCGCGGATCGAACGCGCGAAGTCGGCGTTCCCAGGCCTAAGAGGGGCGATTCGCGTCCGGTGCGGGTTGGATTCCCTCCAGCATTCGCGCTCGTGGCGCCGATAAGGGGTCAAACTGCGGTTCCCAATACGTTTGTTGCGGTCGGCTTCCTGTTGAACCTGGCAGGCCGTCCGGGAGGTTGCCTTGTATCGACCTTCCGGATGTCCGACGGCGTTCGGCACGCAATCCGTGATGCATTCAATGACCCGACGCCAGGATGACATGGAACGCCACGAGCCTCGCTCGCCGCGATCACTTCTTCTTCCGTTCTGCTTTCTTGTTCTGTGCGTCTTCCTCTGGCCGACGACCCTGACGTTCAGCCCGGGGGATTGGCCGAGCCCGAACCAGTATCCGCACAACACGCCAGCCGTGAATGCGTGCGGCGTTGTCGGCGCGTGGTTGGCCTATTACACGCGGTACTTCGTGGGCGATGGCGTGTATCCGCTTCTGTTGTTTGCGACCTTGGCGGCGGTGCTTCGTCTGTTCCGTGGTGAGATTGGTCACGTGGGGGAACGTGTGGCGGGCCTGGTTCTGGTGGTGGCCTGTACGTCGGCATCGTCCCACCTGATCTCCGCGGAGGCGGCAGCGGACTTGCCCGTGGGGAACGGCGGCTTGCTCGGGTTTCTCCTGGGTGAGCTGATGACGGAGAACCTCTCCCGGATCGGAACGCTCATCGTACTGGCATCGAGCTTCTTGGTCGGTCTTCTGTTCACGACGGAAGGATGGGTCCTCAAGGTGCCTTATCTTCTGAAACGCGTGGGTGAGGCATCGGGACATGCGGTTGGAGCGGCAAGGAGTGCTCTTTCGGTCTCAACGGTGCCCCAACCGGCGGTTGTTGCCGAGGGCGTGACACTGGCGGAGCGAGAGGCCGTCCTTGCCCTTGCACCATCCGATTCCGTTCGTGCAGGGCGTCGGAAGGGGAGGAAGCGGCGCGACATTGCACCGGATGAGGAGGAGGACGAGACCCTCTTTGACGAGATCGAGGAGGACGACGTGGAGGAGGTCGAGGAAGCCGAGTCGGCTGATGAGACCTACGACGCGGAGGACGAGGAGGAAGAGGATCCATCGGTCCTGTCCGCGCGATCAGGCAAGAGGGCCAAGGCCGCGTCGGACGTGATCGTCAACTTCCCCTCCCCGGAGCGCAGCGCGCGAGCCGAGCCTTATCCAAGGCATATCGAGAACTGGGAACTGCCGTCGGTCGATCTGTTGCACGAGGTGGAGTATGGGTTCACCGCCAAGCAGGAGGTCGTTGTGCGGCAGCAGGCGAGGGTGCTCGAGCAGACACTCGAGGAGTTTCGCCTTGATGCTCGCGTTGTCGAGATTGACACGGGTCCCGTCATTACCATGTTCGAGCTGAAGCTCGGCGCGGGCATCAAGGTGTCCCAGATCGCCAGCCTGTCCAACGATATCGCCCGCGCGCTGAAGGCCCACGCGATCCGTGTGGTCGCGCCCATCTCCGGCAAGAACACCGTGGGGATCGAGGTGCCGAACGTCGAGAAAGAGATGGTCCGGCTCAAGGAGCTGATGACCCTCGCCGGGCGGAAGGCGAGCCAGATGGCGCTTCCGCTGTTCTTGGGGAAGGACGCCGGCGGTGGGGCGTTGGTGGCGGACCTGGCGAAAATGCCTCACCTGCTCATTGCGGGGACGACCGGCTCGGGCAAGAGTGTGTGCGTCAACGCCATCATCATCAGTCTTATGATGACGAAACGGCCGGACCACGTGAAGATGATCCTCATCGACCCGAAGATGGTCGAGCTCAGCCAGTTCAAGGACATGCCGCACCTGATGTGTCCGATCGTGACCGATATGGTCCGGGCGGAGAAGATCCTCGAATGGGCCGCCACCACGATGGAGGAGCGATACGCACTGCTTGCCGAGGCGCGCGTCAAGAACATGGCGGAGTACAACAGCCTCGGCGTCGAGGAGCTGTATCGCAGACTCGGTCCGACCTGCAACGAGGAGCGTGTGCGGATCGTTACGCGCATCCCGCACATCGTGATCATGATCGATGAGCTGGCCGATTTGATGATGACGTCCGCCAAGGAGGTGGAGCATCATCTGTCGCGTTTGGCGCAGAAGTCGCGGGCCGTCGGGGTCCACATCATCGTCGCCACACAGCGTCCCGAGGCGAGGGTGGTCACCGGTCTGATCAAGTCGAACATGCCGTGCCGCATCTCCTTCCGCGTGGCGTCGCGGATGGACTCGCGCATCGTGCTCGATCGCAACGGGGGCGAGGTTTTGATGGGCTCGGGCGACATGCTGTTCCTCCCACCGGGGATGCACAGGCTCATCCGCGCCCAAGGCACGTTTCTCGATGACGTGGAGGTGCAGGCCGTGTTGAAGGATCTGGCGTCGCGGGCCAAACCGGAGTTCCATCCAGAGCTTCTGCGTATCAAGACGCCCGGCGCCGGGGGCGGTGGCGGTGGGCGTGATCCTCTGTTTGAAGATGCCGTGGGGCTCATCCTGGAGTCGAAGCGGGGTAGTGTGAGTCTGTTGCAGCGCCGGTTGAACGTCGGCTATTCGAGGGCATCGCGGCTTGTGGATCAAATGGCGGATGCCGGCATCGTCGGCGACTACAAGGGCTCGCAGGCTCGCGAGGTCCTGATGACACTCGATGAGTGGAAAGCGCTGAAGGCTCAGGTCGCCGCCGATCAGGAGGCGGGTTACAAGGCCGACGAGGAAGACGGCGAAGCCGAAGCCGCCTACGCGACCGAGGGCTCAAGCCCTACGAACGATGAGTTCGATTAGAGCAGATTCCGAAACTGCGTACCGCTCCCCCTTTCTTCCCCCCTTGCCAAGGGGGGATAGAGGGGGGTTCATGCAGATGGAGAAGAACCTCCCCCAACCCCTCTTTGTCAAGAAGGGGAGGAAGAAACACCATTACCTTTTTGGTTCTCCTCCAAAAAAGTTACTGGGAGGAGGCCGGATCGTAAGGTCTTGCGCC
>CBDUZO010000133.1:0-8440 GCA_965371725.1 uncultured Phycisphaerales bacterium
GGGCCAACCTCAGCCAAACCGCCCTGACACGCAATCCGCGTGCCGAACAGGATTGCAGTGCCCCATCGTTCGCGGAGCGAAGGGTGGGGAACGGACGGCTGGTCGAGGATTGTAGGGTGGGCATGGCCCACCATCGGCGGCGATGTTTTTGGTGGGCGGTGCCCACCCTACTTGCGCAATCCGTCCCCCACCCTTTTCTAGCGAAAAGGACGGGGCACCCGCTGTACATCCACCGTTCATCACGGGACCCGGTCACACGTGCGTTCCGCATTCCGGGCAGCGATCGGACTTCAGACCGTACAGCAAGTAGCCGCAGCTCGGGCATCGCGGTTCCTCGATCCGCGTGTGAATACGAAGCTCACACGACGGGCACGCGGCCTGGCCGAGAGGGATGGTCTGCTTCTTGCAACATCGCGGGCAGATGACCGTGATCTTGACCGGTGCGGTGGAGAAGCTCTCGTAGTCAATGTTACGGTTCAAGCGGGCGAGTACCAGCAGCGCCAACGTGCCACATGCCGACACGATACTGGCTGCCCCGGCGCCTCGAGCCAAGAGCGATTCGTCCAGAAGCACGGAGCCGAAGATGTCGTGGCTGATGACGTGCAGGTCGATCAGCACGGCCGCAATGGCGAACGCCACGATTGTCCCATTACGCAACCAACTCTGCCCCTCCTTCAGCGGGCACAGCAGTGCCAGGTTCGTATAGGCCAGGATCGCCGCCAGGCTGAGCGATCCGCAGAAGATGACCAGACCCATGTCGCTCCCCGAGCCGATCCAAACCTCTGCGATCCATAGCATGCAGGCAACGATGCTCGCCAGTACGCCGCCCCATCGCCAGTTCCGCCAATCCGCGGGCGGAAGCGTGACCAGGCACGCAACGGCCATCGCCCCCGTCACCGCCAGCGCCCCGGCTGTTCCCCACCAGTTCTCACGGACCTCCCACGGCTCCTGTGTCCAGACGGCGATCATGACGATGCAGAACGCGGCACCCGTCAACACAACACCGGGACACCAGGCCCGTGCAGCCTGCCGACTGTGGCGGAACCTCAGAAAGAAAATGGCGATCACCGCCGCCAACCCGAAGTGCACCAGCGTCAGCCCCAGCGGTTCTTCGTAACGCCGCCCGACCAGCAACGGCAGGACGTCCCAGATCACGACAAGCGCGAGAAGGAACTCGACGATCACCGCCCCCATTCCGACCAGGCCTGCGGTTCGGGTCTGCTCCCGGTCGACCATTCCGGATACGGGGAGCATCAGACCACTTGCCACCGCAAGCACGATCCCCGTCCCGATCACCCGCAGAATGAGGTCACCCCCGCCAAAGAGGACAGCCAGCACACCGCCCGTCGCGGCTGCCGCCAACGACCACAGCATGATTCGCAAAAAGAGCTTTTTCAGTTCCATGATTTGCTCCCATCGAAGGGTGACAGGAAAACGGCGACCGGCGGATTCTACAGCGACAGGATCGGTCTGTCGCGGCGCGGACACAGGCATTGGCCTCGTGACGAGGATTCCGTAGGGTCGATGCACTGGCCACAGAGTGGCCTTCTAATCGAGCAGTGGCACACCCGCAAACTTGAGTGTGGCGGTGCACTACGTCAATCGCGTCCATTTCTTCCGTGATCTTCGTCCAGTGTGGCGCTTGTTGCCTGGCGATTGCCGGTTTATAGTCATCCTGCGCCGCGCGTGGAAACGGCGGATGTGCGGGTTGTCGTCCGGTCCGGTCGATTGGGAGTTCATGCAATGGCCTTGCGATTCTGTCTGCTTGCTGCGGTGTGGCTATCCGGTTGGGGCTTGTGCGATGTGGCTGAGGCGCAATCCGCCGGCTCGGGGGAACCCACACCTGCCGCCACGGCGCCGACCGAACCCGCGATGACGGTCGACGAGGCCGTCCGCAGCGCGAGCGAGGCGCTGGATCGGTTGGAGTCTTCTGATCCGGATGAGCCGAGACGGCCCGTATTGGAGCACGTCTTCGACAAGATCGAGTTCGTGCAGAACACCGATCCGAATCATCCGATGCTCTCGTTCCTCCTGGGGCGAACCTACGCGCTTGCCGGCCGTGAGAAGGATGCCGTTCAACAGCTTCAGGCTTTTATTGAAACGCGAGAGGGCAAGAACGAGTGGCGGGGCTTTCGTCTTCTCGGCGATCTTCTCGTCGGACCCTATCCGCAGCTCGCCCAGGCACACTACCGCACCGCAGGCACGCTGAAACCCAACGAGCCGACCGTGCTCTTCGGTCTGGCACAATGTTTCGCCAAGCGCGGTCGGACCGCTGAGGCAATCCGCGCGGCGGCGGAGGCCGTCGAGGCGGACGGGCGGAAGACACTCCAGTACGTGGCCTTCCACGCAGCCATGCTCGCGGCTGCCAAACAGTGGAACGAGGCAGAGGCCGAAGCGCTCGCTGCGTTGGAACTCGCCAGACAGGCGATGCAGGCCAAGCCCGGTCGACGGATGCCCGTCGAGGTGGTCGAGGTGCAGTACAAGGTGCTCATTGGGGTGCTGCGCGCACGCGTGCTGGAGGTTGAAGACGACGTGGACGCCCACCTTCGACTCGCCGGCCATTTGCGCGGTCGCGCCGAGATTCTCGTGTTGCTATCGGATCATGACGCTTTGGCTGTCATCGAAAGAGTCCGCGGCCACGTGGCAGCGCCTTCTCCTCGCCTCCTGGAACAGTATGGGATCGCGCTTGCCCAAGTCGGACGGCGCGACGAGGCGGTCCGGGCGTTCGAGGACCTGCTTGCGCTGTCCCCCGGTCATGAAACGGCCGTCCAATGGCTCGCCCGGCTTCGGGGAACCTCCGGAGACGAGACTTCCGAACAACCCTGATTGCGATACTTCTGCAACAGCTCCTTCGCACGTGCAACCGGGCGGTGATCGTCGCGGGCGACGGGTTCCGGGAAGGTAATGGTGTTTCTTCCTCCCCTCCTTGACAAGGAGGGGTTGGGGGAGGTTCTTCTCCGCCTGCGTGAACCCCCCTCACTCCCACCTTGGTAAGGGGGGAAGGAAGCAGATCCCCCACTATTCCCCCATTGGTAAGGGGGGAAGAAAGCGAAACGACCTTTGTTGAAACGGCGCCAGTACTGCGTTTCATATGTTTCACGACTATGCGAGCCGCAGACTTCAGTCTGCGCGGACCTTCGAAGGTCGTAACCGCCCTCGTGTGAACGAGACTCCGCGCGGTCTTCAAGCCCGCGGCTCAGTTCGGTGCACCGTCGCACTCTTTACAAAACGCAGCGCTAGCGACCCCAATGGGCCACCGCGTTTTGGAAGATGCGCAGCCCGTCGGGTGGGCCTTGTGGGTTGCGGCGAGTCCAGAGAGGGTGATGGGTGTGGGCCAGGTGGCGGTCGGGATGGGGCATCATCCCGAACACCCGGCCGGTCGGATCGCACAGACCGGCGATGCCCGAGACGCTACCGTTGGGGTTGGCCGGGTAGCGGTCACAGTCGCCGTCCACATCCACGTACCTTACCGCGATCTGCCCGGCGCGTTCAAGCCGTGCCGTTACGGCGTCGCCGGCTGTCACCACCTTGCCCTCGGCGTGCTCGACGGGAAGCTCGATCTCCGTCTCGCCAGTCAAGAAAGGGCAGTGGTCGGTGCAGACCTTCAGCCTGACCCAGCGGGCCTCGAACTTGGCTGAGTCGTTATAAGTGACCGTAACCTGATCACGACCCGCGTCGCCACCGGGAAGCAATCCCGCCTTGACGAGCACCTGAAAGCCGTTGCAGATACCGAGCAGCCCACCGCCGCGCTCGACGAGTCGCTGCATGGGCTCAGCCAATTCGAGCAGAATGCGTTGGGCCAGGATGACGCCGGCCGCGATGTCGTCGCCGTAGCAGAAACCGCCCGGGATCGTGACGATCTGAACGTCATCCAGCATGGACGGCCTGTCCGCCAGGGCATTGATGTGCACGAGCGTTGCTTCCGCCCCAGCCAGCTGCCATCCGTAGACGACCTCCTCATCGCAGTTGATCCCGGCTGCTCGGATCACGATCACACGGATCTTGGCCACGGCTATCGCCCTCCTCCCTGGGCCAGCGGCGACCGCCATGCCCTTTCCAGGTCGGCCACAGCCACGTCGATCCGTTCCGAATCACCGTGCGCGATACGCAGTCGGGGTTCATCTTCGACACGGCCGATGATCTTCAGACCAGCCTCGTTGGCGTCCGCCTCGGTCATCTCGAGGATGTACGTTGTCGTCGGTGTGTCAAAAATCGAGTCGGAGTCTTCGTCGGTACCGAGATTCAGCGACGCGCCGAGACCCGACGCGATACACATCTCAGCCACGGCCACTGCCAGCCCGCCGTCACTTGCATCGTGAGCAGCTTTGACCTTGCCGGATGCAATGAGCTCCGCCACCCTGTGGTGGAGTGACCGCGCGCGATCCAGTCCCACACGGTCAACCGGCGAGGATGCGATGGCGAGTACATCACCCGGTGCCTTCAGGTCGGCTGTCACGCATCGGTTCACGTCGTCGATCACACCAAGCGCACTGATCAGGAACGTATAGGGAATGGCGATCTGCGAGGGCAGCCCGACCCGCTTCGCCTCCTGCTCGCTCATCGAGAACTCATTGTTGAGCGAGTCCTTGCCCGAGATGAAGGGTAATCCGTAGGCGAGGGCGGCGTCGTGCGCGCCGCGGCACGTCCGCACCAGAGCCCCGAGCGATTCCTCGGTGTCCACTTTGGGCCAGCAGAAGTTGTCAAGGATAGCGATTCGATCCGGGTTCGCGCCGACACAAATGACGTTGCGCAGCGCCTCGTCGACGGCGGCGATCGCCATCCAATAGGGGTCAACGTCGGCAAGTTCGGGGCACAGTCCGCAACCGATGGCGATGCCACGATCACTGTCATAGACGGGTCTGACAACGGCTGCGTCGGACGGCCCGACGGTCGGTCCGATCAGGGGCTTGATCACGCTTCGGCCCTGAACCTCATGGTCGTATTGCCGGATCACCCACTCCTTCGAAGCCGTGTTGAACTCGCCAAGCGCGCGAAGCAGGCGTCCATTACCCGTGGTAGGGCCTTTGTCCTTTCGCTTACGTTCCGTTACGGCGGTTCGCGGCCCGCCGCTCCAGCTCGCCTTCCGCGGGAACCTGGGCAGACCGTTGTGCAGGAAGTCCATATCCAGCTCGCCGACTGTCCGGCCATGGTATCGAACCCGCAAGACGCGATCATCCGCGAACGTGCCGATAACGGTTGCCTGCACCTCCTCGGCTGCGAAGACGGCCAGGAACGTCTCAAGCCGATCCGGCGGAACGGAGAAGACCATGCGTTCCTGCGCCTCGGATATCCAGATCTCGTCGTAGCGCAAACCGGCGTATTTGAGCGGTACGTCGTCCAGGTCGGCAACGGCTCCAAGCTGCTCGCCCATCTCGCCGACGGCGCTGCTCAACCCACCCGCGCCGCAATCGGTGACAGCCGAGTACAGACAACCGTCCGGGTGATCCCGGGCCAGCAACTGCGCGTCCAGGAGCTTCTTTTCCTCGATTGCATTGCCGATCTGCACGGCGTGGGAGAACTCATTGGCGTGCGAATCGGTCAGTTCAGCCGAGGAAAACGTCGCGCCGTGAATCCCATCGCGCCCCGTCCGCCCACCCGCGACGACGATCCGATCGCCCGTTCGCGGCTGTTTGTGGACGCAGTTTCGCGGGATCAACCCGACGCATCCACAGTACACAAGCGGGTTGGCCAGATACCGATCATCGAAGTAGATCGCCCCGTTGACCGTGGGAATGCCCATGCGGTTGCCGTAATCACGAACCCCGCCGACGACGCCCTTGAGGATACGCCGCGGGTGGTGCACGTCCTTGGGCAACCGGGCGGCGTCGAAGTCGGGCGGTGCGAAGCAGAAGATGTCGGTCGAGGCGATCGGTTTGGCTCCGAGCCCGCAGCCCATCACGTCGCGGATACACCCGCCGATCCCGGTGGCGGCACCGCCATACGGTTCGATGGCCGAGGGGTGGTTGTGTGTCTCCACCTTGAATGCGATACCGTATTCATCGTCAAACGCGATCACACCGGCGTTATCCACAAAAACCGACAGGCACCAGTCTCGATCGAGCTTCTCGGTGACGGCTACGATCGTTTCTTTCAACAGGTTATCAAAATGGGCATGAACACGCCCCGGCTTGCCGAAGTCCTCACCGTCATACTCGATTTCGCTCTTCAGCGTTTTGTGGACGCAGTGCTCGGACCACGTCTGCGCGAGTGTTTCCAGCTCGAGATCGGTCGGCTCGCGGCCGAGCTTTGTGAAGTGACTGCGAATCGTCCGCATCTCCTCGAGCGAGAGGAACAGGTGCCCTTTACGTGACAGGCGTTCCAGCTCGTGATCGTCCAGCGAACGAATCTCGACATGTCGCAACTCAAAGGGGCGATCGGGTGGCGTGGCGATCTTGTCGGGAATCGCATCCGACCTTCCGAACCCCTGGATGTACCACGTCTCGATGCAGGCGTTGGCGAGCACGGAGGAGGCGATTCGATCGAGTTCATCGGCGCCGGTGGCCCCGAGAATCTCGTACCGGCGGGCTGTCTGCATATTCTCGACGGCCGCACCGGCGTTTCCCTTGACCCCAAGCAACCGCCGGATCGCTTCGAGCGCGCTGATCGCCACCGGATTCATGACGCCGGGGAGCGTATGAACCTCGACAGCCGGGTGTGCATCCCGGCGCTCTGAAAAGCCCGGACGATACTCGAAGACCTCAGCCACCGGGTCCCCCAGCAATTCGTCCGCGATCAGCCTGACGTCCCGTTCGGTTAACGTACCGGCGAGGCAGTAAATCTTGCTCGATCGGACACCTTCGACGTGTTGCAGACCGATCCCACGTACGTCGGCGAGCACGTCTCGGCCGTGCCCGTCAAGCTCCGGCGTCCGAGGTCGGATGCGAACGTGCCAATGCGTATGTGTCAGACCTTCGCTGTTTTGCATGCTGTGGAGCTTAGGGGTTTCCGTCGACCATGGTAGCATTACACCCGATGGCAACATATCGCAGATTTGATTCTCCCGCCAGTCCGTTCTATGGTCTTGCCAGGGCTCAGGGTTCGTCTCCTTGTGAGTTTTCGGTGCGGCGTGTCTACGGAAGACGCCCGTCCTCTTTGTGAAGGCCTGGTGTGTGATGCGCTTCGCATCCTCTGTCAGTGATGCCAACAACATCGACGAGGCCGTGGAGCAACTGCTCGAACCGATCGACCGCCGCGTGACGCCTGGAATGGTCGACCTTGTGCTGCTGTTCTGCACCGCCCATTTCGAGGACGAGTTGCCGGAGGTCATCGAACGTGTCGAGAAGGTGTTGCCCAACGGCGTCCTGATCGGATGCACGGCCGAGGGCACGATCGGGTGTGACAGGGAACTCCAGCGCGTTCCTTCCATGTCCCTGCTGGCCGCATCACTTCCAAACGTGGTCATCCGCCCCTTCCATCTCACGCAGGCACAGCTCGAGCAGGCGCAGAGCCAATTCGACTGGGAACGCCTGGTCGGTGTTTCACCCGAGAGCAACCCGGTCTTTCTGGCGCTTGGTGATCCGTTTCTCTTCGACGTGTTCCGGTTCGTGGAGAAGGTAAACGATGTGTTCCCCGGCGCTTCGTTGATCGGCGGCGTCGCCAGCGCCGGTCATGAGCCCCGGCAGAACCGGTTGATCATCAATGGCGAGATTGTCCGCGAGGGGATGGTTGGTGTGGGGCTCACGGGGGAACTTGACGTTCAGACCGTCGTTTCGCAGGGCTGTCGCCCCATAGGTCAACCGTTCGTCATCACAAAGGCGGGCCGGAATGTGATTCTGGAGTTGGGGGGGCGGAAAGTGCTCCACCAGCTTCGCAAGGTGCTCACGGGCCTGTCGGAGAGGGAAAGACGACTCGCGAGTCAATCCCTGTTTCTCGGCCGGGTCATCGACGAGTACGGCGGCCCGTTCCGGCGAGGCGACTTCCTGATCAACAACATCGTGGGCGTGGATCCCGTCAACGGGGCGATCATCGTCGTGGGCTCCATGCGGGTCGGCACGACCGTGCAGTTTCATATCCGTGACGCGGACAGCGCGGATGAGGACCTGCGAACCTTGCTCGCCGCCCACCAGGGCTCCGAATTCAGCGGGGCGATGCTGTTCGGATGCAACGGCCGGGGCACGCACATGTGGCCAAAACCGGGACACGACATCGACATCCTGCGTGAGCTGTTGGGGGATATTCCGGTCGCCGGTTTCTTCTGCGGCGGGGAACTGGGCCCGGTCGGCGGGAAGAACTTCATCCATTCCTTCACCGCCAGCATCGCCCTATTCCGCGAAGCGCGGGAAGCGGGCTCTCCTGCCGATCAGCCGAGCGGCGTTCCGGACGAGTAAAGCAAGCGCGCGCCGTGACCCCTTCGGCAAAAACAACGGGTGCCCCGTCCTTTTCGTTAGAAAAGGGTGGGGAATGGATTGAGCAAGTAGGGTGGGCACCGCCCACCAAAAAC
>CBDUZO010000134.1:0-8358 GCA_965371725.1 uncultured Phycisphaerales bacterium
CAAACAGGCATTACCGGGGCGATTCTCCAGTAACTAATTCGGAGGAGAACCTTTTATGGCGGCAATGGAAGCGAAACTGGACCCGTGCGAAAGAACTCATCCGGCGAGGTCTGAGCCACGAGCAGGCGTGGACCTCAGCGACAAACGGCCGAGGTCCCTGGTGGAATGCTGGCGCCAGCCACATGAACCGGGCGGTCCCGACTCGCTACCTGAGCCAGCTTGGCCTCGTGAGCTTCATCCAGGAGTCACGACGCTTGGAGTGTTCAAACTGAACCGCCGTGTACGGAACCGTTCGCACGGTGGTGTGGGAGGACGGCGGGGGCAACCCCGCCTCCTACCCGATGAGAGAAGAGAATTCCAGTCCCGTAGGGACGGTTGAACACCGCGCAGGGAAGAGATCCTTCATGGCTCATTCCTACTCGAGCTGCCTCATCCATTACGTCTTCAGCACGAAGGAGCGTCGGAAGTCCATTTCGTCCGAGATGCGCGAACGTCTTTGGGCGTACATCGGCGGGATTGCCAGTGATCACGGGATGAGGGCGACTGTCGTTGGCGGTACGGATGATCATGTTCACGCTTTGATCTCGCTTCCAGCGACGCTCTCGGTGGCGAAAGCGATCCAATTGATCAAGGGCGGATCGTCGAAGTGGATTCACGATACGTTTCCCACTCATGGCGACTTCGCCTGGCAGGAGGGGTATGGTGCGTTTGGGATCGGCGTCTCCGGGCTTACGAGTACGATCGCGTATATCAAGGCCCAAGAGGAGCACCACAAGACAAGGAGCTTCGAGGAGGAGTTTCTCGCCTTTCTCGACAGACATGACATGGAGTATGACGCGCGTTACGTTCTCGGTTAGGATTCAGTCGTCCCTCCGGGACTCGTGGTTTCCCCCGGCCGAGCGACCCCAGCAGTGCCCCAGCAGTGAACTGCTGGGCTACTTTCGGTCGTCCCTCCGGGACTCGGCTCGTTGCCTGTCCGGGAACTTTTCGGACGGTCCCTGCGGGTACTTGTGTTGTCGCTCATGACGGTCCGGTTTGCGGGTCTTATACCAAGGGCAGTTTGATAGTGCCGATTCGTCGCATCAGGTTTGCTGGCGTCTTCCCGCAGTTTCGGGTCCGCGCGGGCGCGGCAGAGCCGCCTTGCGGCAGCCCGCGGCTCGGTGGCGGGGAATCGGCATTCTGGAACTGGATCTTGTATTATGGGAGGTTGACGGATGTCGCTTGATGCATTGTTTTCGCCGCGGGCTGTGGCCGTTGTGGGGGCTTCCAACCGGGAGCTTACGATCGGATACCGCATCATCGAGAACCTGCTCGACTTCGGGTACGCCGGCCCGGTCTACCCGGTCAACCCGAAGGGTGGGGAAATTCGCGGGCTGAAGGCCTATCCGTCGATCCTCGATGTACCTGATCCGGTTGACGTCGCACACATCGTCATCAGGAACACATTCGTACCGGCGTGCGTCGAGGACTGCGCGAAGAAGGGTGTCCATACCGTGATCGTCAACACGGCCGGGTTTCGCGAAATCGGTGACGAGGGCGCGGCACTCGAGGGTCAGCTCAAAGCGGCTGCCAGGAGGACGGGCATCCGTGTGTTCGGGCCTAACTGCCAGGGGATCATCAACACCGACCCGGCTGTTCGAGCGTACTGCAACTTCACATTCACCCGTCCAACGCCGGGGTACATCTCGATTGTCGCTCAGAGCGGCGGCGTGGGTGAAGTGATCCACCAGCGGATCACGGAGCTTGGCGTTGGCGTGCGTCAATATGCGAGTAATGGAAACGCCTGCGACGTGTCAATTCCCGAGATCATCGAGCACTACGGCCGGGACGACGAGACGAAGGTGATTGTCGTGCACATCGAGAGCCTGCCGGATCCGCGAGCGTTTCTCGATGTGGCGATGCAGGTTGCGCGTCGCAAGCCGATTCTGGCGATGAAGGTCGGGCGCACGGCGGAAGGGGCGAAAGCCGTCTCGTCGCATACGGGCGGGTTGATGAAGCAGGACACAGCCATCGAGCATGTGTTCGAGAAGGCGGGCATCGTCTCCTTCCGCAACATTGAGGAGCTCTGCCAGTCGGCGATCGCTTTCGCCTGTCAACCGATCCCGGCAGGAAATCGCGTGGGCATGATCGCCAACACCGGTGGGCCGGCCATCATCGCCACCGATGAGCTGATCGAGGGCGGCATGGTCATGCCTCCACTATCCAAGAAAACCGAGACCGTCCTTCGGGAGAAGCTCTATCCGGAGGCCTCGATCAACAACCCGATTGACGTGCTCGCCACGGCCGGACCGGAGCACTTCGCGGCTGCGCTGGATGCCTTGCTCGAGGATGATGGAATCGACGCGGTCTTCCTGAACTTCGTCACACCGTTCTTCGTGGACACGCTGGGTGTCGCCCGTGAAATTGCCTCCGCCAGCAGCCGGTCCGACAAGCCGATCGTCGCCACCGTCATGACGGAGAAGACGGGATGGGCCGAAACGCTCAAGGTCATCCGGGACGGCGGAGTGCCAACCTATGACATGCCCGAGACCGGTGCCAGAGCCCTTGTGTCAATGGGACGGTATGCCGCATTCTCAAAGCGAACGGATGACGTCCCCGTGTCATTCTCCGATGTTGACACGACGCGTGCCCGGTCCATCATGGGAGCGGCCGTAGGGCGCGGTGCAACCTGCTTAAGCGCCGAGGAGGGTTACGCACTGTTGGGCTGCTACGGGGTTGGCACGGCCCGCTGGGAATCGGTTGACGGTGTCGATGAATGTCTGGCGGCTGGAGACGGGATTGGTTATCCGGTGGTGCTCAAGGTTGATGCCGAGAGTGTCGTGCACAAGACCGACGCGGGTGGCGTGGTCTTGAACATCCGCGATCGTGATTCGTTAAAGGGACACATCGAACGGATGACCGACCGCTTTGCGCAGGCGTCACCGAAGTTCTTGGTACAGGAGCAGTTGGGCGGTGGGCACGAGGTCATTGTCGGGGCGCAGGCCTTCGAGGGGCTCGGGCACGTAATGATGTTCGGTCTGGGCGGGATCCTGGTCGAGGTGCTCAAGGACGTGAGCTTCAAGGTCACGCCCGTAGGCAGGCGCGAGGCGCGGGAGATGATCGAGTCGTTGCGGGCTTACAAGTTACTGACCGGCGTGCGTGGTCAGGCGGGGGCTGACCTGGCGGCGTTGGAGGAAACGATCCAGCGTGTGTCACGGATGCTCGTCGAGAACCCCGAGATTCGTGAGTTGGATATCAATCCGATCTTCGCCTCGACGGATGGTGCAAAGGCGGCTGACGTGCGCATGATGCTTTGAGCGGTGGCACGAAACGAGCCGTTCGCTGCTACGCCGTGAGTCGCTCTCGCGTTACTGCTGCCGGGATACGTAGGGCTAACACCGTTTCCAGAAAGGTAAGGGTGTTTCCTCCTCCCCTCCTTGACAAGGAGGGGTTGGGGGAGGTTCTTCTCCCCCCTTGGTAAGGGGGGAAGGAAGCAGACCCCCCTCTGTCTCCCCTTGGTAAGGGGGGAAGAAAACGGAACGACCTTTGTTGAAACACTGCAGGCGTCGGAATGAGCAATGTGAATCATAGCACACGGGTTTGGGGCATCATCCCAGCCGCCGGTCTGGGGCGGCGCATGGGGCGACCGAAGCAGACACTCACTTATCGCGGGTCGACCATGGCGGGCACGGTTACGACCGCGCTGCTCACGGCGGGGGCAAGCGGTGTCGTGGTTGTCACACGCACGGAACTCGTTGAGAGGCTTCAGTTGCCGGACGATTCGCGCATCGACATTGCCATCAATGATGACCCGGACAGCGAGATGATCGACTCGATTCGGATTGGGATCGCGGCGTTGGATCGGTTTCAACCGGGTGAGCGTGATGGCGTGCTCGTGGTTCCCGCGGACATGCCGACGCTTGCCGCTCAGAGTGGCTGTGTGTGCATGGAGACGTTTCGATCAACCTCTGATCGCATCATCGTTGCGACGCACCACGGCAAACGCGGTCATCCGATCATCTTCCCCTACGCGATGCGAAGAATCGTGAGCAACCTTACGGGCGGGCTGCGCATGTTGCCGCGCATCCATGAGGATCGTGTAACGCTTGTGGAGGTCGATGATCCGGGCGTTAGGCTTGATGTGGATACGAACGAGGATTACAAGAAACTGTAGGCTTTCGACGTCCGGATAGAACAAGTTCTATTCTGATGTAGCCTCCGAATCCCGAAGTTCCGCCGGAGATTCCTGGCCGCCGGACGCTACGAGACCATCGAAAGCGCTATAGGCCATCCAGCGGTTAAGCGAAAGCCGCGCTTCCAGGTTGGAAACGCGGCAAAACGGAGAGGGCGGGATTCGAACCCGCGGTACCGGTGTAAACCAGTACGACGGTTTAGCAAACCGTTGGTTTCAGCCACTCACCCACCTCTCCAACCTATTGCAAATAAACGACTTACGTCATTCTCCTGTTTCTCGGGAACGGAGGACGCCAACCAACCGGTCCTGCAATCCGCTCCTGACATCGCGTGGAACAGCGCGACGGCGGCGGTGCAAGAATACTCGCAACCGCGACGTCGCCGCTGACCTTCACGCCGGCCGCACACCACGTGTCACCGGGCAGGTTCAAACCGGCCACTATCGGGCAGGTTAGAACCGGCCAACATCCCCCTAACAGTTTTTCGCCCCCAGTGCCCTGCATCCTTGCTCTGAGGGTGCTGGGGGCGAAAAACTGCGACCGCGAGCTGCGCCAAACTGGCCGTGCGGAACCCGCCCATGGCTGGCCGGTTTTGGGTGCCCGCTGACACCACGCAGGGTATCCAGCCCCAGGCTTACGGTCAAGAACGCCTGCAACGCTTTCCTTGGATGACAGCAGGAGAAGCTGGACGCTTCCGAGATCGGGCCGCGGTGGTTCGAGGACTGTCGGAAGATCCTGGCAGAATTCGCGGGACGCGTAGGCAACAGGCGGCTTGTCGAGGACCTACAGCCAGAAGACTTCCAAGTGTATCGGTCGGTGTTGGCCAAGCGGCGCCGGTGTCTAACGTCTTATGGTTGATACTCGTAAGCACCGATGTCGGGCGCACTACCGTTCCACGGCCAGTGTACCCCCTTGCCCGATGAGAAGGTTAGCGGCGAGCCAACCGTGATCGTATCCTCGGTCATATCCTCAATAATGGCACTATCGGCGTCCTCCACCTGAATGGTCTCGCCCACGCGGAAGATTCGACGCGGGTCATCATCCACTTGGATTTGCGTCGTGGCAACACCGGCGGACACAGTGTGGGTGGCAAACCCCCCCGTGTCGATGCAAGGGGAGCCTTCGGCCAGGTGAAAACCGGGGACATTCGAGAAGTCGTCATCCATGATGTCGGTGATCACACCCGGATTGTCGGGGTCCACGAATACGACGTCGCCCGGCTGTTTGAGAATGTCGTGGGGACCGAGCTGGATGTTGTTGCTCCAGTAGTTGTAATCGACGTTGATTCCACTGCCGTTGTAATCGGCGTCCCCTCCGTTCGCGTCAGCAATGCTGCTGCGAAGTACCGAATCGGTCATTGCATGGAACGCCCCCTCGCCGTTTCCATAGGAAAGGTTGTTGTAGTAACGGCTGTTCTCTTCGCCGGTCGCGTGGAAGCCGTAGACGCGGCAGCCGAAGACAATGTTGTTTCGATAGGTTAGATCCTCCGCAAAATCGACACCCAACTTGAACCCGTGACCGTTACCACCACTACTGTTGCGCAGATTAGAATGATACACGACATTGTACTCAAACCGACCGGTAATGACCTGGAGACCACCGAAGCCCATGTCCGAACACTCATAGGCAACGTTGTGATGAGCATAGACGTTGTCATTGAATCCAGAGAACTGGAACCCCTGGGCGTTCCCTCCGCCGCCGCCAGGATCATAGATGTCGTAGGCAAGAGAGTACTCGACGGTGGAATAGCTGTTGGCGACGTAGTCGTTTCGCTCGTTAACATGGTATCCGAAGCAGAGCCCGCGGTTGCAACCATAGCTGACGCAGCGACGTATGTGAACGTAGCTGGTTCCGCCACAGTAGATGCCGCTAGCGGAAATCTCATTGTCAATATCGTGCAACACGCAGTAATTGACGGTGATATGGTGCACGTTCGACATGGCGTCAACCGGATTGATCCCCCGGATGTCGATTCCAATACCCGTGAAGTTCCGAAAAGTGAACCCGGCCTTGCGAGAATTGCTGCCGATCACTACGTAGCCGACCTCGTCCGTCGTACGCCCGTTGAGGCCGTCCTGCCTGAGCATGATGCCTCGATTTGCGTTCTCCTGGCCGTCGAAGACCACTTCGTCATTCTGATACGGCTCGATGCGGATAGGATCATCCACGGTGCCGCCGTGGGAAATGACGATCCCACCACTGAGCCCGATTTCGCCACCCCAGTTTCTCGTGCCGGCGTTGCTGTTGGGATAGTACGTACCGGCCTTGATGTAGATGGTGTCACCAGGGCCCGCCGCGTCGTAGCCCTGCTGCGGCGTCTTGAACGGCAAGGCCTCCGTCCCTGGGTTGGCGTTATTCCCATCGGTAGCCACGTAATACGCCGTGCCCGGTTGACTTGGGTCGTGAACCGTGAGGATCATTTCATCGCTGTCGGTAGCTCCATCATCATCGGTCACCGTTAGGGTGATCGTATGCTGACCCGGATCGGATGGCGTGATTGTCGGCGTGGCACCGGTTGCAATCTGCTCACCTTGTTCCGTCCAGACGTAGGCCTCGATCGCACCGTCCGAATCTTGGCTTCCGGTTCCGTCGAGCGTAACCGGATCACCAAGGTCGATGGCTTGGCCCGGCCCTGCGTCGGCCACCGGAGGAGCGTTCCCGGGACTGCCCATGGCCCCGGCGAGTTCGTTGAGGATGCCCTGCTCCTCGGCATCTCGATACTGCACGCCGACAGAAGGAAGTACTTGATTGACCAGTTGATCAGCGCCGTACGTGGTAACCTGGGCGTAGGCTGGTACGGTCAACGGTTCACCTACGGTCGAGTAGTGGTCCCGGTTCTGGTCCGGGAGAATATTGCCTCCCACGTACAAATCGCCCATGAGGCTTGAGGTGACGACCGTTCCCTGAGCGACGGTGTTGACGGGCCCACCATCAGCGGCATCGGCGCCGGGTTCGATGCCGTACACCAGCGCCCATTCTGGGCGAATCGTCGGGAGAAAGTAGTTCCCGATGAAGTTGCCGTTGACGTGTGGTTCCCCAGCGTGGTTGAGAATGCGGACCCCGAACCCACTCCATTCGCCGAAGTAGCCCCAATCATAAACCACGTTGTTAACGTAATCAAAGTCACGCACGTCCGCCCGCATCTGTGGCTGTCGTTCACCGTTCTTCGCGTACACATTGTGGTGCATCGAGATGCGCTCCCGTGTTTGGAAGGGAGCAGGGTAGTGCGACACGAGCGTTGGATGCCAGTTGTAGAAGAAGAAGCACCAAGAGATGGTGACATCGCTGACTTCGCCCCAGATGTCCGGACCACCGTCAGTCGCGTTGCGCGCCGTGATGTGATCCAGGACGATGTTCCTGGCGTGACGATCCGGGTTGGAATCTCCATCAATCATGATGGTTGCCGCGTTGTTGCTGTGTGCGCCGCCGGTCTCCCAAAGACCCCAGAAGCGCAAGTGGGTGACGATGATGTCGTGCGTTCCACCGATGATGAACTCACCATCATAAATCGTGGCCTTGTGTATCGTGATGCCCGGTGCGGGAGCGGTCGAGCCGTCGATCGTCAGATACGGTTCGCGGACGATGATGTCGCTTTGCAGCGTGATCGTCCCCGCCACGTCAAAAACGATCGTTCGAGGACCGTCGACGTCATAGTCCCGATTCACGATGCCGTCGCGCAACGTCCCCGGTCCACTGTCGGCCAGGCTGGTGACATGGTAGACTTCGCCTCCCGTGCCACCGGAAGCAGCCGCGCCATACCCCTCGAATCCCGCCGCAACGCACTCATCGGCCGTCTCATCGCAAATCTGGCCGCTGCACGGATCGGCTGCATCCTGACAGCCGAGCGTGGCATGACAGACTTCCTCACCGTCGCAGAACAGACCGTTGCTGCACGAAGCGTGGTTGGGCACATGGTCGCAGGAGTCGGTCGATTCGTTGCAGGAATCCACGGTGCACGCGACATCGTCGTTGCAGTCGACGGTCGTTCCGGGCAGGCAGGTGTTATCGAGGCAGGTCTCGGCGCCGTTGCAGTACAGACCGTCGTCGCAGTCGCCGTCGCCAAGGCAGACAATGTCGATGCAGGCATCGGCCGTCTCGTCGCAAATCTGGCCGCTGCACGGATCGGCTGCGTCCTGACAGCCGAGCGTGGCATGACAGACTTCCTCACCGTCGCAGAACAGACCGT
>CBDUZO010000135.1:0-8206 GCA_965371725.1 uncultured Phycisphaerales bacterium
CGAGACCCGCAGCAACTACCTCGGTGTGCGTCCCGCCAGGGTCATCACTGAATAACTTCGCGACATCTGGCCGCACGCTCCGAATCCTGGCACTCCGCCGAGCCGGGCAAGGGCCACGATGCCAAGGCTGCCGAATGGCGGGCCAAGCTTCCGAAGTCGACCGACGAAGCTCCGTCGGAGGATTAGCGTGATTCGGTGAGGCGACGGTTCTCGGCCACGCGACCATCTGCCCACACAGGCCACCTGCACCCGATCCACGCCACCAGGAACGCCCCGTACACCCCCCTAACGGACCACAGACGAGCGCCATGGGACGCAAGCGGCTCAGACGCCCTCTGTGACACCCCTTGGAGCGACACAGGGAGTCAGAACGATTCTGAGGGGTCAGGGCACGCCGCATGCGCGCACGCGCGAGGGGATGAAGGCACGTCAACGGAAGCTACCTCCTCCGGCCCAGTGGGTAGTGATGCACGCACGCCACGTCGATGCCGGCGCATCGAGCGACATGGTGCATCGACATGCCCCTGAGCTCGATAAACTCAAAGACCCGGGGCTCAGTGCGTTCGAACGAACCGAAAGGCGAACAGACCGAAGAGGATCAGGCCCACTGTTGGGCCGGTCGGTCCGCAACCGGATCCCATCACTCCACACATCGATCCGGCGCGCAAGCAGGTCCCATTCACTTCGTCACAGGTCTCGCCAGCCGAACAGGGCGCCGGTCCCGAAGCACACGTGTTGTCCACGCACCTCTCGGCGCCGTTGCAGAAAACACCGTCTTCGCAATCGGCGTTTCCGACACACGGAGTTGGATCAGCCGGCCACGGAACCTGGCCGCAGATGTCTTGGGTCTCATCGCAGAACCCATCAGGACCGCAGGGTGACTCACCTGCCACGCACTCGCCGTTGATGCACCGTTCAACACCGTTGCAAAACAACCCGTCCTGGCACGGAAGTGGAATGCTTGCGCAGGAGCCGACCACGCAGTAGTCGATCGTGCACGGGTCGTCGTCTTCACAGTGCGCATCGCTAAGGCAATCGATGCACACATCCAGCTCCTCATTGCAGAGCGCATCGACCGTGCAGGGCCCGACGCCCGAGACGCAGTCGCCGTCAATGCAGGTTTCCGTACCATTGCAGAAAAACCCGTCCGCGCAATGCGCATCGCCCAGGCATTCGACGCATGCATCCACGTCTTCATCACAGAACCTGTCAGAGCCGCAAACAGGCACGTCGACCGTCATGCACTCGCCTCCATCGCAATGCTCCGGCCCGTTGCAGAACAGCCCGTCGTCGCATTCGATCTGGGCGCACGAGCAACCATCCGTGTTGACGATGTCATCCTCGGGTGTGTCCGCGCATTCATCCCTGTGGTCCAGTACACCGTCCTGGTCAGTGTCCTGCGCCGGATAAACCCAATACTCCCTGGAGATAAGCGTGTTGTCTGCGGCATCCTGAAACTCGAAGTCCAGATCCATTTGGCTGCGCAACAGGACCGTGCGCATGCGTGTCAGAGTCCAACCACTGCATGCTCCCGGTGGGCGTGCCGCCCACACCCCCTTCAGATCATTGAGTGCGAACCAGCCTTGGCGGCTTACGCATTCCGTGATCAAAGCCGTGCCGCCAAGGCCCTGAATAGTCTGGGCAAACACGCTCTCGTAGCTTGTCTCGCTTGGGCTGGTGGGATCGTAGATGACCGCTTCTCGATCGATCAGACCATTGAGCAGATTGGCAGCCTCGACCCGGTGGTTGGCAAGCACATAGATCAACACCTCCGTTTCGTCCGCCGCGGACACCTGTGAGATGGCCATCGGATACACGCGTTGGGAAGTCTGGCAAGTGAACTGAATCGGAGGAATCTCAATCTCATCTTCCTCATTTACCTCAACTGCATCCGGCTCACGCACGCGAATGGCCAGAAAATGCCAGCCGCTTTGAATGTACGGGTCGAGAACTTCGTCGGCCTCAAGGGGGATGGTGAAATCGTTCTGGTTGAGCCACTCCAACAGGGCTTCGCTTCCCGTGCTCGTCAACGCAGCCCAACTGAAGATACCGGCTTCTCCCTGGGCTTCCACCTCAACGAGTTCCGTGCCGGAGGCCTCGCCATCCGGCGCGGGTGGAGCACCCTCGTCACCCAAACCCAAGCCGAAGTCGTACGACACGAACCTTGGACGTGTCTGCTCACCGAGGTAGTCGAACAGCGCGCCGCTTTCGTGGGCGACCACGCCCGTTGGCGTCGCCGGCGCAGGCACCACCCATGCGAACGTCCCGGGTTCACCAACGTACCGGCTGCGCAACGCGTACGTCGCAAAGGGCACGGCGTTTCCTGCTACCTCATCTGCTTCCGTCGCCGGCCCGGAAAGCTGCAGCAGGAACTCCCGTCTGGAACCCCGTTTGTCGGCAATCCTAATCAGGTATCGGGTCCCCGCCACAACAGGCTGATCGAGCGTGACGCTCTGCATGTGTTGAAGATGCAACTCACTACTAGGACAGGCCAACAGAACGCCATCGTCCCCGGGACAGCCGCTGTGAACCGAAATGAGGAGTTCGGCTGGGATGTCGTTCGGATCCTCCCGGTGGCGCCAGTACACCTGCACGCGCATTTCTCCATCCGTGGCGGGCGTGTAGCTGTACCAGACAGCGGGGCTGCTTCCGGAAGCTCCGCAACTGTTCGGACTGTAATTCGAGGCGCCGAAAGTCGCACCGGAATAGTACCCGTCGCGCGGCGAGAGGGGCTCAGCGTCGGCACAGTCATCTGCAGAAGGCAGAACGCTGTAGAATGCAAGCAGCACCTCCTGACGCGTCTGTGCGAGATCGCCCGCCTCGCCCAGGACGTGTGGGAAGAATCCACCATCAGCCCCTACGGGTGCGGCGGCCCAGAAGGATGCAAACAGCAGACCTGCAGAGAAAGCCAAACGTTTCATGGTTGATCCTTCTTTCCGAAGGTTACGATGGGCTATTGCCCACCACAACATCCGCGAGAGTGCCACCCTTGCCTTTGCTGGCGTGTCCAACGTGCCTTCCGGATCATTGTAGATCCGGGTCGACTGTCCGGTCGAGGGCTGGCTCACCGGATTCTCGCAGGTGCCCCTCGCGCACGTGCGGGACGGTTGGCGGACGCACGTCAGCGGGAGCTGCCTCCTCCGCCCCGGTGGGTGCCCAACTAGCAGACGGCCCGCGGTAATCGGCCCGAGTCCTGCCCGGCGCGTTACATAGAGCCTTGCAAGTACAGAAGTCAGGTAGGTTTGTGAGAGGTTGCAGCAGGGCGATGCGAAACGGCTGGGCGCGTTCTAAACGCGTGTCTGCTGATTGGCCTGGACTACTCGGATCGCCCGATGACCGCTGGCAGCGGCCAGAGCACACGCACCGAGGTTCGCATCACGTGCGCCACCCGCTGGGCGATCAGCACGTTCGGCAGCGCCTTGTTGTGGCAGTACTTGTGGCTGGCCGATGAAGTCGTCCCAGCTTTTCGGCCGGTAGCGTTCGGATAGCATCAGGCCACCGCCTTTCGCGCCCGAAGGGACTCAAGATCGTCGATGATGTCGCGCGCCGTCTTGCTGATCCGCTCCAGGCTCGCCCGAAGCGCTTTGGCGTCTCCGTCCCAAAGCGCGATGTACCGACTCGATCGGACTTCCGTTTCAAGGCTGAAGTGTCGGCAGACAACGTAGGCGACGGACTCCGCCTCAAGCTCAGCCAGGTTCCGTGTCATACGTTCCGGACGATCGGCCTTGTGCAGTACTTCGTGTGCAAGCTCGTGTGCGAGCGTCTTAGCTTGCTGTCCCGTCGCGTGTCCGTCGTCAACCTCGATGCTCCCACCCTTGGACACACCAAACGCGCCGGACTCGATCGGCTGGAACGAAACAGCGATACCGCGCTTGCCGGCGACTTGCTGAAGATCGGCGAGCAGTCGATCGGCTGCCATGTCAACGGTTGGCACGTCGATGTCCGGAAGCTTTTTCCCGTCCGTCTGGCCGACGTCGAAAACGTGAACGGCGCGGAAGTAGACTCCCTCACGCTCGTCCGTTTCGCCGTTGTCGCGCTCGACTTCGCGTTTGAACCGACACGGTGCGAAGATCGTGATTCCACGCGCGCCCTTGCAGACTTGTCGGCCGAGACTCTGCCACGTCCTGTAGCCAGCCACATGCGTCGCGTCCGGTCGCTGGCTGAGAATCAGTAGCGAAATTGTGCCAGGAATAGCGGTGACGCGTACACGCCCCGGGGGGGGCGTTCTCCATGTCGACGTGCCTCTCGCGGTCCGTGGCCTCTCGCGCGGGCACACACGAATGGTTTGTGAGGAACGGGCGGGGGCCTGGTCGAAGTAACCTTCAACCCGAGCCGCGAAGCTCGCACGCGAGCGAGAACGCCCATCGGCAATGACAAAATCACCGCTTGCGATGGCACCAGTAGAGGTTCTGTCAGTGTCAGTATTGTCAACGGTTGGAAAACCGAGTTGGTCAGGCACGGCATGTTCAGCGCCTCGCGCGGGCGCGTGCACGAAACGCTGGGACCACGCCGGCGGGAGCTAACTCTCGGAGCCCTGTCACAGACGTGGTGACACCTGAAATGCGATTCACCGTACGTCTCCGTCATTCTCCAGTCGCCTTGACCATTGCCACGATGCCCGCGCGGATGGCTTCCAGCAGTTCGGGCCACGCGGCTACAATCGCTGCCAGATCGGGCTCATCCTGCGCCAGACGCGCCAAGCAAGACGCCAAGACAGAATCCGGATTCTCATAAGTTGGGTCACTGTTAGCGGTTACGTAACGGGAGCATCGGTCTACGGAACCGAAGGTTGGAGGTTCGAATCCTCCGCGGCGTAGTCTCATCAGTCCTTGTCCCAAAGCATCTTACGGTTTTCCTGAGAACGCCTTCCTACTCCAGGAATGGCCGCTTCCGGCACGAGTGGGTCAGTCGGGTTATTGTGTTCGCGTTTTGGTTGGGATAAGTCACGCCGACTTCATCGGTTCGGTCGCCGTGAGAGGAGCGCGACTCGGATGCCACCCCACGGTACGATACCGTCAGATACGAGTTAGGAATACGGTCACGTTGCCGTTTAGCTGCGGGCCACTGAAGCTGCGTTGGAGTGCGCTGTAGTCTTGTAGGTCGATGTCCCCGTCTCCATTCGAGTCATACAAGGCGCAGATCGGGTCTTGTGGTTCAGTGCCTTCACCGGACACGCAGTCCGCGAACCCTTCGTAATCATCGAGTGTGATCCCGCCGTCCTCATTCGTATCACCCGGGGTTACCGGGAACCAGAAGGCGCCGGCGAGTAGGAAGTGCCCGCCGGCCAACAAGGCATTATGGTACGCTTGTTTTGGGCTATAGCGAAACTCGCTATTGTGCGCCGGTGTTTCATTCGCCGGATACCCTCTGGCGCACGTGAATCCGCGCGGGCGCGGCAAAGCCGCTTTGCGGCAGCCCGCGGCTCGGCACACAGAAACGGGAAATGCTCTAGTCACCGAAGGAGGCGCCGGTAGCGCGGCAGGCCGCCGCCAGCGGGTGATCGAGCGGGACGAGTCGCTGTTTGCCGGCTACTTCGGCGATGAGAACACTGGTCAACCGGCCGTCTTGCATGGCAACCATCCGGTTGAACCGGCCCGTCGTGAGCAACGCAACGGCGCGGTGTCCGAACTGCGTGGCCAATACGCGATCAAATGCCGTCGGCCTTCCGCCGCGCTGCACGTGCCCGAGAATCGTGGCCCGGCATTCGAGCTTGGTACGAGCGGCGATCTGCTCGCAAAGCACCTCAGCCACGCCGCCAAGACGGACCGGGTCGGGTGATTCATGAACCACACGGTCGACGACCACGCTTCCTCCGATCGGTTTGGCCCCCTCCGATACGGCGATGAGCGTGTACGTCTTATGTTTTCGGCTTCGTTCGAGGCACCGCTGACAGACCTTCTCCAGATCGAACTCGATTTCGGGGATCAAGATGACATCCGCGCCGCCGGCTGCCCCGACGTGCAGCGTGATCCAACCGGCGTTGCGCCCCATCAGCTCCAGCAACATGACACGGTGATGGCTCGCAGCCGTAGTACGGATTCGATCGATCGCGTCGGTGGCGGTAGAGACGGCCGAGTCGAAGCCGAATGTGACCTCCGTGTGCATCAGGTCGTTGTCAATGGTCTTCGGGACGCCGACGATGCGAAGACCGTGGTTGATCAGGTTCGACGCACCGGACATCGTGCCGTCGCCACCGACGCACACCAGGGCATCAAGTTTGTGCTCGTTGACAGTTTTGATGACACGCTCTGTCACATCATCGAAGATGAGTGAGCCGTCCTCGTTACGGCCCACACAGTAGCGGGCGGGGTCGGCTTTGTTGCTCGTACCGAGAATCGTCCCGCCGACATCGAGAATGTTGGATACATTCTCAAAGCTGAGCGGGCGAACGCGGTTCTCAATCAATCCGAGGAACCCGTCCTCGATTCCCAAGACCTCTAGATCGTGCTCGACGATCGCGGATTTGGTGACCGCTCGGATAACCGCATTGAGTCCCGGGCAGTCGCCGCCGCCGGTGAGCAAGCCGATTCGACGTAGCTGGGTATCGGTGTGGTTCATGCCGTTTCGATACTCGGCCGCATGAGGTATGTCCAGCGCGTGCAGTTGCGGGCGGGCGTCCGATGTTAGCGCGGTTCTGGTGGTGACGTAGCGAGCCGCGGGCTTGAAGTCCGCGCGGGTATCCCGTGTGCTACAGTCACTCTCCAGCCCGAAAGCGCTACATGAACGCCGAAACTGCTCTAGCTCCTTGTCTCGTTCGCAGCTCCTCCGGTCGCCGGCACACTGGCTTGCACGCACCGTAACTACCGCTCCAGCCTAAGGTTATAAGTGCCCAAGCGTGCTCTCTGCCCAGGGGACCGCACGGAACCGGCCAGTTTTCTGAGGCTGGAATCTCCATCCCCCCCATGTTCGACCCCGTGGCAAGCCGCGCGAGCTGCATCACTGTGGTACTCTTGCCAAGGCACCGATGGACGCTATAGTCGCCCCTAACACAGGGCGATTAGCTCAGTTGGCTAGAGCGCCTGCTCGACACGCAGGAGGTCACAGGTTCAAGTCCTGTATCGCCCAGTCGTAAGCCGTTTGTTTACAACGGGTTACGAGACGATTCGTCGGTAGCGCCGAAAGGCCGCGCTACCCCGAAACGCAACTGCGCTACCCCTTAATATCCTGAGCTTGGCTCATTCCGTAGCCTGGCGCGGTCCGCCGCGGGCGAGGTGAAGCTGCCGATGGAGTCAAGAATGCCGCCGCCTGATCATCGGTCATCCACAATATTTGCAGATATCTCCTCTATCCCGGATCACTTCCTTGCCCGGTCCGTCAGCCTATGCAGACCGGAATTGTGCGGAGCTCCCATCCCACGTTGCCACGCTGGACGCCCAACCCGTCCTGAGTCTATCAACGCAACCCAATGAACACGCGTCTGCTGCGTTGACTCCCACGAACACGGACGCGAGCTGCGTGCCCATACCGCTTGCTCTACCCTAACAGTAGGGATTGGATGTGTCGCATCGGTCGCGTTCACTGGAAAACGGCTGTCTCGCCCCCGAGAACGCGGTTCTCGGTGCGACCGGTCGGCTGTTCCCAACCGGTCGCCTATAGGTCGCATCGGTCGCGTTCCGGTCGCAGGAGGCGTCTCGCCATTGGCCGTGGATTGCCCATAAACGGCGCACGTAATCGCGCAGAGTTCGAGACCACCCAAGCAACCAAATCAGCCAGCAACTCGTCCACAGAGGCCAGAGACATCACCTACTCCAATACCAATCAGAACCCTACCAACTAGCTGGGTGCCCCCCCACGACGCCGGGGACACGCTTGGGACGCCGCCAAACGTCGAAACGCCGAATTTCAAACGAATTTCGCAAATGTAGGCCTGCCCATCAGTACCTCCCTACTCCAAAAAGCACCCGAAAAGCCGCCTCAGAACAACAACGAAACACAGAATACACCCGTGCCAAGAAGCAAACGACGCAAATTTCGTAGGTATTAGGGGGGTATTCCTGGTAAATGGGGCCGCCGCTGGGGCCGGCCCCCCCTGGCCGTGGGCGGCATTATGCGCGTTTCCGCATCCACTGCCCGATCTGCGCCCGGTTCCGCGTCAAGGTCCTATAATAGATCATACGTTGCGCTCGCCGATCAGCCCGGAACGGCTGTAAGCCCTGCATTGACAAGCCTTTACGTGTTTCCACCCTCCAGCCGGCGACGATCATCG